>JAWOJF010000073.1:0-4424 GCA_046481785.1 Ignavibacteriaceae bacterium | reverse complement strand
AATTAGCATGGAGGCTTTAGCCACAATTTGCCTTAATTGTGCGTGTCCCGACCCTTCGGGGGCTAAAGCCAAAAATATTTGGAATCCTAAACCACGACATAAATGTCGTGGCAATAAATAAACAGTCTCTTTCAAGGAGAAGACATTTAAATTATTAGTTATGCAACAGACCCTTCAGCCTGGGGGATATGGGAAAAGATTATAGGGCTTTAGCCCTGAATTAGCTTCAGTTCAGAGCTAAAGCCCCTGTAATGGTTCTTTAGGCTCCCCCATGTTAAAACATGGGGTTAATCAATAAAATTAATATTTATTCCTCCGTCTTTCATTTCCACAGCCTCTGTAAAGGAAGAAGGACTTGTTGGAGGTAAATCTTTTTATTACCAAATTGACTAAAAAAATATCAGGAGACTAAGTGAAGGCAATAAGCATTTTATTTATTTTGTTATTCTCTTCTTCATTAATTTCTGCTCAAAGTGATACGGTACTCTCAAAAGTTTATTCATATAATCAGTTATCGTTTGAAAAATTTGATGATTATGAAAAGAAGCAGATACTTAACGGCAGTACTACTGATAATGAAAATCTGGATGTTTATGTCTTATCACTTGAGCCGGGCAAATCATTAGACAAGGTGAAGTCACCCGGTGATGCCGAAACTTTAATTATGATTAAAGAAGGTGAACCTGAAGTAACAATAAAAGGAGAGAGTAAATTATTAGTTCCCGGAAGTATTGTTTACCTGATGCCCGGTGAAAGATTTAGTATTTCAAATACAGGCAAAGATAAAGTTGTTTATTATGTACTTGAATATAATCCTAAAAAAATAACAAGTAATGAGGAAGAAGCTGAATCAGCGGTTTCTTTTATGATAAACTGGAATGATATTAAATTCAATCCTCATGATAAGGGAGGGATAAGACAATATTTTGAACGTCCTACCTCAATGTTCAGGCGGTTTGAAATGCATGTAACCACATTAAATTCAGGTATAAAAAGCCACGAACCGCACACTCACCGGGCCGAGGAAATAGTCCTTATGATAAAAGGAAAAGCTGAGATGCAGATAGGGGAATCGTTTTACACCGGAACTGACGGCGATTTGTTTTTCCTGGGTGCAAATATACCTCACGCAATCAGAAACACTGATGATGAAGATATAATGTATTTTGCCTTTCAATGGGATTAGGAGATAATTACTGAATGGAAAAGAAAAAATTAAGAAGCCAGGAATGGTTCGGCGGTAATGATAAAATGGGTTTTGTCCACCGTTCATGGCTAAGAAACCAGGGATACCCGGATGATCATTTCCGCGGGCGCCCGGTTATTGGAATATGCAACACATGGTCGGAATTTACGCCATGTAACGGACACCTGAGAGATATAGCTGAAGTAGTAAAAAGGGGAGTGCTTGAAGCGGGAGGTTTTCCGCTGGAGTTTCCTGTAATGTCCCTTGGTGAAACCATAATGCGTCCTACTACCATGTTATTCCGCAATCTTGTAAGTATGGATGTAGAAGAATCAATAAGAGCAAATCCGATAGATGGGGTAGTTCTTTTAACCGGGTGTGATAAAACCACTCCTTCTACGTTAATGGGTGCATGCAGTGTTGATTTGCCGACTATAATAGTACCCGGCGGTCCTATGCTTAGCGGAAGATTTAAAGGCGAGTTTATAGGCTCCGGTTCATTTAACTGGATGATTAAAGAAAGACAAAAAACCGGGCAGTTTTCTGAAGCCGATATGATGGAGGCTGAGATTTGTGCCGCAAGAAGTCAGGGGCACTGCAACACTATGGGTACTGCTTCTACAATGGCTACTATGGTTGAAGCGCTTGGGCTTACACTTCCGGGTATGTCCTCTATACCTGCAGTAGATTCACGTAAAAAAGTTATGGCTCAGCTTTCAGGCAGACGAATAGTGGAAATGGTAAATGAAGATCTTACTTTATCAGGTATTCTTACCAGGAAGGCTTTTGAAAATTCTATAGTTGTTAATGCTGCAGTGGGCGGTTCCACAAATCTTATGATTCACCTGCTGGCCATTGCAGGTAGAATTGGTGTTGATTTAACTCTTGAAGATTTTGATACACTCGGCAGTAATATTCCGCTTCTTGTTAATCTTATGCCTTCGGGTAAATACCTTATGGAAGATTTTTATTATGCCGGCGGCTTACCGGTTGTGCTTAAAGAAATTTCTGATATTCTTCATGATGTTATAACTGTAAATGGCAAAACTATTAAAGAGAATAATGTAAATGCAGTATGTTACAATAGTGATGTAATTACATCATATAAAAATCCTTTAAAACCTGCCGCTGGTATTGCAGTGCTGAAAGGAAATTTATGTGAGAATGGAGCGGTAATAAAGCCATCAGCGGCAACACCTGAGCTCATGATACACAGGGGAAGAGCAGTTGTTTTTGAAAGCATGGAAGATTACCATGAGCGGATTGATAATCCTGCTCTTGATATAGATGAAACATGTGTAATTGTTCTTAAAGGCGTTGGTCCGAAAGGATACCCGGGAATGCCTGAAGTTGGAAATGTTGATTTGCCCGAAAAACTGATTTTAAAAGGTGTAAAAGATATGGTACGGATTTCAGATGGAAGAATGAGCGGAACTGCCTATGGTACTGTTGTACTTCATATTTCACCCGAATCATCAATAGGCGGAACACTTGCACTTGTTAAAGACGGCGATATAATTGAACTTGATGTGCCAAACCGTAAACTGCATCTGGATGTGCCTGAAGAAGAGCTAAGTAAACGAAGAGCAGCATGGCAGGCTCCGGAACCACACACAGAAAGAGGTTATGTGCGTTTGTATCTCGATCATGTTCAGCAGGCTGATAAAGGTGCAGACCTCGATTTACTGATTGGTAAATCAGGTTCTTTCGTTAAAGGAGATCTGCATTAATAATAATCCGAATCCCGTTAGGGATGTAATAAGATGTTATTTTTTATTACAATGTGTATATAAACAAATACATTAGAAATTTAGGTTGACTCCTGTGTTCTCTAAGAAGAGGGGAATATAAATTTTAATAACTTTTCAGGGTTATAAATAATGCTTGTTATATACCTCTTCCTTAGTATTATTCTGATTATATTTTTAACGGCAAGGTTAAAAATTCATCCGTTCATCTCTCTTTTTATTGTATCAATAGTATATGGTTTTTTTGCAGGTATGCCATTTAATGAAATAGTTGCTTCAGTTAATGAGGGATTTGGGAGCACACTCGGGAAAATAGGTTTGATAATTATCTTCGGTGTGCTTATCGGCGCCTTCCTTGAGAATACCGGGGCAGCTTACAGACTGGCAGAGATGGTATTAAGAATTACGGGAAAGAAACGCGTTCCAACAGGTATGGGGATAATAGGTTATATTGTTTCAATCCCTGTATTTGCAGACAGCGGATTTTTACTTCTGGCCCCGCTTAATAAAAGTCTTACTAAACGTGCAGGTATTTCCCTTGCCGGCTCCGGGGTTGCATTAGGACTAGGATTGACTGCAACTCATACTCTTGTTCCGCCAACCCCCGGACCTGTAGCTGCTGCAGGAATATTAAATGCTGACATAGGAATTGTACTGTTATTCGGGTTCTTTATAAGTGCTCTTGCTTTAATACCTGCGTTATTCTTTGCAGCAAAATATGCTTCCAGAACATATATTGAACCTGACCCGGAACTGAGTGAGTCAGAAATAAATGAAAGATTAAAAGCGGCCCCCGGTTTTGTAAAATCCTCTTTACCAATTTTAATTCCTATTATTCTGATTGTAGTTAAATCTGTTTTAAATCCGTCTCCTGATTCCGGAAATAGTTTAGCAAAGCTGATTTCATTTATTGGAGAGCCTGTAATTGCATTATTTATTGGAATGCTGCTTGCACTTCTTTTACCAAAAAAACTAAACTATGATATGCTTTCAACTTCCGGATGGGCAGGGAAGGCTTTAAGAGATTCAGCAACTATAATTTTAATAACCGGTGCCGGTGGAATATTTGGAAAAGTATTGCAAAATTCCGGTATAGCAGAGGTAATAGGCCAGGGATTGTCCGGAGTAAATCTGGGGATATGGCTTCCATTCCTTCTGGCTGCCGCTATTAAAATAGCACAGGGTTCATCTACCGTTGCTCTTATTACTACTGCTTCCATTATGACCCCTTTAATGAGTACACTGGGTTTTGTTACCGAGATAGAAAAAGCACTTGTTGTACTGGCTATAGGCGCAGGTTCAATTGTTGTTTCACATGCTAACGATAGTTTTTTCTGGGTGGTTACACAGATGTCTTTAATGGATGTAAAAACAGGATACCGTTTATACAGTACCGGCACACTGGTATTGGGAGTTTCAGCGGCACTTCTTATTTTCACACTTTATCTTATAATAATTTAATAAATTGATTATGAAACTGTACAAAACCA
>JAWOJF010000403.1:0-2698 GCA_046481785.1 Ignavibacteriaceae bacterium | reverse complement strand
ATAATTGATCATACAATGACCGGAGATACTTGTCATGTTTTATTAAATATTTATAACAATTGACAATTCTTACTGAGAAATTAAAGCTTTTATCCAAAATAGGATTATTCAACTTCATTTTATCTCCATTGTTTAATTAATAATTAAAATAAATTTATACTATCCTCTTGTCTAAATTGTTAATTATGCATTGTGCATTGTGCATTATGCATTATGCATTGTTAATTTTCAAAGCCATTTCTCCGGAGCTCTTAATGCAGTCACCGACAGATATTCCGCCCCGGTAATTGCCTCCTAAAAATATTCCGGGATAATTTTTTTCAAACTGATCAAAGTATCGTTCATGTTCAATGTACCCGATATTATACTGCGGTATTGCTTTATGCCAGAATCTTTCCGCCATTAACAAAGGTTCAGCTTTAATTTTCATTAGTTCATGGAATTCATTCTTAACTTTTTTAATCAGCAGTTCCTTGTCATATTTTTCAATTTCAGGTTCACGTGAGCCGCCTATAAATATAGTAAACGCTGCTTTATCCGGGTCAGTCCTGTTTGGAAATATAACCGAGCTCCACAAAGCGCCGAGGAAAGATTTTTTTTCTTTTTTAGGGACTAAAAATCCGAATCCGTCAAGAGAATGTCCGATATCCTTTTTATTATATACAAGGTACAATGCAAGCACGGGGGGATAATATACCTGGTTTAAGTGCTCTGCAAGTTTAGCATCAAATTTTTTAAATAAGCTGGCGGCTGTATATGCGGGAACGGTTGAGAATATAAGAGGAGATTCAATTGTTTTAAGTTCTCCGGCATGGTTATATACTACCTTATAAACCGAATTTTGTTTTTCAACCGATGTAACATCTGCATTAGTTATTACCATTCCTTTTAACGCATCAGCCAAAGCAAGCGGGAAGCTCTGCATGCCGTTTTTGAAAGAGAACATTTTAGCATCCTGCTTTGATTTTTCCGCACGCCTCTTTCTTTCTTTTATGCTTTTGATAGTGCCTATTATTAATCCGCCGTACTTTTCTTCAAGTGCATAAAGTTTTGGGAAAGCGGATTTAACACTTAACTGTTCAGGGTCACCGGCATAAACACCTGCTACAAAAGGATTGATAGCATAATCAAGAAATTCCTGCCCCAGCCTGCGTTTAACAAAATCGGCAACACTCTGGTAATAGCCATCCTTTGATCTGCCGATGAGAGGCTCAGCAAACAGTCTTAGTTTTGCCCGGGCAGAAAATAATTTCGTTTTTATAAGCGCAGGCGGATTCATAGGAAGCGGGTGAAGCTGATTGTTTCTTAATATATACCTTTTATCAGCTTCTTTACTGCCGTAAAGCATCTCATCTTTCAGATTCAGTTCTTTAACAATCTCGCCGATAAGAGGAGTTGTTTCAAGCCCGCTGTTCGGTCCCCGGTCAAACAAATTACCGTCAACCCAAATACTTTCCATTGAGCCGCCGGGTTCACTGTTTTTTTCAAGGACGGTTATATCAAATCCTTTTTTATGCAGAAGGTATGCGGTTGTAAGTCCCGTAATCCCTGCACCCAGTATTACTATTTTTTTGTTAGTTGACATATTACCCAAAGGTGAATTTATAACTGGTAATTATTTTACCTTATCAGCCGCAAGTCCGTAAAGTGCATCAATAAAAGTTTCCGAATCATTCAGGCCTGTCATTACAATATAATTTTCTATGCCTACTTTATCTGCAACATGCCTGTATTCAATATCCAGTTCAAAGGCAGTTTCAACATGATCTGATACAAAGCTTATTGGAATAATAAGCAGGTGCTTTTTTTCTTTGGATGCAAGTTCCTCAATCATAACATCAGTTGCGGGCTCAAGCCATTTTGCAGGTCCAACCTTGCTCTGGAAACAAAGATGATGCGGATGAGTTCCATCCCGCTGTTTCATAACTGCATCAATTGTTTCTTTAATATTAAAAGAATAAGGGTCACCTTTTTTCAGGTAACTAACAGGTGTACCATGCGCACTAAATACAAGCTGTACATCTTTTCTTACAGCTTCAGGAAATCTTAATATTCCTTCATCAATTCTTTGGTTAATTGCTTTAATATATAACGGGTCTGCCTGGTACGAATCAATATAGACCATCTTTGATGGATCACCTTTGTAAAATCTTTTCCACTCATTAAATGATGAACCCGTAGTTGAAACGGAATAATGGGGATACAATGGAAGCATAATTATTTTTGAATAATTTCCGCTTTCCACTTTTTCAACTGTTTCTTCGGTAAGAGGTTTCCAGTAGCGCATGGCTATAAGGACATCTGTTTCAGGATTAATTTTTCTTAACTTTTCTTCGAGCATACTCCGTTGTTTTTCTGTCCACATACCAATAGGAGATTTGCCGCCAATTAGTTTATACTCTTTTTCTACCTTAGGAGCTCTCTTTTTGGAAATAAATCTAGCCAGAGTTTTCTGGAAAGGGAGTTTAAAAATATCAGGATCATTAAAAAGATTTTCCAGGAAAGGTTGAACTGTTTCGAGAGAATCGGGTCCGCCAAGGTTTAATAATACTACTGCTGTTTTAGCCATTTGTTTAGGTACTCTTTAGGTTTATAAACTACAAACTTAACATATTTCTGTGTTTCTTAATACTATGAATATGCTGAACTCAAAGGGGAAATTCCTATACCCTGAAAATTGCCTCAAATCACTTAAAAT
>JAWOJF010000377.1:0-9379 GCA_046481785.1 Ignavibacteriaceae bacterium | reverse complement strand
AGTCCTTGTATTCCTGTAATTATTACAATCCCGCAGGGACGATAGATTGAGGAACGATTTGATGATAATAAAAAAAATCCGGATTCTGCCTCTATTTAGGAGTATTATTATAATAATAATTTTCTTTTGGACAGCTCTGCATTATGGACAGGAATGCAACTGTGAGATGCAATCTTGGCGGCTTCTATCTGTAATGATTGCCGTAAATTCTAAACAGCAATACGTTTTTCTGTGGTTTTAAGATAACTATTCTGATCGTGGTAAACAGCTCCTTCTGGCAGCCAGTCCCACAGAGGGCCCAGTTCCTTTTTTATCATATCTAAATACATTGGAGGAAGTACTTCCGTTTTCTGTTCAAAATAATCTCTAAATTCCTTATCGTTAATAAGATTAGAATATATTTTCTTATTAAATGCAAGCCTGCCGAATCCTTCTTCAGATACTGCTCTAACAACATTCATCCAGCGTGGTATAAAGGCTTTAGTGGCAACTAATCTTTTTGCAATTGCACCCCAAGAAAAGGTGTGTTCACCAAGGCCTATTACATGAGAATAAAATTCCGGCCATGAATAATTAGCAGGGATGACATTCATTGCATTGTTATTGTTCAGGAAGTGGAAAGGAAAAGGGAGTACCCTGTTGTCTCTTTGATAATCGAGATTCAGCGGTGCTGCCTGCCCAAATGCAGAAAGAAGAGAGTAACCCGGAAAAGCTCCCGGCGTCATATCAACAAATTTTTTCGTTAATTCAAAAGGCTCTTCTCCTTTATCTGAATCCAGCCCCAGCACAAAATTAGTTTGCACATAGGGCATGTATTGTAAAATCATGTTAATCTGTTCAGAAACAACCTTTACTTTATCAAGCCCGGTTCTGCTGCCTGTTTTGGATTTTCCTCCAAGGTCATACCATGATTCTATCCCCGGCAGCATAGCTTTAAAGCCATTTCTTCTAAGTCTTTTTACATGAGGTTCTGACAATAAAGACAAACTGCTTTCAGCAATAAAATCTATACTGTCCGGGGGTACAACTTCTTCTACTGCATCCATGTATTCATCAAAACGGATACCAAAATTCGGATCATGCCAGCCAACAAGGGGGCGTTTATACTTTCCTAAAAGGAATGTCAAATCTTCTTTTAATACCTCAAAACTCAAAGGCTGATAGGGTACTGTTGAATCTATACAGAAACTGCACGTATAGGGGCATCCCAGGCTGCCGAGCATAGGAACCATTTTAATTAATGGTGCCTTCTTTAATGCTGATTCAATAAATTTCCATCTCTCTTTTACACCGGGAAGAGATAAAGGCTGCTTTGATGCAGAAAGATAATTACCAATTGGACGGTGAGGAGCACAATCATATAAAATTTCGTTTATTATATCCCTGTTGGTAAAACCCGTAACGTAATCAAAATATTTACATGCATCATCCGGGTAACAACGTGCATGCGGGCCACCAAGTACTGTAACAGCCCCACGGGATCTTAACAGGTTGCTTAGAGCATAAGCAGTTTGTGCTGCTTCAGTAAATGCCCCTATAAATACAAGATCCAAATTATCTGGTATTTCATTAATCAGATTTTCAACCCCGGTATAGCAAATATACTTAACATTGTGACCTTCCTCTTCACACCATACACCAATAACCTGAGGCATAATACTTGCAAAATTTGCGTTCATTATTCTTGCAAATAACGCTTTATTTGGTTTTTTTGAAACAAGGTCAATTATACCGATATTCAATTTCTTAGTCATACATTCCTTCTCATATATTAAATTAATCTATATTTAAAATTATATTAAATATTAAATTCTCCTGCTCAGTTTTAATCATTTGTGGATTGAAGAAAGTAAACAAACAACATCTAAGAATAAATAGAGATAAATGTTGAAAAACGGATTAATTCATTAGATGGAGGACGGAACTTCATCTAACAAACAAAAGAGGATAAATAAGGCTATTTGTTAAGCGTTGTCATATCCTTTGAAATAGTTTTAAGGATTCCGTCAGAGAAAGAATAGTTGGCAACTTCCAGCCGGGTGTGTAATGTAAGTTTTTCCATAATATTATGTACATGACTTTTAATAGTATAGTTCGAAACATTAAGCTTTCTGCCAATTTCCTTATTTGTCAGGCCTTCGGCAATAAGGGATATAACTTCCTTTTCACGTTTTGTCATACGGACAGCTTCATTTAATTTGGTTTTTCCCGTTTTAAGGGCATGTTCAATTATCTGGGAAAAAAGAGAACCAACTAAATTTGGGGGAAGCACTTTAACACCTTCTGCAACAGAACGTATAGTATTAAGAAAATCATCAAGTGTAGCGTCTTTAAGAATAAAACCCGCTGCACCTGCTTTTACGTATTGTATAATGTCTCCCTGTACGGGTGAAAGATCCATTACAATAACTTTAGCATTCGGAAAATCTTTCTTTACAATTTCCACAACATTTAAACTGTTTTGGCTCCGGAGCCCAAGATCCAGCAGAATAATATCGGGATTTAACTGTTGAAGTTTTATAACAGTATTTTCACGATTCCCTGAGGCTGCTATTACTTTAATATCGGTTTGATGTTTAAGCATAGCGGAAATACCGTCTCTAAGCAGGCGGTTATCTTCAATAAGCAGAACTTTTATTTTATTCATAATCTTTTCTTTATATTAAATTCACTAAATATCCAAAGCACATACATTTTTATCTTGCTGATACTTTTTCTTTATACAATTAAGTATAATCAATTATCACCCACTCTTATAAATTTTTCCATTGCTCCTTCACATATATCGCAATTTTTTTCAGGCTTACCGGTTTTAATATTACCACAAAACGGACAAAGATAAAATTCATCCTGATTAAAGTCTTTACCTTTTTTTAATGCATCAAATGCCTGTAAATATAAGCGGGCATGCACCTCATCAAGTTTTACTGCCTTTTCAAATAATGCTTTGGCTTTGTGGTTGTCAGATTCTGCCTGTTTTACCATCTCGGGGTAAGTCCGTTTATATTTATTTATTTTTCCTGCAATAGCAATTTTCAAATTTTCCATAGTAGAACCTATGCCGGTTAATGCGAACAGGTTACCTTCAGCCTGAATCTTCTCTGCTTCAGATGTTAATTTAAACAGGCGGGCTATATTAGGCAGTCCTTCTCTTTTTGCCTTTTTTGCATATATGCGATATTTCTGATTTGTCTGGCTTTTACCAGCAAATACCATTTTAAGATTGTCTTCGGTTTTTGACATAATTTTCCTTTCATTAAAATTAATTCATTCGTTGAATATTTTTATATACAACGTGATCATCTTTTTCATATATAAATTACTTATTACTTCGGAAGAATCGGAGGATTATTTTTATTATCCTTTTTTTCCTTTTTAGCCGCCTTTTTTTCCTTCATGGTTTTCATGGGCTCCTTTTTGGATCCTTTTTTAGTATTCTGTCCTTTACTCATGATCATTCTCCTTTATGTTGATTTTCAATTTAATTTAGACTCCATTATTATGGAAGTGTTTTCGGCTAATCGTAATTCCAATAACGAGTGGAGAAAGGCCAGTGTAGATTCCGCTCCCTGGTTTTCATTTGCACGGTCAGGATGTAAACCATCTCTGCAGCCGCCGGTGGTAGGATCATAGATTGGAAGATCTAAATCATTACGTCCAAGAAACCAATCAAATGCAAGCCGGGCTTCCTTATTCCAGCGTTTATCCCCTGTTATTTTAAATGCCTCAAGACAAACTGAAACAGTTGCCTGGGCTTCAACCGGCTGCTGATCAAAACGGGCACGTTTACCCCCCTGCTTATAAAATCCATTGGAACCTATAGGTACAAAATGTCCCTCTTTTGAATGTTGAAGATCTACCAGCCAGTTTAGCGACTCCAGCGCTGCATTAGTCATTACCTCATTCTGAAGCAGCTTGCCGGAAATTAATAAAGCGTGGGGTAAAGCAGCATTACAGTAAGAAAGAGAATTTTCATACCAATGCCATTTTTCCGTCCGGTTTTTATCATACAATCCTAAAAGGCGTCCAGCCAGTTCTTCGCATACCTGGGTTGCTCTCCTGTCACCGGAAAATTTTTGTGAATATTCATAAATACCAATAAGTGCAAACGCCCATGCCCGGGGGCTGGTAGTGTGAAGAATTGAAGGAAGAGCCTGCTCAAATAACCAGCCTGCCATATTATTAAATGCCGGTGTGGTAGAGTTCCCCAATACTGTTCCCAGTGACCATAGTGCTCGCCCGTGATTATCATTAGATCCATTTTCTTCAAGCCAGTTACGCTGATAATCCATAAAATTTCTGAACCCCTTTGTATGTGTATTAAATGCAAATCCAAGGAAAGCAAGATATCGCGAAACCAAACCGTAACTCTCACTAATACCCAATTTACCCAGGAGAATACCTATCAAAAGAGCGCGTGAATTATCATCAGTTGCATAACCATGTGCATAATTTGGAACAGTAAACAGAGCATGCTGCAGCATACCCGTTTCATCAGTCATATTCCGCAGGTGATCCAGTTTAAGCACAGGCAATTCTCCGGGATATTTATTAAGAGATTTTGCTGTAAATTCGGGAGGAATATAGTGGCGTCTTTCAGCCCGCGTTCTTTCAAAACTTTCCATATATCTTTGTGCCACTTCAGACCAGATCATTCCCCGCCCGTAAAGATAGGCACGCTTGCGCATTGCATGACGGCCTGCTTCATTATCAAGCAGGCTAATAACCTGCTCAGCTAATGCCACAGAATCTCTGAAGGGTACCAGGATGCCCCGTCCATCTGCAAGCATTTCCTGCGCATACCAGTATGGCGTGGAGATAACTGCCTTACCGGCTCCCAGTGTGTATGCCAGGGTGCCTGATACTATTTGTGCTTCATTAATATATGGTGTAATGTAAATATCGGCAGTGCTGATAAACTCTATTAACTCTTCCAGGCTTACAAACCGGTTATAAAAAATAACATTACCCTCTACTCCCTTTTCTTCTGCAAGCCATTGAAGAGATAGGCGGTATGATTCGCCATCATTTTGTATTACATGAGGATGAGTAGCACCAACTATCATATAAACAACATCCGGGTATTGGGCTACTATTTCCGGAAGTGCTGAGATTACAGTTTCAATTCCTTTACTCGCAGAAAGTAAACCAAAACTAAGCAATACGGTTTTCCCCTCCACACCAAATAAATCTTTATTAAAACTGGGATCAACAAACGGCATATCCGGAATTCCATGAGGGATCAGGTCAATTTTTTCAGGCAAAACATCATAAATAGTTTGCAGCATTTCAGCGCCGAGTTCACTCATTACAATCAGCCTGTCTGATAAAGCGGCAACTTCTTTTAACACACCCAACTGCTCCGGGCCGGGATTTTTTAATATAGTATGCAGGGTCGTAACTATCGGCATTCTCAATTCACTTAACAGTGATAAAATATAACTTCCCGCTTTTCCGCCGAATATCCCATACTCAAATTGCAAACATACAAGATCAACATTATTTATATTTAAAAAGTCAGCGGCACGCCTGTAAGACTCAATGTCTTTCTCAGCAAGTTCAAAACGGACACGCGAAGGGTAGGCATATCCTGCTTCGGTATCATTAACTGGTAAGGCTATACATGTTATTTTTTTGTACTGTGCGGCTATTGCTTCGCATAAGTCTGTAGTAAACGTAGCGATGCCGCATTGCCTTGGTAAATAATTACCGATAAATGCAATTCTGTTTATTGTGGAATTATTGGGTAAACTCTTCTTCAGGATGCTATCTCCTTCTTGTTCTTGTCTTGTTTCATAAAAGCGTTACATTAAAAATCTTTAAACCCGTTAAACACACTCTTATTATGATTTCGATTAATTCACTGAATGTCAGTAACATTTAAACAAAATTCTCATAATAATCCGGATTATTGCAATTAAGCAGTATAGGGAAAGTTATAGTGATTTAACCGGGAAGTAAATAGGGCAAAAGGATGAAATACGGGCTATATTTAAGGAAATATCCCATTAAATGTGTGTTTAGTTTAATATTAAATTTTCAAAAGAGTTATCGGCTATTTTTTTTGAATGTTGAAAATCTCCAAAGTATTCTTCGCTGTGTTTTAGTTTATACTTTATATCCAGGATTTCTCCAATACAAATAAGCAATTCTTCTTCATCAAATGGTTTTGCAATATATTTAACTACTGAAAAATCATACTGCCCAATCAAGGATGTTTTGCTTAATGTTGATAAAATTATAACAGGTATATTCATGCATTGTATAATATTGGTTAATTTTGCCGCAAGTTCAAAGTCTGAATCAGTGCAGACAATAAATAATTCAGGGGTTTCATTCGATATAATGGGCATAATCTCTTCTTTTGATGCCATTATTCTCGCTTCAAAACCTTTTTTTGTTAAAAGCCCTTTTAAATCAAGTGCTATTATAGACTGAGTTTCCCATATAAATATTTTTCTGGAAATCATAATTGTTTTTCTTTTTATTATTAATCATAATACAAAACAGTATACCTGATGTAATGAAAATTATTCTTTAAATTCTCCCCTTTTCAGCAGCAGTTTTAAGTTTGTCATTTGCAAAAATTGCAATCTCAACACGCCTGTTCATACGTTTTCCATCCTGGGTTTCATTAGAAGCAACGGGTTCGGTTTCACCAAGTCCAATAACAGAAAACCTTGAAGAAGAAACACCCTGCATTCCTGCATAGTTAGATACAGATCTGGCTCTTTGTTCAGATAATGTCTGATTATACTGATCTGTGCCGTCAAAATCGGTATGACCGGTTACAAGTATATTGGTATCATTATACTTATTAAGAATAACAGCCAACTTATTAATATTCAGTTTTGCCTGCGGCTCAAGGGATGAGGAATTAGTAGCAAACAAGATTCCTGAATCAAAAGTTATTTTTATACCTTCGCCTACTCTTTCTATTTTAGCGCCTGAAATATCATTCTGCATTTCTTCTGCCTGCTTATCCATATAGTTGCCAATCAAAGCTCCCGCTGTACCGCCAACTGCTGCGCCAATTATTGCCCCCAGCACTGTATTATCTGAATAGTGCCCAATTACACCCCCCACTACTGCGCCGGCACCGCCGCCAATAACCCCTCCTTTAACAGTATTGCTTGCTGCACAGCCATAAACAATAACCGCCAGAACTAATGAGAAAAATAAAATTATAATTTTAACATTTTTCATCCTGCTGCTCCGATAAATATTTAAAGATTCTTAAAAATATAGAAGCGGCTTTTGTGGGGCCGCTTCTATCACCATTCTTATAAGTTATAAGAACTACATGTTACTTTTGTGAGAGTAATTTTATTTCAACTCTTCTGTTCATAGATCTTCCTTCAGGTGTATCGTTTGTAGCAATAGGACTATCTTTTCCATAACCAACTATTCTAAGGTTATTTCTGTTTACACCTTTATTAGCAAGATAATCTACAACTGACTGGGCTCTTTGTTCAGAAAGCCTTTTATTATAACTGGCTGAGCCGATTCCGTCAGTATGGCCGCCTACTTCCCATGTATATTCAGGGTTTTCCTTCATGGTATTTACAATACCATCCAGGGCAGCATATGCATTTGGCAGCAGTGCTGATTTATTAAATTCAAAATTTGTATCGCCGCTGAGAACCAAAGACTTTATTTCAGAGACAACTACAGTATCTACAGTTGAACATCCTTCGGCATCCACCTGGGTATCTTTAGGTGTACCGGGGCATTTGTCAAGGTAGTCAGGAACGCCGTCACCATCTGCATCAAGCGGGCAGCCTGCTTCATCTACCGAAACTTTAGCTGGTGTATTGGAACATTTATCCAGGTAATCCGGAACACCATCACCATCTGCATCAGGGGGGCAGCCGTTAGCATCTACCTTAACTCCGGCAGGTGTGTCAGGACATTTATCTAGATCATCCGAAACACCGTCACCATCAGAATCAAGCGGGCAGCCGTGTGCATCTACTCTAACACCGGCAGATGTTTCCGGGCATTTATCCAGATAATCCGGAACACCATCATTGTCGGCATCAAGGGGACAGCCGTCTTCACCCACTTTTGCTTCTACAGGAGTATTGGGGCAGGCATCTCTTGAATCCGGGACACCATCCTTATCCGCATCTGTGTCTCTTCCGAAATAAAAAGTAAGGCCTGCGGTAGCAGTGTATAGTTTATCATTGCTGTCGTTGGCTTCAATGTCATCCAGGAAATCTTCGCTTCCTAATATTATCCCGCCGGCTATGTTAATACTTAAATTTTTTGAAGCCATAAACCGTAGGCCCACATCACCATTGTATGCCAGCATATGGTTATAATAATTTCCTGCTAAATTATTCGGTAATTTATTTCCGTTGCCATCTTCCGGATAAAACCAAAGATTGGAAACACCTACAGCAAGCCATGGATATATAGCATCAGCAACAGAAAGAATATAAATTACTCCGCCGCCGTACATATCAATTTTGGTTGAAAATTCATTTGTTGGATTCAACGCACCCAGTGGAGCATCTTCCCCGGCTATAAAGCCAGTCTGGCCAAAAATCCTTAATCCAAAATTTCCATTACCCGTTGAAGGGAGATAATATTCAAGTGACCCTTTCCAGATATAATCCATCTTTAAAGCATCGTAATCTGTAAATGACAATGTCACTCCGCCTTCAGCAGTTACACCGAAAGCATTAGACATGGAATTATTCTTTGGGGTTTCTACAGCATCCTGTGCAATAGAAAATTGAGCAAATCCCAAAAGTATCAGCAGCACATAAGTAAACAGTTTCATATAAATCCTTTTTTAATAAATAACACACACTTATTTCTTCTTACTGAAAGAAATATCTCACACCTAATCCTGCATCAATCCCAAGCCCAGTAAGCGGGGTAACCTGGAAAACCGGAACTAATTCAATAAAAACATCTAACGGGGTTGACCGGGGAAACCATGCAATACCAAATACGCCCCTGATACCGAATGAACCATCATAACCGCCGCCGCTGTTAAACCTGCCCCCCAGGCCGTAATAAAGAGGAAACTTTTCTGTTGAACTTATTGCATTAAATGCATGCCACAGATAATCCATGTGAAAGTGGACGCGGCTGCCGTTATTATATTCGCCCTGGTATTTTATACGGTCTCCCCCCAAAGATACACCGAGGCCGAAATCAAAAGCATTATCCCCTGATGTCCACAGTTTTGCGCTCAACCCGGTGGGTTCTCCTAAAATAAGCCCCATCCCAAAGCCGCTATCCTGCGCTGAAACTGGTTTTGCTAAGATCAGCATTAAACTCACAATTATTCCGAACAGTAAAAATTTATTCATATTGATTACTGAAGTGTCCTTTCCGCTTGATTTCATTGGTTTTATTGTGATAT
>JAWOJF010000370.1:0-3556 GCA_046481785.1 Ignavibacteriaceae bacterium | reverse complement strand
CCCGCCAGGGCGGGACAGGCGCATTTCTTTTGAGGCCAAAACTCATCTTAACCTTATATATGTCACAATGATCTCCAAGTTATTCTGAAAAACATGCGTTTTGGACAGATATATAAAAAATATAGAGACTTTCATCTATATAACTTTTATGCAGTATAAATTAAGATAATGTTAAAATTTTTGAATTTACTAAAGATTAGTTCGCTTTGGATTTGACATGTAGAAGGATACAAGTAAAATCATCTCAGGGAGGGTTTATGGCTGCTGAGAAAATGATACTAACTAAATAAAATTGAAATATGAGTAGTGAATGTCTTAGAGATGACATCTTTTTCCGCCCCCGGTGGACAGGTAAAAGATGTCATCTCTATAAATTATAAACATCCCGGCAATTTAAACTTTGAGATTTCTTGAAAACTTTTCCACAATAAAAAAATTTCATGATCTCCGACCTCTGACTTCCGATCTCCGACCTCTGACTTCCGACCTCCGACCTCTGACTTCCGACCTCCGGCCTTTGCTGTTAAAACATCTTTTCATAATTAATCTTTGAGTCTTTTCTCTTTATCCAGTACGAGCCTGATTTTTCATCAATTTCTGTGTCAATAAATTTTTTGCCGAATATCTTTGCTAAAATTCCCACAGGGAGGAGAACAAGGAAAAAAAGAATTGTTAAAATTACTCTTGATACAAGCCAGCCGAGGACAAAAGCAAGTCCCATCCATATTTTGTACACTGTTTTAAGGTGTGCGGGGATTAATATTCCACCGGATAAAAGCAAAGCTCCGACAGCAAAAAACAAATATTTCCAAAAGAAAGGAAAATTAGCCCACATAAACCACGCGGATATCAGCAGGAAAACTATCCCGACAGTTATCCCGAACTTCTTCAAACTTTTTACCGATACATCAAGTTTGCCCAGGTCATGTTTAACATCGCTAATCCAGCTCATATACCTGTCTCCAGTTTATATCATCATGAAACTGCGGCTGATCTTTTTTGTACAGGACAAAATTCCCAAGTACAAGAATATCCATTTCAGTGCGCATAAAACATTTATATGCATCCATAGGAGATTCAACAATCGGCTCCCCCCTAACATTAAAAGATGTATTAACAATTACAGGACACCCTGTCTTCTCATAAAATTTTGATATCAGAGAATAGTAAGGTTGATTATCATCTTTATGGACTGTCTGGATTCTTGCAGAGTAATCAACATGGGTAACAGCCGGAATTTCGGAACGGACTACATTAAGTTTATCTATCCCCCACAGCCTATTCTCTTTATCATCCATCTCCCTTTGTTTTTCTTTTTTAACATCGGCAACCAGAAGCATATATGGACTTTCCCTGTCCAGTTCAAACCACTCATTTACTTTTTCAGCAATCACCGAAGGAGCAAACGGCCTGAAACTTTCCCGGTATTTAATTTTAAGATTCATCTTCTTTTGCATTTCAGCCGAGCGGGCATCGCCAATAATAGATCTGTTTCCCAATGCCCGGGGCCCAAACTCCATCTTCCCCTGGAACCAGCCGATTATATTTTCATTAATAATTAATTCCGCAACAGTATCAAAAAGTTTTTCGTTATCAACATATTTATATGGAAGATTAAATTTTTCCAAAAGGACTTTTATCTCATCATTACTGTATGATGAACCAAGGTAAGAACCTCTCTGCAAATCCCTTCCGTTTTTCACCGGGGCCGGTTTATCCAGGTAGTGATGGTATGCGATTAGTGCGGCTCCAAGGGCTCCGCCTGCATCTCCGGCTGCCGGCTGAATCCATATATCATCAAAAATATTTTCCCTCAGCAGTTTACCGTTTGCAACACAGTTTAATGCAACACCTCCTGCCAGGCAAAGGTATTTTTCTCCTGTTTCTTTTTTAACATGCCTTGCCATACGGAGTATTATTTCTTCAGTTGCTTCCTGCACTGATCTTGCAAGGTCCATTTCTCTCTGTGTAAGTTTTGATTCAGGTTTTCTTGGCGGGCCGAATATTTTATCAAGTCTCCGGTTTGTCATTGTAAGCCCGGTAGTATAATTAAAATATTCCATATTCATTTTAAATGAACCGTCTTCACGCAGTTCAAGCAGTTTATCATAAATATCATTAACATACTTCGGCTCACCATAAGGAGCCAGGCCCATAACTTTGTATTCACCCGAATTAACTTTAAACCCTGTTAAATAAGTAAATGCCGAATAAAGAAGTCCGAGCGAATGAGGAAAATGTATCTCCGCTAAAATTTCAACCTTATTGTTTATTCCTGTTCCATAGGAAGAAGTTGCCCACTCCCCTACTCCGTCAACAGTAAGGAATGCCGCCCTGCTGAAAGGCGAAGGGAAAAAAGCCGAAGCCGCATGAGATTCATGATGTTCCGGGAAAAGAACCTTACCGTTATACTTTATCTCCTTTTGGATTAGATCCTGTATCCATATTTTTTGTTTAAGCCAAACCGGTATAGCCATAAGGAATGAATTCCAGCCTTTACCGGGATATGCAAGATAGGTTTCAAGTATGCGTGAGAATTTAATTATAGGTTTATCATAAAAAGAAACATAATCCAGTTGTTCAACAGTAATACCAGCTTCCCGCAGGCAAAAATTAACTGCGTTCACCGGAAATTCATGATCATGTTTTTTTCTTGTAAATCTTTCTTCCTGGGCGGCGGCAATAATATCCCCGTTTAGCAATAAACAAGCGGCAGAATCATGATAAAATGCAGATATTCCTAATATGTACATTACACCTTACTAAATTTGTACTGCAAACATACAACTCGTTTATGAGTTACGCCAATATTATAGAATGGATTGTGAAGTAACAGATTTATGTGAGGAACAATGTTAAATAAAAAGCGGGAAAAAATCCCGCTTATTAAATTCACAGGCTAAAGCCTGTGCTACATTAAATAAAAGCTGCTATTATCTTTTGCAGTTAATTGCTGCTATTCCAGGGAATACAGCAACGTTATCCAGTTCTTCTTCAATACGTAAGAGTTGATTGTACTTTGCAATCCTGTCTGTTCTTGAAAGAGAGCCGGTCTTTATTTGTCCTGCATTTGTAGCAACAGCTATATCAGCAATTGTAACATCTTCAGTTTCACCCGAACGGTGGCTGATTACATTTGTATAGCCGGCAGTCTTAGCCATTTCAATTGCTTCCAGTGTTTCGGTTAAGGTACCAATCTGGTTAACCTTAATCAGTATTGAATTAGCAATACCTTTATCAATTCCTTCTTTTAATCTTTTTGTATTTGTTACAAATAAGTCATCGCCAACAAGCTGAACTTTGCTGCCCAGTTTGGTTGTTAAAAGTTTCCAGCCTTCCCAGTCATCTTCAGCTAAACCATCCTCCAATGAAATAATAGGATATTGTTTTACCCAGTTAGCCCAATAGTCCACCATTTTCTCAATACTAATATCCTCTTTAGGTTTAGATTTGAACAAGTGATAACAATTTCTTTCTTTAATAAAGAATTCACTTGCTGCGGGATCAAGAGCAATTGCAATTTCATCACCTACTTTAAAACCTGCTTTATTAACTG
>JAWOJF010000366.1:0-4139 GCA_046481785.1 Ignavibacteriaceae bacterium | reverse complement strand
AGCAGCAGACTGATAAACTCGTTGGCCACTTCCCGCTGGACTTGGCCCGCTTCGTGAAAGCGGAAGTACCCGGTCAAGAAAGGGACGTGAAAGAATCAGTGTTTTCAGATATTGCATTTGCCCTGCACCTGGCAGATTGATGCCTTCAGTCCAATACTCCCTGGCACCATACTAAAATTCACCAGCTTTTTCAAAATATAAAAAAACCCGCCGGAGCGGGTTTAAATTGATATTTAGGAATGGGCCTATCGTTCTTCAATTGTTACTGTTTCCATAATAACATCTTTAACCGGCTTGTCTCTTTGGTCAGTAGAAGTTTTACCTATTTCCATTACCACTTTCATACCGTTAATTACTCTTCCAAAAACAGAGTGCTTGCCATTTAAATGAGGAGTTGCAGCAAGAGTAATAAAGAACTGGCTGCCGTTTGTATTTGGGCCTGCATTAGCCATTGAAAGAATGCCCGGAGCATCATGTTTTAAGCTGGGATCAAATTCATCATTAAATTTACCGCCCCAGAAGCTTTCACCGCCTCTGCCGGTACCGGTTGGATCGCCCCCCTGTATCATAAATCCATCAATTACTCTGTGGAAAATAATACCGTTGTAATAGCCTTTTTTTGCAAGTCCCGCAAAATTCTCAACTGTTTTTGGAGCTTTGTCTTTGAATAATTCAATTTCAAAAGTTCCCATATTGGTTTTAACAACCGCCACTGTTTTTTTGGCATCCATTTTTTTATCCTCTTTATTTTTTTTATTATCCTGCGAAAATGAAAAGCCCCCGGCTATTACAGCAAAGAGCACAAAAGCAAATAAGAATCTAATCATCTATTCCTCCTAATTTTGAATATAATTTAATGAGATTAATACTAATATCAGTATACCTAATATAATCCTGTAATAAATAAATAAAAATGTTGAATATCTTCTAAGGAATTTTAACAGAAAATCAATTGCAATATACCCGCTTACCCCCGAAACTATAGTGGCAGCAATAAGGTTAATTGTCATTGAGGCATCCACAAATTCAAGAGCCTCATATAACTGCAGCATACCGGAAGCAAATATAGCGGGGATACTTAGCAGGAAAGAAAATCTTGCGGCAGTTTCCCTTTTAAGCCCCATAAACAATCCGCCGGTTATTGTTGTACCTGAGCGTGATGAACCGGGTATTAAGGCAAATGCCTGTGCAATGCCAATTACCAGTGAATCAATAATATTTATATCTGCAATGTCTTTTTTAAATTTAGCTGTTTTCTCGGCTACTGCAAGTATAACTGCAAGGCCAATCAGACTTCCGGCAATAACATACAGATCTTTAGTAAGTGCACCTTCAATTACGTCTTTAAATAAAAGTCCTACTACAACAACTGGAACAGTTCCGGCAATTATTAACCAGCCAAGCTTTGAGTTTACAGTCTGCTGTTTATAAGGAGTAGCCGATAAATTTTCTTTAAGAAAAGCCTGGGTAATATTCCAGATATCATTCCGGAAATAAATAAGGATGGAGATTAATGTACCAAGCTGAATTATAGCAATAAAGGATGTCCATTGCTGAGGATTTTCAGAAGAAACCAGGTTCATCATTTTACCGGCAACAGTAAGATGGCCGGTGCTGCTGATAGGAAGAAATTCAGTAAACCCCTGAATTATTCCCAGAATAATTGCTTCAATAATATTCAATAAGATCTCCTAAAACTGGTAAGATATTCCAATCCTGATTCCCGCCGAGAAAGAATTAAGATTTACATTTTCAGAAAAAATGGGATTATAGACGGGCCCGCTGCTGTTTTCAGGCTCACCATTAAAATCATATCTAAGGTCAGCGCCAATATTAGCATAAAAATTTCCACCTATAGATGTATTGCCGTCAAATCTTAGTAAAAATCCAAACCCTGTAGATGTATAATCATCAGGTTCAGAAGAAACTTTTTGCCTAAAGTTAACAAGCCGGATACCAGCACCGCCTCCAAATTTGAAACTATAACCCATACCTCTAAGAACATAGGAATAAATAACAGACGGCATAATTATACCGTATGAAACTTCAAACTGACTGTAATTAAAGTTATACGAATTAAAAAGGTAAGCTACTTCAAGAGCCAGTTCAGTTTTTTCCGTAACCATATACCCGCCTTCAACTGAAAAAGTTACCGCAGAAGAGAACTCACCTGCTGTTTCGTCTGAAAACCTGTTTAAATGATCTCTGAAAGAAGGCATAGACTGAAACTGAATTCCCATTCCGCCTCTTATACTTACCTGTGCCGGCATACTGGACGATAAAAATAAAACTATAAGCACAGGAATAAATTTTTTCATAATTCTTTTATTTCGGTTTCTACTACCTTAATTAAATTTTCGTGCCGTTTGTTAAAAATAAAAAATATAAGAAGCGCTGCAATAATAAAAAGAAAATATGAAATTCCATGTGTAAGAACAGCATATGCAAGACTTATTTCTTTGCTAAACCCGAATAAAAGCACCAGCGCAGAACTGGTTAATGCGTGATATGAGCCCGTACCCCCCGGAGTAGGAATTACCACACCGATTGAACTGATGCTCATTAACACCCAGCCCATAGCAAAGGTTACAGGCTGTATTTGTTCCATACCTATTGTAAAAAAGCCTATATATGAACTAAATGCGTACAGGATCATTATTACGGCACTAAAAAGAATTGTGTAAACGTAATTTTTTGCCCCTTTAAGACTGGTAAATCCTTCAGTTAACATCTCAAAAACATGAAGGACTTTATCAGCGGCAGTGTTTGAAAATTTTTGAAGGAGCTTTGTAATTAAGGTATAAAACTTTTCTTTGAATTTTATTACCATATAAAGGAAAAATATTATGCCTCCCATAAGTAACATAGTAACATAAAGTGTGGATTCCAGCCAGGGAAAGCTGACATAAAGATTTTCACTCCACATCAGGACTGAAACTATAACAGTAAACCCAAGAAAAATAATATCTATTACACGTTCAACAATTACAGTACCAAATAAAGATGAACGTGAAACCCCGGCCCACCTGCCGGCAAGAACAGCGCGTGTTACCTCTCCAAGCCTGGGAACAACACAGTTAACACCGTATCCAACCATTAATGCACCAAACAAATGTTTTACCGGTATATCCGGTTTGGCAGACTGCATAATTATTTTCCACCTTACTGCGCGCAGGTAATGAGAAATCATTTGAACTGAAATAAAAATAAATATCCAAAAGATGGAAGCTTTGCCGATGTGGTTTAAAACATCAAAAAAATCCACGCCCTGGAATGCTATATATAAGAAGAGTATGGTTAAAAGGAAAGAGAGCGATATGTTTACCGCTCTCTTTACAGAATGTGATATGTTTTTTTTACCTAAGATCAATAACAGTTGTTCCTTGAGGTGGATTGAATGAGAATTGTGAATCAGGTATGTTCTGATTCAGCTTATAATTTGTTATCTCGATATTCATCGTTTTCCCGCTGGTTTGCGCAACTGTAACTTTTTCAACAAGGTTATCTTTATTTACCCAAAGTTTTACTTCGTTAAAACTCCTACCTGAATCGTTTTTAGGAGTAAGAACCAGTACACTCTGCCCGTTTTCAGATGTTGTTATAACATTGCTCTTAGCAGGGTATTCATTAATTATAGTATTTATTGATAACGCTGAAGGATTAGACGTATCAAACAGGTCAATTACCACTTTTTTATCATTTTTACTATAATTCCAGGTTGTAGAACCATCAGAAATAAGAGTGCTGTTCTTCAATTCTACCCTGAATTTATTATCCTTCTTAAAATAAACTTTGCCGGAAAAACTGGTTTTCCCGTTTACTACCTGCTTAACATCAGCAGATAGATCCTCTACTGAATTAAACTTATCCTGAACAGACTTTAAAAGCTGGTTTCCGCTATCCTGTGCATTAAGTACCGTTAAAAATGAGAATAAAACCAGCAAAAATAAACTTTTCATTTTGTCTCCTTATTTAAATTTGTATCGGGACATATACATAATAACCTGTGTAAAAGTTTCAATAAGTAAACACGTAAGGATGTTAAAACACATCAAGTTGGCAAAATTACTCATTTTTCTTCTTTAGTGCGGCATCTATTATTGCCTGCATCTTATGTTCCTCAGCCTCTTCAAAAGTCT
>JAWOJF010000284.1:0-3922 GCA_046481785.1 Ignavibacteriaceae bacterium | reverse complement strand
CAGATTGCTATCTCTGCTTCTGACACTGTAAAGGAATTTGATATTGTCCCTAGAGTAGCTATGCTGTCATTCAGCAACTTTGGCAGTGCTCCTTATCCCCAATCTGTTAAAGTTAAAGAAGCTGTGGAAATAGTAAGAAGTGTCCGCCCTGATATTATTATTGATGGTGAACTTCAGGCAGATACTGCCGTTGATCCGCAGGAACTTGAAAGGGATTTCCCGTTTTCTTCAATTCAGGGAGGTGCTAATGTTCTTGTATTCCCTAATCTTGAAGCAGGCAATATCGCTTATAAATTAATGGCAAAGATTGGACAGGCAACTGTAATAGGACCTATATTAATGGGAATGAAAAAACCAATCCATGTATTACAGAGAGGTTCCACTGTTGAGGAAATAATTAATATGACAGCTATAGCTGTTGTTGAAGCCAACGGGAAGAGTGCGAAATAGAGTAAGAGCAAGTTCAAGAGCAAGTTCAAGAGCAAGAAAGAGTAAGAGCAGGCCTGCCTGTGGAGTGCTTTGATAAAGGCAGGTGCAAGTAAAACCGCTTTGAGCGGAGGTGAGTTGTATTCTGCTCCTTCCCTTGTCCCCCGGAAAAGGAAAGGCCGGGATGGGTTATAACTGTTAGAATAATAGAGCTAAAAATTAAAAATAAAATAGGAGGGCTTGCAGGATTTCAATTTGAGATCCGCAATCCAAATAAGGAAGATGCATTTAATTAAATCTGCTGAATTTATTGGTCCAAACATAAAAAAATTTATTATTGATGCTCCTAAAATTTCCCTAAAAAGAAAAGCAGGACAATTTGTAATTATCCGGTTGAAAGAAGAGGGGGAACGGATTCCGCTTACAATTGCTGATGCTGATCCCGCTGAAGGAACAATTACTATTATTGTACAGGGAATTGGCAGGACAACCAAAGAACTGAATACCCTTAAAGCCGGAGAATTTATACAAGATGTAGTTGGCCCTCTTGGTAAGCCTTCACATATAGAAAAATTCGGAACTGCTGTAAGTATTGGCGGCGGTGTTGGAACTGCAATTGCTTATCCAACTGCAAAAGCTCTTAAAGCAGCAGGGAATTATACCATCTCTATTATTGGCGGCAGAACTAAAGAACATGTAATAATGGAAGATGAAATGAACCAGGTGTGCGATGAGGTTTATCCCGCCACTGATGACGGAAGTTATGGTTTTAAAGGATTTGTTACACAGAAACTGCTTGACTTAATTAATGCCAAAAGAAAAATTGATTTTGTTCTTGCTATCGGTCCTGTTCCTATGATGAAAGCGGTAGCTGAAACAACACGCCCCTTTAAAATTCCTACTGTAATAAGTCTGAATCCTATTATGGTTGACGGAACAGGGATGTGCGGCGGATGCAGGGCTACTGTTGATAATAAGACTGTATTTGTATGTGTTGATGGTCCTGAGTTTGATGCACACAAAGTTGATTTTGATACACTAATGAAAAGAAATCAAACTTACCGGGAAGAGGAAACTGCTGCAGATCATCTTTGTAATTATGATAAACTTTTTTGTGAAGAAATAAAGAGTAAAAAATAAATTTTTCTTTGTGAAACTGGTTACTTCGTGGAAGCAATACCACAAAGGCACTAAGTACACTGAGAGACACTTAGAAGAAAAGGTAATAAATGCCCCAGCTAAGCAATAAAGAGAGAATGAAAATTCCTAAACAGGCAATGCCTGAGCAGGATAAAAAAATAAGAAGCAGAAATTTTACAGAAGTAAATCTTGGTTATACCGAGGAACTTGCTAAGCTTGAGGCTTTAAGATGCCTGCAGTGCCCTAAGCCTACATGTATTGAAGGGTGTCCGGTTGGGGTAAAAATAAATGATTTTATTTCTCTTGTAGCTGAAGGAAAATATCTTGACGCTGCCGCAAAAATAAAAGAAGATAATATGCTTCCGGCAATATGCGGAAGGGTTTGTCCCCAGGAAGAACAGTGTGAAGCCAAGTGCGTAATAGGCAAAAAGGGAGAGGCTGTTTCAATAGGCAGGTTAGAAAGATTTGTTGCTGACTTTGAAAGAGAACATACAGGTATAAGAATTCCTGAAATAAAACAAAAAACAGGAAAGAAGGTTGCAGTAATAGGAAGCGGTCCTGCAGGGCTTAGTTGTGCCGGTGATTTAATTCAGATGGGACACGATGTTACTGTGTTTGAAGCGCTTCATGATCTTGGAGGAGTTTTAATTTATGGAATTCCTGAATTCCGTCTGCCGAAAGAAATTGTTAAGGTTGAAATTGAATCACTAAAAAAACTTGGAGTTGATTTCCAGGTAAACCAGGTAATTGGTTTAACCGACACAATAGATGAACTTATGCAGGATGGCTATAGTGCTGCGTTTATTGCAGTGGGTGCAGGCCTGCCGAATTTTATGAATATAAAAGGTGAGAACCTTAATGGTGTTTATTCATCAAATGAATTTCTCACACGTGTTAACCTGATGAAAGCATATAAATTTCCTGAGTATGATACTCCCGTTTTTAATTGTAAAGGGAAAAGTGTAGCGGTTTTTGGCGGAGGCAATACAGCAATGGATGCAGTAAGAACCTCAAAACGGCTTGGAGCAAAAAATGCTTATATTATTTACCGCCGCTCTGAAGTTGAAATGCCAGCAAGATTAGAAGAAGTGCATCATGCAAAAGAAGAGGGGATTGAATTTCTTCTTCTCTCCAATCCGCTTGAATTTATTGGGGATGAAAACGGCTGGCTGCATGCCGTAAAGCTTCAGAAGATGGAACTTGGCGAACCGGATGCTTCCGGAAGAAGAAAACCCGTCCCTGTAAAAGGAAGTGAATATGTACTTGATATTGATATGGCTGTTGTTGCAATAGGCAATGGCTCAAATCCAATTATACAAAAAACAACTCCCGAACTAAAATTTAATAAATGGGGCAATATTGTTGTTGATGAAGCAACAATGAAAACATCCAAACAGGGAGTTTTTGCCGGCGGTGATATTGTAACCGGAGGTGCCACTGTTATACTTGCCATGGGCGCAGGAAGAAAAGCTGCAAAAGCTATTGATGAGTATTTGAATGGGAATTAGAACAAAATGAGAGACCGCACTCAAGGCAGTCCAAAAAGTTTCAGTTCCGTTATTTCATTAGGGTCATTCTTTTAGAGTTCAGAAATCCGCCATCCTACAGATAGTGCCGCTCCTCTGGAGCTAAAACCAAATGGGGGGCTATTATATATCTACTAATGTTACGCTCCTCTGGAGCTAAAAAAAATATTACATATTACTAGTGCCACCCATCCTCTGGAGCTAAAACCAAATGGGGGACTATTATATATCTACTAATGTTACGCTCCTCTGGAGCTAAAACAATTATATATTATTAATACTACCCCTCTCATGCAGCAAAAATAAAAAGGAATATTAGACGTTTATTAACTTCTGCTCTATGAAACTCATCCGAAAGGAACTCCTTTAGGAGTGAAACATTAGTAGATAATAAACAGAAAAAACAATTTTAAAAGCTCCATAGGAGCGACTCTTCTTAGATTACAATAACGATTCATTTTTTTTTGCCAATTTAAATTTTAGAGAGGCTGTTTTATAAGAGTATAATGTCTTAATTTATTAAATATCATAAAATATTTTAAGTATTTGAAATATGATGTTTAACATTGCCTCAATGATCAACTCTCATTCTTACCCGGGTATATATTACCGTTTCCCGGTTCTTCTAAGGGTACATCATTTTATTGCAAATGTTACTACTTTACGTAACTGGTATGTTAAACCCGTTGTCTCCCGTATTTTAAAAACACTGCCTGTTTCCTTTAAGTTATATGATGCCGGCTGCGGGGCGGGGGATATAATAATTCCTTTTTTATCCAAATATCCTTCATCCTTTTTTACAGGGGCGGATAAAATTTATGATAATATTA
>JAWOJF010000152.1:0-8439 GCA_046481785.1 Ignavibacteriaceae bacterium | reverse complement strand
ATATCACTCATCAAAACCGGGCCTTTTAAATTCCTTATAACCGGGAAATTCTAGTTCAACCTCGTTAAGCATTTTGCCCGCAATAACAAGCAGTTCAGATATCTCCGTGTGATGTTCCGTCAGCTCGGAATATAACTGATTAAGAGACACTATAGACCGGGTAATACCAATTGCTGCAACTTTAGCGCTGCCGTTAATATCCTCATGTGTAAAACCCCTCATCTCTTCATCCTCTTCCTCAAACAGATCCTCTTTTCCCATAAGCGCCCGGCGGACCTTTGCACCGATAAATGTGTGGTACCAGCTAATCACTTCAAAGCCATCGTGTATTCTTTTAAAGCGCGGGTCTAAAAGTTTTTCCTTCTGCGGCGGAAACAAATTGTACTTCTCATTAATAGAATTCAGGAACGAGTGCCCTTTTTCAAAAAACTCATCAGAGAGTATTTCCAGCATATGAGGCGGTTTTTCTTCTTCTTCTTTATCTATATCCCATTTGTTTTCACCGCCAAATATTTCTTCATCATCCGGAAGAAAATCATCACTGTAATCTTCCCCCTCATCATCCGTAAAATCATCATACAGTACATCTTTTAACCCTGTAAGATCTCCGTTATTTAATATTTCGTGTGTAATTATTTTTGATTCGTTAGTAAACAGGAGGCAGTTTGCAGTATAGGCACATTTCTCACACCAGCGATCGCAGTAATTATAAATTCCGCTTATATAATTCTTATCATCCAAAGCCTGCTTTTTTTTCTTCAAAAAAATTTTCCTGTTTGATTTTAAAAAATAAAAGCAACCGCCGGAGAACTATCTGTTCTCCGGTTTAATCCAAAATAATATAATTTGCTAATCGAAGCAAATCCCACATATAAACAGAAAGTTTTCCGTCATCTTTTACTTAGTTCCCGGATTATATTGCTCCGTTTCCGTTAAGGTCCTCTTCTTCCGGAATAACCTTTGCAATGTCTGCTATTTTATCTCCTTCTTTCAACCGGATTACCCTAACACCCTGTGTGTTTCTGCCCATCACGCGTATATCTTTAACGCTCTGCCGTATTACCATTCCATGTGATGTTATTATTACAAGCTCATCACCATCTACCACTTCTTTCATGGCAATCATTTTTCCGGTTTTTTCAGAAGTTTTAACTGTTATAACTCCCTTGCCGCCCCGCTTGGTTATCCTGTAATCATTAAGATCTGAACGTTTACCGAAGCCGTTTTCGGTTACAACAAGTATATTATCATTCCTTTTTATTACAAGCAGCCCCACCACTTTATCATCTTTACTAAGATTTATTCCGCGGACACCGGTAGCCGTTCTGCCCATATCACGTACATCCTGCTCATTAAAGCGGATAGCAAATCCATTCTTTGTACCTATAACTATAAAGTTATTGCCGTCAGTCATTTTAACTTCTATCAGCTTGTCACCGGGAGTAATATTTATTGCATTAATTCCGCCTTTTCTAACATTGCCGTAAGCCGAAAGAACTGTTTTCTTTATAGTTCCTTTTTCTGTGGCCATTATAAGGTATGCGTCGTCCTTAAATTCCTTAACCGTTACAAAAGCAGCTATGTTTTCGTCTTTTTCTTTTTCTATAAGGTTAAGAATTGAACGGCCCCTGGTTGCCCTTCCCCCCTCCGGCAGTTCATGTACTTTTAGCCAGTAGCATTTTCCTTTATCGGTAAAGAATAAAATGTAGTGGTGGGTAGAGGCAATAAACATATGTTCAATAAAATCATCTTCTTTTGTTCCGGCGCCGGTAACACCCTTGCCGCCGCGCCCCTGTTTACGGTAACCGCTTACAGGAAACCTCTTAATAAACCCGCTGTGAGATATTGTAACAACAACATCTTCCTCGGCTATTATATCTTCAAGTGAAAACTCTTCGTAACTATATACTATTTCTGTTCTTCTTTCATCGCCATACCTGTCCTTTAATGCAGTAAGCTCGTCTTTAATTATCAGGTATCTTTTCTCTTCGCTTGCAAGAATTCCTTTAAGTTTTTCAATTACTTTTATAACTTCTTTATACTCGTCTTCAATTTTCTTTCTTTCCAGCCCGGTTAAACGCTGCAAACGCATATCAAGAATAGCCTTCGCCTGAATTTCGCTCAGCTTGAATTTCTTCATCAGGTTGGTTCTGGCGGTCTCGGCATCTCTTGATTTTTTGATAGTCTCTATAACTGCATCAATATTATCAAGAGCAATTATATAACCTTCCAAAATGTGAGCGCGTCTTTCTGCGGCATCCAGCTCATACTTTGTTCTTCTTATCACAACTTCCATGCGGTGATTTATAAAGTGCTGCATCATCTCTTTAAGAGTAAGCACTTTTGGAATACCCTTAACAAGCGCAAGCATAATAACGCCAAAGGTTGTCTGCATCTGCGTATGTTTAAATAACTGGTTCAAAACCACCGGGGGCTGTGCATCACGCTTTAACTCAATCACAACACGCATACCGTCACGGTCAGATTCATCCCTGATATTTGAAATATCATTAATCTTTCCTTCGCGTACAAGGTCGGCAATCTTTTCTATCAGGTTTGCTTTATTAACCTGGTAGGGAAGTTCGGTTATAATTATATGTTCCCTGTTGTTCTTCTGCGTTTCAATATTAGCCTTGGCGCGGACAATAATCCTGCCTCTGCCTGTTGTATATGCTTCTTTAACTCCTTCATATCCAAAAATAATTCCGCCCGTGGGGAAATCCGGAGCAGTAATAAACTTCATTAATTTTTCTGAAGTCAGATCCGGATTTTTAATTAAAGCCACAAGCCCGTCAATTACCTCGGTTAAATTGTGGGGCGGAATATTAGTGGCCATTCCAACCGCAATACCGCTTGAACCGTTAACCAAAAGGTTAGGCAGGTAAGAGGGCATAACTGTTGGTTCCTGCAGCGAGTCATCAAAGTTAGATGCAAAATCAACAGTGTTTTTATCAAGGTCACGAAGCATTTCATCTGCAATGCGCGAAAGCCTTGCTTCGGTGTAACGCATAGCTGCAGGTGAATCACCGTCAACAGAACCAAAGTTTCCCTGGCCGTCTACAAGCGGGTAACGCAGCGAAAAATCCTGCACCATTCTTACCATTGTGTCGTATACCGCCGTATCGCCGTGCGGATGGTACTTACCAAGAACCTCTCCCACAATCCTGGCGGATTTTTTATAAGCCTTATTGTAACCAACGCCAAGTTCGTGCATTCCAAATAAAACTCTTCTGTGAACAGGCTTCAGTCCATCGCGCACATCCGGTAATGCACGCGATACTATTACAGACATTGAATAATCTATATACGAGGACTTCATTTCCTCTTCAAGTGAAACCGGTATTATTTTTTCAAAAATTGTTGCCATAAAATGTTACTACTTTTCTTTTTACTTTTATTAATTTCCTTGCCGTTTTAGCCTTCTACTTTGCCCCCAAGAGTTTTTTTTGCGGGTAGGCGGCACTGCAATTGTTGCCGGAAAACAAAAACTCATCTAAAATGCTCTGCTTATAATAATTGGTTTTTTTGATGGATTTTTCTTTTTTCTTTCGGCAATTGCCTGGTAAAACAGTTTTTTCATTCTTTTATACCGCTGCTTTTCTGTTAAGCTTAATTGAAAAGCAACCTCGAACTCCAATTCCTTTTTGGGATCGTCTTTTTCAAGAGACAATATGTATGTCTTTTTCACGTTCTATATTATTCCCATATTATTAATGTCTTTTATTATTATATCAATAGTCGTTTCTAATAACGGAATGTCAAATTTACATGCCGTAAATACCTCAACTTCGTCTAACTCGCTATATTGATGAGAGATGAAATCTCGCATCCCTTTTATTTTTTTCCATTCTACTTCGGTGTATTTTTCTAAGAATCCCAAATCTTTTTTTTCAATTTTCTTTACGGCTTCTCCAATTACCTGAAGTCTCATTGCAATTGCATCAAGTTTCGTTAATCCTTCTGAATCTTTTAGAAAATCATTCGGACTTTCAATATCAGCAGATCTTTGATTGATAAGTACAATTGATTCTTTAATTTCTTCAAGTAAACTAAGAATAACTTCAGTGGACATGGATTAATTCTTTGCTTATAATCTTTATAAATCGCGGTCTTAAACCAGGACGTTTTCTTACCAAGCCAACTTCTCTTTTAAATATATCTTCCAGGTAATGTTTTAACCCAACTATTTTACTAAAAGTCGGCTCGGTCATTTCGTACAACAAATCAATATCACTTTCTTCTGTTTCTTCCCCGCGCGCGAATGAACCAAACAAAGAAATATCTGTAACTCCAAATTTCTTTTGGAGAAATTCTTTATTTGCAGATAAAAACTCTAATATTTCTTTTTTGGTTAACTGCATCTATCTGTGTTTACTTTTGTTGCTGTATAATCCGGTTAAAACCATCCTCTTTCGGGGAAAATTTTGGGTGACTAACCACCCGCTAATCTTAACCCCTACACATCCAAATTCCTTACATACTTTGCATTCTTCTCTATAAATTCTCTTCTCGGCTCAACTGCATCACCCATAAGGGTTTCAAATATTTTGTCTGCGGTAGCGGCGCTTTCAAGTGTTACCTGTAATACTGTGCGTGTCTCAGGATTCATGGTGGTGCTCCACAACTGCTCCGGATTCATTTCTCCCAAGCCTTTATAGCGCGAGATAACAACTCCCTTAATAGAACCTTCTTCTATCTGTTCTTCCAGCAGCTCTTCGGTTTCTTTTGTTTTGCCGTTTACCTTTAAGCGTTTTAATATTTCATCCCGTTCTTTATCATCAAAGGCATAATGTTCTTCTTTTCCTTTTTTAATTTTATAAAGAGGCGGCTGTGCAATATAAACCTTGCCTGCAGTTATAAGATCCTTCATGTGCCTGTAAAAGAAGGTTAACAATAGTGTGCGTATATGACTTCCATCCACATCAGCATCTGTCATCAATATTATTTTACCGTAGCGCGATTTTGATTCATCAAAATCAGTTCCAAGCCCGGCGCCTATTGCCGAGATCATCGCTTTAATTTCATTATTTTCAAGAATTTTATTCAGCTTTGCTTTTTCAACATTTAATATCTTGCCCCTTAGCGGAAGTATTGCCTGGAATCTCCTGTCCCTTCCCTGTTTTGCAGAGCCGCCTGCGGAATCCCCCTCAACTATATACATTTCGCAATGCTCCGGATCGGTAATTGAGCAGTCAGCAAGTTTGCCGGGAAGATTCATGTTATCGAGAGCATTTTTTCTTCTTGCAAGGTCGCGGGCTTTCCGGGCTGCTTCTCTTGCTTCGGCAGCACGCATACATTTTTCAATAATCTTTTTACCTACAGAAGGGTTTACCTCAAGAAACTCTGCAAGCTTTTCTCCGACAAGCGTTTCAACCGCCGATTTTGTTTCGCTATTGCCAAGTTTGGTTTTTGTCTGCCCCTCAAACTGCGGCTCCTGAACTTTTACAGAAATTACCGCCGTCAGTCCTTCTCTGAAATCATCTCCCGTTAAAGAAATTTTACCCTCTTTAACAAGTCCGTTTTTATAAGCATAGTTATTAAATGTTCTTGTTAATGCTGTTTTAAACCCAACAAGGTGTGTGCCGCCTTCATGAGTATTTATGTTGTTTACATATGAAAAAATGTTTTCTGTATAGCTGTCGCTGTACTGGAAAGCAATTTCAATCGGCGTTCCGTCTTTTTCTCCTTCAATGTATACCGTTTTATGAAGCGGTTCCCTGTTCTCATCAAGATACTTTACAAATTCTATAAGCCCGCCTTTGAAATGGAATGTTTCCTCTTCGCCGTCACGCTCATCAGTAATTTTAATTGAAATTGTTTTATTTAAATAAGCAAGCTCTCTCATTCTTTCGGCAACGGTATCAAACTTAAACCTTGTGGTTTTAAATATTTCTCTGTCGGGCATAAAAGTAACTTTTGTGCCCTTCTCATTTTTTTTGGTCTTGCCCGTTTCTTTAACCGGTTTAACAGGAGCGCCCTGCCTGTATTCCTGGAAATAAACTCCGCCGTCTCTTTTAACTTCAACTTTAAGCCACTCTGAGAGTGCGTTAACAACCGAAACACCCACGCCATGCAGGCCGCCCGATACCTTATATGTATCTTTATCAAATTTTCCCCCGGCGTGAAGAACCGTCATTACAACTTCAAGCGCAGAACGTTTTTCTTCCGGGTGCATATCTACAGGAATGCCCCGGCCGTTATCTTCAACCGATACGCTTTCATCCTTGTGAATGGTTACCACAATACTGTCTGCATATCCTGCCAGTGCTTCATCTATACTGTTATCAACTACTTCATTAATTAAATGGTGAAGCCCCCGCGTACTAACATCGCCTATATACATTGCGGGACGTTTTCTTACTGCTTCCAGCCCTTTTAACACATTTATATTTTTAGCGCTATAATCGTTGGTTTTTGCATTAGACATATAATATTAATCCATTGTTTTTGTAACACAGGCTTTAGCCTGTGAAAATATTTTACTGTTCCTGTTTTGTAACACAGGCTTTAGCCTGTGAAAACTCTTACAACCCACAGGCTAAAGCCTGCGCTTCATCCTACTATGAAGAGAACCTCAGGTACCTGATTCTTTCTTCCTTATAAAAATCGTTCACTTTACTAATAATTGTTTTTTCGCTGTACTTTAATTCGCTTCTCCAGGCGGCATTTTCAACCTTCAGATACAGTGTCTTCTTTTCTACTTTTACCGGCACCGCTATTTTTTTAAGATCTGGCAATATTGTATAAAAATTTGCAACCACATCTGATTCTTTTATTCTTTTTCTCAGGCCGTCAAAAATCGGCTCTTTGTTAAAGGCATCAGCAAGACTAACAAATCCATCAGGCATATGTATTCACTCCTCCGGAGTATATTATGCTGCCGTTGTTTATATTTAAAACCAAATCTTCCGGGTAGGTTTTAAGAAACGAAAAATTTGTGAAATCCGTAAGCGTAATAAACGCCTGGCCTACGTTCCTCAAATACCCGCTTATCCTGGCTGCCCTGTTTGCATCAAGCTCACCAAAAACATCATCAAGCAGAAATATCGGTGTTTTTCCGGTTATTTCTTTCAGATAAAAAAACTCGGCAAACCTGAGCACAACCTGAAAAGTTTTATGCTGTCCCTGTGAACCATATGTTCTCAGGTTTATATCATTTATTTCAAAAACAAAATCATCCCGGTGAGGACCGGTTAAGTTTGATGCGCGCCTCAGTTCTTCTTCCTTCCTGCTATTAAGCAGCTCTGCAAAACGTTCCTTTATTAAATCACCATCGTAATCATCAAGAAAGGAGTATTTAACATTTGGAACCTCATCCCGCTCCATAATAATTTTATATGAGTTTGTTATAAACGCATTAAAATCATCAACAAACTTTTTACGGTGTTTTATAATTTCAGTGCCTGTCTCAACCAATCTGGCTGTCCATGCTTCAAGCTCATCAAAGAGGTTCCTGCTTCTCCCCTCTTTAAGCTGATTTAATAAAGACGAGCGCTGCCGGAGTGTTTTGTTGTAATCCAGAAGAGTCTTCAGGTATGTTTCACTTGCCTGGGAAATTACCGAATCTACAAACTTTCTTCGGTCTGCAGGAGCTCCCTGTGTTATTGCATGATCGGCGGGGGTTAACATAACCACCGGGTATTTGCCTATTACTTCTGAGGAGCGGAACACCTGCTTCCCGTTTTGAAAATAATATTTCTTATTATCAACCAAGGAATAAAAAACTCTTACACTGCTCTCTGTTAAATCTTTAAATAAGCCGTTTACTTCAAATTCTGTCTCGTTAAATTTAACAACCTGGCTGTCGGACGAATTATTACTTTTGGTTGTACACAAATAATAAATCGATTCAAGTATGGTTGTTTTACCCTGCCCGTTTCCACCAACTATGTAATTTAACTTGTCTGAGAATTTAACGGCCGTATTGTTATGACTTCTAAATTTTTTTAATTGAATGGAGTACAATATCATCTCTGAACTGCCCGGCTGTTATACATATAAATCTTTTTCTATAACAAAATCAACATAACTTCATTATCCCAAAGAACATTAAACAAAATATTTAATTATTTAGTCTCACGGGCATGAGGAGCAGCATTAAATCTTCATTTTCTTTCACTTCCACCGGCTCAATTATACATGCCTTTGTGGGTGAATGAAGCTTAAATATTACCTCGCTGCTGTCTACATGAGAAAGTATATCATTTACATATGCCGTGTTAAAACCTATATCCATCGGTTCACCGCTGTATTCGCATTCAACTGTTTCTTTTGCGTTGGAACCATGATCAATATCTTCGGCCGATACTTCCAGCCTGTTTTTTCCTATTGAAAACTTTACCTGTTTTGAGTTGGCGCTTGAAAACAACATCATCCTTTTTATTGATGAAAGCAGTTCGCCTGTTTTTATCTTCATCAGGTTTTCGTTTTCCATCGGGA
>JAWOJF010000103.1:0-53224 GCA_046481785.1 Ignavibacteriaceae bacterium | reverse complement strand
GTATCACTTGATATTGAAACCGGGATAAAAAATACAGCGCTTTATTCAATTGCTGTTCATCTTACCTCTAAGAGGGGGGATGAAAAAAAAGTATTTATAGTTGGTGAGAAAAAGAAAGAATCGCCGGATTATATAAATTTTTTAGAATCTGAAGTTGATTTGCTGAACTCGTTTTTCCAATGGTTAAAAGAAGCTGATCCCGATTTTATTATCGGATGGCACGTAATTGGTTTTGACCTGATGTTCCTTGAAGAAAAATGCCGGCAGCTTAATATTTCTTTTGATATTGGAAGAACTAACGGCAGAATATCTTTAAGGACAATTAAAGGAAGAGGAAACTTTGCCAGCATACCCGGGCGAGTTGTAATTGACGGCCCACCTGCTTTGCGTGCCGGATTTTATTCATTCGAAGATTTTAAACTGGAAACAGTTGCTCAGCAAATGCTGCAGATTGGCAAAACTATTGCCTCTGATAAGAATAAAGCTGAAGAGATAGACAGGCTTTTTGCAGATGATAAAGTAATGCTGGCAGAATATAATCTTAATGATACAGTTTTGGTTACTGAAATATTTAGAAAGTCAGGATTAATAGAACTGAGTGTTAAAAGAGCACAGCTTTCCGGTTTACTTATAGACAGGCTTGGAATGATGACTGCCGCATTTGACCATTTCTTTCTTCCCAAAATTCACAGGGCAGGATATACAGCACCAAACATAAGGGATTTGAATACTTCTGAACATGCAGCCGGCGGTTATGTTATTGACCCGAAACCGGGCATCTATGATGATGTGATAGTATTGGATTTCAAAAGCCTGTACCCCTCAATTATTCAAACCTTTAATATTGATCCTCTTTCAAGATTAGAAGCATATAAGGATCCGGTTACTACACCTGCCGGATACAGTTTTTCAGCTTCTTCACATTTTCTTCCGGAATTTATTGGAAGGCTGATGCAGCAGAGAAATGATGCAAAGAAAAAACACGATAAGTACTTGTCGCAGGCTATAAAAATTTTAATGAATAGTTTTTATGGTGTTATGGGATCTTATGGATGCAGGTTTTATCATCCCGAACTTCCTTCTGCAATAACCGGAACAGGCCAGCGGCTTCTTCTTGGAAGTAAAGAATACCTGGAATCTGCGGGTTACTTTGTTATTTATGGCGATACCGACTCACTGTTTGTAAGACTTAAACAGGGGGAAGGTTTAAGTGCTGATATTATTGGTGAAAGAATAGCTGTAATGCTTAATGAATACTGGAAAGAAAAATTATTTAAGGAGTATAACGTCCGCTCTTTTCTTGAAATAGAGTATGAAAAGTATTACAAAAAATTTGTTATTACTCCTGCGAGGGGGAGTGAGACGGGAGCAAAAAAAAGATATGCTGGATTAAAAATTGATAAAGGCATTGAGGAAATTGAGTTTGTTGGGATGGAATTTGTTCGGTCAGACTGGACAAGGTTGGCTAAAGAGTTCCAGGTGGAGCTATACAAAAAAGTTTTTGCTAAGGAAGAAGTTGTTGACTGGATAAGAGCTTTTGTTCTGGATGTTAAAAGCGGAAAGTATGATGATAAACTCATTTACAGAAAAAGAATAAGAAAAGATTTTGATGATTATAAAAATATGCCCCCTCAGGTCCGTGCCGCAAAAATGCTTAATGAAACCAGCGGAACTATCCAATATGTTATTACTAAAAGGGGGCCTATACCGGTTGAACTTGAATATTCGGATATCGATTATCAGCATTATATAGATAAGCAGTTAAAACCTGTTGCTGATTCTGTTCTGGCTCTTCTGGGAAGTTCATTTGACGAAATTGTACAGTCAAAACAGTTAAACTTTTTTAACTAAGAAAAATTAAACTGGGAATATGACAATAAATTTTGTACCGGATTTACTTTCAAGTGTTATCGAGCCGTCTATCTGTTTTATCAAGGCATTTACAAGTTGTAAACCAAGAGATGTAGTGTTTTTATAATCGATATTATCCGGAAAACCTTTTCCATTATCTCCCACTACCAGTTTTATTTTATCGCCTTGTGTTTTCATTTCCAGATAAATTTCTGCATTGTTAGTTTGTGTAAAGTCAAAGGCATGTTTCAGCGAATTTGAGACAAGTTCATTTATTGCAAGACCCAGAGACACAGTTTTATCGATATCAATATTTATATCTTCCATATCAATTATTAACTTAACATCAGCTATGTCCGAATTATATGACCGGAGCAGGTGGCGGATAAGATCATTAACATAGTTTGAGAAATTAATCCTCGACATGTTGGTAGCCATGTATAGTTTTTCATGAATCAGGGCCATTGATTTAATTCTATTCTGGCTTTCTTTAAGTACTTCTATTATACCATCTTCTTTAAGGCTCTGAAGCTGCAGGTTTAAGAGGCTGGCAATTATCTGCAGATTATTTTTAACCCTGTGATGAATTTCTTTAAGCAGCACATCCTTTTCTTTTAACGAGGCTTCAATTTTTTCTTTCGATTCCATTCTTTCTGAAATATCACGTGAAATAACTGTTAAACCATACTTTGAAGGATATACGTGAATTTCAATCCATTTACCTATAGGCGCAAAATAGACTTCAAAATCAACGGCCTGATTGTCGGTAACTGCTTTGCGGAATTTTTCATGAAGTGAAGAATTAACAGCTTCCGGGAATATTTCCCAAATATTATTGTTAATAAGTTCATTCCCGTTTTTTAATAGCAGTTTCTCTGCTTCTTTGTTCAGGTATTTAAAATTCCACTGATAATCTAAAGTAAAAAAAGCATCGGTTATACTTTCAAGAGTATCTTTAAGTCTTGTGGCTAATTCTTTTACTTCTTCCTCAGATTTCAGCCTTTCAGTAATATCAGTAAAAGTAACCACGGCTCCCTTTATTTCACCATGATGGATTATCGGGTTTGCAAAATATTCAACATAAAAAGAACTGCCGTCTGCCCGCCAAAAAATTTCACTGTCAATTCTTCTTTCTTTGCCGTCCCTGGTAGCTTTAATAATAGGGCATTCATCAAACTCATATAAAGAACCATCATCTGTTGTATGATGAATAAAATTATGCATTTTCCGCCCAATATATTCGTGCCGGTTATACCCAAGCATTTCAACAGCAGATTTGTTTATGAAAGTACAATATCCTTTTAAGTTTACTCCAAAAATTCCTTCTCCGGTAGATTCAAGAATCTGTTCAAGCTGCCTGCTTAATTGTCTTGTGGCTGCCATTGATCTTGTAGTTATAAAAAAGAGCAGGCTTATAATTAATCCGGTTATCAGAATAACGTTTGGCCTTCCATAATCTATTGATTTTTCAAACGCAGGGAGCGATGAAAATTTCATTGCCCATGTATGCCCGTCTATTACTACTTTTTCATTAGCACGGAAAAGTGATTCTTCCTGTAAAAATATATCGCTAATTAAAGAATCACTATTGTACATAACAGAACTATCTGATCTGTTTCTGTTATCATAAACTTTAAAATGAATGTCTGCCATCCCATATCCAATTATTCCCTCCATCAGATCATTCATTCTGAAAGGGCTGTAAACAAAACCTAAAAGTGCATCTCTTTTTTGTTCGGCAGTAATAAGAAGTCTGTTGTTTTTAAAAACGGGCATATACATTAAAAATCCAAACTGAACATTTTTACCGGTTTCCTGTACAAGAATTACTTTACTTGTTAATGAAGCTTTAGCCTTATCTCTTGCCTCAATCATAGCCTTTCTTCTGTTGGGGTCGGAAAACATATCATAACCAAAAGCACGCAAATTCCTGCCGGTGAAGGGCTCAAGGTAAATTATAGATGTAACCATCTCATTATTAGCTTCGGGCCAAACTTTATAATCCGGAAATCCTTCGCTTCTTATTTTCTTTTCATGATTTTCAACATCATCAGGTGAGAGGGCAATGGCAAAACCAATTCCTAATATTCCGGGATAGTTCTCTTCAATTTTAAGTCTGGAGATATATGTACGCCAGTCAGTGCGTGTTACAGAATCCGATGCCGCAAACAATCCGGTTGCGCCAAGCAGAACCTGTTTATAAGCAAGCATTCTTTTCTGGATATCGTATTTGGTTTCGTTTACTTTTCGATGAAATCTTTCGCGGGCATTTCCTTCAATTGAAGTTTTAACAACATACCATCCGGCAATTGTTAAGAATAATAGGATGAAAAGGAAAATCCATGAAATAATTATTCCCCTTGTAGATATTTCCTTAAGCAGAGATTTATAAAAGTGTCTTAAACGAAAATTCATTATAAATTTCTGTTAATTGTTACTGCCTTAAACATTTTATCCGACTTTACAGTTTATGACCAAAAAGATACAAAAATATCTTTTAAATAGTGGTAAAACTGCTTACGATTAAAACATCAGGTTAAATGAAACGGAAGGATTATTATTTACAATTCCAACATTAAAATTTTTAACCAAAGAGTCACTCTTATCTAAGTAAATATTATAAACCAGGTTGGATATTATAGTTCCTGCGGCGGCACCTAGTATAATATCGCTAAAATAATGTTTATTATCATACATCCTTGAATAGGCCACATACCCTGCCCAGCCATATAAAACAGCAAAGGAAGCCGATTTCAGGCCAAAGTTTAATAACTTCTCATCCTGTGATGAGTAATTATTATCTATATAGTCATCCAGTTCTCTGTAAAGAAAAGAGGCTGCTGCAAAGGTAATTGAAGTATGCCCGCTGAAAAAACTTCTTGTGTCACTCCTATCGGGTCTTTCCCTCACAACAAGATTTTTTGCCAGTTCTGTTAAGGCATGTGTATAAACCATCGACTTATAAAAAAGAAATAATTTTTTATAATCATTCTTAGAAACGCTTCCGGGTGAAATAATATTTTCGGCAATAGTTATGGCGGCTCTGGAATAAAGTATTATAGAAGGAATAGTGTTTTGATCCATACTTCCGGCAGATTCTCTTCCGTTTTTTCCTACATTTCGAGCAAGGTTTTTATCAAAACTAAAAGGTGAAATACGTATTATTTTTTCATCATCATCTAAAAAAAAAGAATTTTTTGCAACTACAAACGTAAAAAAAGGTATATCGTACCAGCCTACTGATTCTGATATTCCCTGATAAATTTTTTCCGCAGTATTGTCTAATGAAGAATATGGATTAGATGATTGTGGAAGAAGATGTGTGGTAAAAACAATAAAAATTAAAGAAATTTTTGTCATATATTATTTATTTATGTAAGCCCTAATCCAGAAATTATCAGATGTTCAATATGGTATACGCGAAATTAAAAAACAAATGTTAAATTTTAGCACTTATCAAAGTTTGCACTTTAAAGACAATTAATAACTCATCATTATATACATTCTCGAGAACTTTATATCAGATGTTTAATATTTTGAAAAGATTCTGATATAATATATAATAAACTCTTTATGGCATCCGAGGTTAAATCACACTAAATCTATAAAGTGACAAGAGTTACGTCTCTTGATATTCATCAATTATTAACATTTATGAGATTCTATTAACATCTGTTTTCATTTTTATTAGATATTATTTGCCTGTGATTTTTATATATAATAATAAGGAGACTTACAATGAATTATAATAATACTTTTTTGGTGAGGGTATTTGTTTTTGCCCTATTCAGTTCTTTCTCTTTTGCACAAATTACTATAGACCCTGAGGATTTTGATTTTATGTTTGAGAGGGAAACAAATATTTATACTTATATGGATAGCTCAACTACAACTATTGATATTGGAACAACAGGAGAAAGTTCATGGGATTTTTCTTCCGGCCTTAGTATAGACAAAAGCTTTACTTTTGATGTTATCAGCCCGGGTGGAACCCCTTATAGGCCAGACTATCCAAACGCCCACGTAGCATTTAAGTATCATCTTAATGATTCTATTGATATGGAAAGCTGGGAATACTATTGCCGTAGTGCTAACCTTGTTCATTTGCACGGTTTAGTAGATGCTTCACAAACTGTACCCGACCAGGTAACCAAATATCTCTATGATCCCATCAAACTTTTTGCTTATGTACCTATGACCTTTAATACTACATGGAGAGACAGCGTTATTGAAACCTTGGTTACTGAGGCTAAAGGTGTAGTAAGAGGTGAACGGGAGTATACAGTTGTCACAAATTCCATGGTGGATGCATATGGTACAATAATTTTCCCCGATAGCAGTAGTGCTGAAGCTTTGAGAGTTAAAATTGTTGAATCCAGAACACGCGACAACATGACCGAAGACCGGGTTTTCTTCAGGTGGTTTGCAAAAACCGGTGAAACTCTGGTAGTGGAAACAGATCCGTCATCTCCTGATAGCGGTATGATACCTGTAAAAAATGTAAAATGGACTTTAAAATCGGAGATTACTACTAATGTACCTGTTGAAACAGCTACGCTGCCTATGGCATACCAATTAAGCCAAAATTATCCTAATCCGTTTAACCCTTCTACTCAAATTATGTACACTGTACCTGAAGATGCTTATGTACAGCTAAGAGTTTACAATACAATAGGTAAAGAAGTTGCGGCCCTTGTAAATGACAGAAAATCTGCCGGTACATATGTTGCGGCTTTTAACGGAGAAAATCTTTCAAGCGGTATTTATTTTGTAAAAATGACTGCCGGAAAATTTAACCAGGTGATTAAAATGACTCTTGTGAAATAAAGGTTAAAAGGAGATGACATCTAAAAAGCTGTCACCGTTAATATAGTAATTATAAAATAAACCGGTTCTTTTCAGAGCCGGTTTATAATTAATTCTTAGACAGAAGGTATTTTTCGAATAGTGCCTGTAATCTTTTAGGAACCGCATTTAGGATTGTTGTTAAATCATCGGCGAAGTTAGATTTATCAACAAAGGCATCGGCACCGGCTTCAAAAGCCGCATTACAATAATCTTTATTATAAAAATCGGAAGTAATAAGAATTCTTATTGAATTATCAATTTTGCTTATAATCTGAACTGCATCAAAACTGGTTATATCACCCGGAATAAGGTCAATAAGGATCAAATCAGGTATCTGCTTCCCCATCATTTCAAGGGCTTCACTAACAGTTGAAGCTGTTAAAACATTTTTAACGCCTCTTTCCCATAGAAAACCATTAATTTTACTTATGAATATTTCGTCATTATCAATAATCAGTACATTTTTAATAGCCATTGTTACTCCTATGTTCTACATCACATCCTTAGCCCAAACTAAGCTTTTCTGTGATTACAGTCAATAAGGGTTTCCCTTAGTTCGATATCAGGGAAAACCTTAGATTTTTTCCGCTTATTGCAGCACTCATATCTATAATCGTGATTTATTTGGTTTTCTTTAGTTTTATTATTTATTAGTATTATTCTTTTTTAACCTGATTTTAGGGAGACAATGAAGCATATAATAAAAACAAAAACCCTTGAGGCATATGAAAAGTATGCTGGTCCTGAAACAATAGAGAGAATATACCGGAAAGCTAAAGGACTTAAAGATCTTCACCTGGTTTCCGTTAATTCTACATATTACGGCGGCGGAGTGGCCGAACTTCTTTCTTCACTTATTTTATTGTTTAATAGTGTTGGGATTACTGCCGGATGGCGGGTTATTCAGGGTTCGCCTGATTTTTTTAATATTACGAAAAAGATGCATAATGCGCTGCAGGGTGCCTCAATTAATTTAAGTAAAATTAAAAAAGAAATTTATGAGCAGGTTATAGAAGAAAATGTAATAAGAAATCATATTGACCATGATTTTGTAATTATTCATGATCCTCAACCGCTGCCGATGATTAATTATTACAGGAAAAGAGGCCCATGGGTATGGCGTTGCCATGTAGACCTTACTTCACCTGCCAGGAATTTGTGGGAATATCTTAGAACATTTATTGAGAAATACGATGCAGCAATTTTTACATTGGAAGATTACAGGCAGGATTTAAGTATTCCGCAGGTTTTTCTTGAGCCGGCAATTGATCCTTTTAGTATTATTAATCAGGATATGAGTGATTCTGAAATAGATGAACGGTTAAAGTATTATTCAATTCCAACCGATCTGCCGCTGATTGTCCAGGTATCAAGGTTTGATACATGGAAAGATCCGGAAGGTGTTATAAAGGCCTTTAAGATTGCCCGAAAAGATATTAATGCAACATTAGTTCTCCTTGGAAATGTAGCTACCGATGACCCTGAAGGGGAGCACGTATATAATAACCTGATTAATCAGAGGGAAGAACGGATAATAATTTTAAGTAAGCAGGATTCTGCCCTTGTAAATGCCCTCCAGAGAAAAGCTGCTGTAGTGTTGCAGAAATCCTTAAGAGAAGGTTTTGGTTTAACAGTTACAGAAGCAATGTTTAAGGGAGCCGCTGTTATAGGAGGCAATACCGGCGGTATTAAAAAGCAGATAACCCACGGGAAAAATGGATTTCTTGTTTCTTCAGTTGAAGAAGCCGCTTCTTATATGGTTAAATTGGTGAAAGATCCTGAGCTTAGAAAAGAGATTGGCAAAAACGCAAAAGAATCAGCAATAAAAAAATATCTTTTATCCGCTTACCTTGAAAAATATTTAGACCTGATAAATTCATTTGATGCAAATTTTAAATTGAGGACTAAGTAGCTATCCGGGTAATGGAATGTATTGATTCTATGATATGCTTTCTTGCCTCTGTATGATTATATTATAATAATACTGGTGAAATAAAATATTTCAAGATCTGATAAGTAAGTAAAGATTTGATTTTTGAGGCCGGGCTTATGGTAAGCTTGCGTAAGGAGTGATTATGAAAGCAGAAAATTATGTGGTTGAGGAAGAAATTGTAAGGCTAAGTATTGATGATAATTTTATAGAGGGTTACTTAAGGATTCCATCAGATGCCCGGTCTGTTATTGTTTTTTCCCATGGAAGCAGAAGCAGCAGGCATAGTACAAGAAATAAATTTGCTGCTGAATTATTTAACGAGAAGAGTTTCGCTACTCTTGTGTTTGACTTATTAACACAAGAAGAGGAGAGACTGGACCTTGTAGCAAAGCATTTAAGATTTAATATTAGTTTCCTTGCAGACCGCCTGGTACTTATTACCGACCTGCTAAAACAAAATGAAAGAACCCGGAATTTTGACATTGGCTATTTTGGTTCAAGTACAGGGGCAGCCGCAGCACTGGTTGCTGCTGCAAATCGTCCGGATATTGTTCATGCTGTTGTTTCAAAGGGCGGGCGGCCTGATCTTGCCGATGAATATCTTAATAAAGTGAAACCCCCGGTTCTATTAGTTGCTGGCGGAGAGGATACCCCTTTAATAAGAATGAACAAAAATGCAATGATTAAAATAAAAGCCGAATGTGAGCTCGAAATAATTCCGGGGGCTACCCGTTTTTTTGAAGAACCGGGAGCTTTGCAGCAGGTCGCTTTTCTTGCCAGAAATTGGTTCCGACAACACTTGAAATGATTCCTGTATGTCACTTTGATGTACGTATCTTTTAATAACCATATTGATTTTCCTCATTAATATTTATACCAGGATATATTATAATATATTATACTATAAGTGTAGATTTATAGTTTTATGAGGATTTTAATGAAAATAGTTATTAATAGCGGTCTAATTATATTATCTGTAATGCTTTTCACGCAGGATATATATGCCCAGTATTTTGGAAGAAATAAAATTCAATATGAAAATTTTGACTTCCGGATTCTGGAAACAGATCACTTTGATATTTATTACTATCCGGAGGAAGCTGAGGCCGTTTATGATGCAGCAGTAATGCTTGAAAGATGGAATGACAGATTTTCTAAAATTTTCGGCAAGTCTGTTGATGAAAACCAGCCAATAATATTATATGCCAGCCATGCTGATTTTCAACAGACAAATGTTATTGGCGGTGATATTTCGCAAGGTACCGGCGGTGTTACTGAAGGATTAAAGAACAGGATTATTCTTCCTTTTACCGGGGTGTACGCTGAAAACGATCATGTTCTTGGGCACGAACTTGTTCATGCCTTCCAATATGAAATTCTTAAATCTTCCAGGAAAGGTTTAGCTGCACAAATTCCTTTATGGTTTATTGAAGGATTGGCCGAATACCTTTCAATTGGAAGGAATGATCCCCTGACTGCTATGTGGATGCGCGATGCAGTTTTAAATGATGATATACCCGATATTGATGATGTATCCAGAAGTTACCGTTATTTTCCATACAGATATGGGCACGCCCTCTGGACATATATTGCCGGAAGATGGGGAGATGAAATAATACTCCCTCTTTTTAAAGCGGCCATTGACAGCGGCTGGACTGATGCATATGAAGACATATTAAACTATAAAATAGATACACTTTCAACTGAATGGCAGGATACAATAAGAGGTACATATGCACCACAGCTTGAAGGAAAAACCAAACCGGCTGATATAGGTAAGGTGATCCGTTCAGTGGAAGAAGCTGCAAATTTTTCCCCCGTTATTAGTCCCGATGGAAAATATATAGCATTATTTACAAATGAAAGCATTTTTACACTGGATCTTTTTCTGATTGATGCCGCCTCAGGGGAAGTAATCAGTAAGCTGGCCAGTTCTAACACTGACCGTCATTTTGATGCATTAAGGTTTATAAATTCAGCCGGTTCATGGTCTCCTGATTCGAGATCATTTGCCTTTGTGGTAATTGAAGAGGGGGATGATCAGATTGCAATTGTTGATGTGCCTTCCGGTAAATTTAAACGTGAAATCAAGGTGAAAAATGTAAGTGAGATATCACATCTTGCCTGGTCTCCGGATGGGAATAGTATTTTAATTTCAGGAACAAGCGGAGGCATAAGTAATCTTTATCTTTATGATTTTACAATAAACAGTACCGAGCAGCTAACCAATGATAAACATGCAGACCTTCAGCCTGATTGGTCACCTGATGGTAACTGGATTATATTTTCATCTGACAGAGGAGAAGAAACAGATTTTACCGGCATGGTTTTCAGTCCTTTAAAATTAGCTTTAATGGAATTATCAACTAAGGATATATCCGTTATTTCTATTTCTACAAAGGCTAAACATATAAATCCTCAGTTTTCTGCAGATGGAAAAGAAATCTTTTTTGTTTCAGATCCTGACGGTTTCAGCAACATATACCGTTATACAATTAACAGCGGGCAGTTCTATAAAATTACCAATGCTGCAACAGGTATAAGCGGATTAACAGAATCTTCTCCGGCTATATCCTATTCACATCAGGCGCACAGCCTTGCATTTACAGTATTTGATAAAGGAGATTACAGCGTTAATTTATTGCAGGCAGATGAGCTTGAAGGAACTCTGATAAAAACAGAAGAAGACTCTTTTGACCGGGCAACAGCTATCCCACCCGTTGACAAAAGTAATGAAGGAATAGTTGAACAGTATATAGGCGGCCCCGGGCAGGGTATCCCGGGAGAAAGAAACTATGCTTCGAAGGATTATTCACCTTCCCTGGGATTGCTTTTTGTAGGGCAGCCTTATGTTGGTGCATCTGTAAGCCGTTTTGGTACAATGATAGGCGGCGGAGTAAGTTTGTATTTTGGTGATATTCTGGGGGATCATTTACTGGGTTCGGCTCTGCAGATAAACGGTTCGCTTAAGGATATCGGGGGAGAAGTGTTTTACATGAATCAGTCCGGCCGTTTTAACTGGGGCGGTGGAATAGCTCACATACCCTACTTAACAGGATATGTTTATGGAAGATATGATACTGTAAGAATAGGCGGTAATCTTTATTTGGCAGAAGAAACAAATTTATTAAGGCAAAGAATATTTATTGATCAGGCAAGTTTATTAAGCGAGTATCCCTTTTCAACTAACAGAAGAATGGAATTTTCACTTGGCTATACAAGATACAGTTATGATTATGAACTTGAAACCATTGTTTCTATAGGGCCTGATATAATTTCAGAACAAACCCTGGACCTGGATACACCCTCGCCATTGAACCTTCTGCAGGGTGCAGTTGCTTATGTAGGCGATTATTCATTCTTCGGTTTTACATCTCCCGTAGATGGAAGCCGTTTCCGTTTTGAGTTTCAGCCAACTGTAGGCTCATTGCAGTTTGCTTCTTTTTTGGCAGATTACCGAAAGTATTTTTTCTTTAATCCAATTACTATTGCAGTTAGAGGGCTTCATTACGGGCGGTACTTTGGTGATTCTGAAGATGACAGACTTTCATTACTACAGGTAGGGTATGACACATGGGTTCGCGGGTATAATATAAATTCATTTGATGTTTCTGAATGTTCCGGTTCAGGTAACCCCGGAGATTGTCCTGAAGTAGACAGGCTGATAGGTTCCAAAATAGGAATTTTCAACCTGGAAGTACGTGTTCCTTTTTTAGGAACAGAACAATTCGGAATAATAAACCTGGGTTTTCTCCCGGTTGAACTAAATGCATTTCTGGACGGCGGAATTGCCTGGACAAATGATGAGGCGCCTGTTTTTAAATTTGAAGAAAGATCAATGGAAAGAATTCCTGTTTTCAGTGCCGGTTTTTCGGCACGCATAAATTTATTCGGGTATATGATCGGAGAGGTGTATTATGCATACCCGTTCCAGAGACCTGACAAGCACTGGCTTTTCGGTTTTAGTCTGGCACCGGGTTGGTAGTTTAAATTTATATAACAAGAAGGAGAGGTACAAAATGTTACGCAGTGTAAAAGAACTTGAAGGATATAAAATTTCTGCTAAGGATGATGAGATTGGTAAAGTGCATGATTTCTTTTTTGATAAACAAACATGGACTATACGCTACGTTGTGGTTGATACGGGAACATGGCTTACCGGCAGGAGAGTTCTGTTATCACCAGATTCTGTTGGTAAACCAGACTGGGACGCCAAAATTTTTCCTGTGAACCTTACAAAAAAGCAGATTGAGGAAAGTCCTGATATTGACGAACATAAACCATTTGAAAGGCAAAAAGAACTTGAGCTTACCATGTATTACGGCTGGCCTGCATACTGGAGCGGATATGCCGGACCCGCAGGCGGCGGCGTTCCACCGGCGGCGGCAGTTCCCGGCAGTGCCGCAAGGGATAAAAGACAGGAAATGGATATGGGCACGGTTGAGCCTGACCTTCACAGCGCACAATCGATTATTAATTATAATATTCATGGTACTGATGATAGTATCGGGCATGTAGAGGATTTCATTCTCGATGATTCAAACTGGAGTATCAGGTATCTTATTGTTGATACCCATAACTGGCTGCCCGGCGGCAAAAAGGTAATTCTTTCTCCTCATTGGATTAAAAAAATGGATTGGGCAGATTCTTCTGTATATATTGACCTTACAAAAGAACAAATTAAAAATAGTCCCGAATGGGATGCATCAAAACCTCTTGAGAGGTCTTATGAAGAAGTTCTTCATAAGTATTATGGAAAAAATATTTATTGGTGATAATATGGAAACAAGGCAGTCTTATTTCGAAAAAATGAAAAAGGTATTAGACGATCTAAACCTAAAAATTTCTGAGCTTGAAGTTAAAATGGAAAATGCTGCAAGAGATTTCAAAGAAAAATACAAGCCGGAATTAGAAGATCTTAAATCCCTGAAAAAGCAGATTGAAACAAAATTGGAGGATCTTAAGGACCCTGCAAAAGATGCATGGAGTGATGTTCGTGATGGACTTGATAAGGCTGCCGGAGAACTAAATGCGGCTCTTAAAAAAGCATTTGGCAGATTTAAACAGGACCAGACATGATGTACAAAATTAAAAAAATTAACAATTAATCCCCGCCCTGTAAACAGCGCAGGCCTGCAAATCTGCCTGCCGGCTGAGGCGGGGATGTCCTGTCTTACTTTTGGGATACTCTTTTAAAATCAGGAGTATCCCATAGTTTTATTTTCAATTAATAGTCAAAATTCCAGGCTTACTCCGCCTACGAAAAACATTGTTGTTTGGTAAGTGAAATCAGTTTTTCTTTTTGCTCCGTTCCAGTAATGATTTAGTACATTCTTTTTTCCGAGGATATTTTCTATTGATATATAGGTTGTTAATGTTCCCCATTTAAAAAAGAATCTTTCATCATAACGTAAATCCAGCCTTTGATAATCATCATATCTTTCAGTATTAATCCTGTTCAGATCAAGTACACCTTCTCCGGTTTCAATCGATTTGTTCATCTCAAAGGGTGTGTATGGCCTTCCCCCGGCATATTTAAACTTAAGACTGAGTTCATCTTCCTTTGAAAATTGATAGCCCAAAACAATATTTAAAACATTTCTATTGTCAAAAGCACCCGGTCTTAAAATGTTATCTAATGCTTTATTCTCTGTTTTTGAGTATGAGTATGAAAGTATACCATAATAAGAATCTGTCATTTTTTGATGAAACATAATATCTATCCCTTTAGAATAACCTTTACCGGCACTTATAAGTTTTTGTGTTAATAAATTTACCCCGTATTCTGCTCCGCTGTTTGCCATGGAAATCATTTCATAACCGGTTTCACTTGCAACAGGGTATTCAAAATAGTTTTTATAATATGCTTCAAGCAATAACCTTAGGCCAGGCGTAATTAGGTAATTAAGGCCTACAATATAATGATCGCTCCTCATATCATTTAGGTTGAATTTATTTTCTTCAGATGTTGTAATCCAAATATATTCCGGGTTCTGATAATACTTGCCATAACCGGCATGAAGTGAAAGATTATTACTAATATCATATAATAGGGTAAACCGGGGGCTGAAACTTATTTCGTTTATCAAATCGAAACGGTCAACTCTTAACCCCGCATTTATTGTGAACAAATCAAATAAATTCTGCTTGAGGTTAATAAATCCGCCATATTTATCTACAGATTTATAATTAATAGCAGAGCCCCATGATTGTTCCACTTGACCGTATTCATTTGGTTTTTCGGGATGCGGTGGTACATACAGTATCTTGTAATTGAACATGTTTCTTTTTATATACCCGCCCCAGGTAAACATCATAGTTTTATTAAAAATCCAGCTAGCGTCTAATTTAATGTTTGAAACTTGTTCAGTTGATATGTTTGAGAAACTGAGATTATTATTTATTTCCTGCTTGCCGGATAATTCGCCTGAACCGTAATTATGAAATCCCACCAGATCAATTGAATGAATGTCTGTTTTAAATTTACTGTATGTATGGGATGCAGTTAGCTGAGTATAAAAATTGTTACTCCAAAACGATTTTAAATTTGAACCGACTGTTAGCTGACGGGATCTGAATTTTACATTATTATAATAATTTGTATCAATTTTGCCTGTTTCAAAATCGTCAACTTCCAAGTCATAATCGATATCAATCATGTCATCACCGCCAAGCCATAAAAAAGAAATTTGTTGAGACGGATTAAAATTGTAGTTAATCTTGCCTTGTGTATTCGTATAAACTGGAGTACCGCCAAAGTCCAATATGTCTTTAAATAATTCCAGGAAACTTCTATGGGCACTTATTAAGTATGAGCCCTTATTATCACCGAAGGGTGCTTCCAGATAAAAACCGGTGCCGCCAAAATTCAGATCCACCTTTCCGCCAAAATTATCTTTACTGCCGTTACGCAAATTAATATCCATAACTCCGGATAATTTACTCCCGTAACCGGATGTGAACCCGCCGGAATAAAAATTTGCTTTCTCAATGAATTCAGTATTTATCATGCCTATTGGCCCACCCGTTGCACCCTGAGTACCAAAATGATTTGGATTAGGAATTTCAATATTATCCACAAGGAATTGTACCTCAACAGGGCTTCCTCCCCTAATCACTAAATCATTCCTGTCATCACTTGTAAAATTTACACCGGGAAAATTTTGTAACATCCTGCTTACATCTTCGCGTGTTCCCGGGGATCTTCTTATTTCCTCATTATTTAATGAATGACTGCTAATAGGAGAATCTTCAAGTTTATTGAAATAGCCGGTAACAACTACAACCTCTTCATTTTCAATCTGCTTCCATTTTAGTTCTGCATTAAGCCGGACATTTTTCCCGGATTTTACAATTACATCGGTTTGAATTACTGTTTCATAACCAACATAGGAGATTGTTACGTTATAAATCCCAACCGGTATATTTATTATCCTGTAGTATCCATTAATATCTGTTGATGCTCCGTAATTTGTTCCATTAACAACTACACTGGCTCCAATTAATGGTTGTTTGGAATCTTTCTCTTTTACATCGCCGGCTATCTCGCCCGTCTGTGCATAAAATATTGGCATAGTTAAGATGGTGAATATAAATGTTAATAGAATTTTTCTTAAAATCATGTTTTTTAGGACTCCTTATAGATTAGATAAAACAGTCCAAATTTATTTGAAAAAATAACCATGGGTGGAATTATGGGACTAATATGCACCACTTTTGGGACGAATGTATATATTTTGGGATGAACGACTGGTTAATTTATGAGGATTGTACCTGATTAATTTTAGTAGCCAGTACTTTTGTATAGTTACGCGAAACGGGTACCACGTACTCAGTGTCTTTTAATTTCAGCCTGTATCCCTGAGAGTTCCCCTCTACAGAAGAAATTACTAGTGTATTTACTAAGTAAGTACGGTGGCATTTTAATATATTATCGACAGATCTTAATTGAATGGCAATTTTTGTTAAGCTGTTTCTTAACAGTGTTGGTTTAATTATTCCGTTAATTTTTAAATATATTTCAACATAATTTCCTGCAGATTTAATGAAATAAACATCACGAATGTCAAACTCAATGGAATTTTTACAATTCTCTTCGTGCAGAATAAATCTAAAATTTGTTTCCTTACTTTGAGGGAACGTATCTAATTTTTGGTTAATTATATTTGCCGATTTTAAGTATCTATTTAGTCGCCTGTTTTGTTCCAATTGAATCCCAAAGATAATTGGAAATACAGCTATCTTTAATGTTTCCAGCAAAGATTCGAATATTAATCGGCTATTAAATCCTGAGTAACCATAAATATAAAATAAAACAGAATTAACTATTGAAATAATTACTAAAAGTATTATTAATGTTCCTATTTCTTTTAGGGTTGTCCAGGTTTCCTCATTTATTTTACCCGGAAAAACTCTTGGTAATGAAAACATCATAATGAAGGAAATAACAAAGGCAGCAAATCCAAAGCTTAAAAATTCAATAAAAGTTCTATAAGCAAGGTCATTTTCCCTAAAGTCCGGGCCTTCAAAGAAGTAAAGGAACAGGAATACAAAGAATCCTACTGCCGATGCTTCCTTAAGAACAGTGTTTACTTCATACGTTAATGAATATGGTAAATTAAGGAGTGTCCATACTCTTTTTAAAAATTCTTTCATACTTGTATAAGAAATACTAAAATAATTACTAAATATAGTTAATTTGCAATTTTTATGAGAAAAAGTCGGGTAATATTCCTATATTTTAGTTTGGGTGACACAAGATTAATCTATTATAATCTGATAAGAACATTACAGATTTAGGGAGATATCGATTAAACCCCGGATTGCCGGAATAACTATTCTGAAAAATATACAAAAAAAATATTGATAATTATTACCTAATGATGTTATATTAAATTAGTCCATAATTTATAATTTCCTCTCAATTCTATAATTATAATTAAAATGTCTAAAGTAAATTTAACTAATAAATCTATTGAGGATCAGGTAAGGATAATAAAAGATTACCTTATCAGGAGATCTCAGCATAAAAACCAGGGGGAGATAACTGTTTCGCACCTGGTTAACAGGTTTAAACATAACCGGTTAATTAGTGATAAAGCCAAAGCAGCACATTTCAACAAACTGTTGAGACAGGCACTGCAGCAGTTTACTAGGGAGAGGTCTGGCCCGGGAAGAGCCTGATAAGAATTAGCTTGCTGAAAATTTCAAATATATCAATTTAACCTGAGATGCGTTGAATTTTAAGGGGTGAGCTGCATCTGTAAAAAATTTAGCTCTTCCCAATTGAAACAACTTCTGATTTTAAATAGAGGTTTAAATTACCCGGGCTAATTTCCAGCTCTGTTTTTTCTCTCCGTGTTATTTTCAATGTTTCATAAATTGAATCATCAGGGATAAGTTTTGCCGGAAGAATGATTCTCCATTTCTCATTTAGCTCTCTCTGTTTTTCATATATAATATTTATACTAATTTTATCTTCTGCAGGTATAACAGTTATTGAAAGAATGCCTGAATATGTTGGGGCATTTATAATTGAGAATTTCCTACCGCTAAAAAACCACTCTTCCGGAATTCCGCTGAAGAACAGGACTTCTATGCCGCTGTCATTTTGCCGTTCATAAAAAAAAGCATCACGTAATGCCAGTACCGTTTCTGCTGCAGCCCAGCCATGATGTCCATCCCCCATTACTCCACCGCTGGTAAAAGGATGAATAGCTTCTGGAAAATTTAAAACAGGGGTTGCATATGACAGAGCTTTAGAAAATATCTTGAAGAATTTCTCACCATCTCCTAATAACAGCCATGCATGTGCCGTCTGAAGAGTTAAATAAATATTCATCCCTGAATGAATAAAATGCTGGAAGAATAAACCATTTACAAAATACTTTTGCTCTATAAATTCTAATGTAGTTCTTAGAGGTTGTTCAGGAATATTAAGCTGCAGGGGATATACTGCACATACAGAACCAATCATTCCGCAATCGGAATTCCGTTCAGGGCCGGCAGGTATAAGATCAAAAGAAAATTTCTGCTGAACATTTTTAAGTGAAGTAAGTATATCTTTTTTATATTCATCATAAATATTTTGAGCAAATTTTAATTCTTTCTCTTTATTTAATTCATGGCAGATTTTTATAAAAGCTTCTAATCCTGCAAGCGACCAGAAATTATCCCAGTAGTAATAATCTACCAGCCCCAGATGTTCTGCACTAAGTCCCTTTGGAAGTAAACCATAATAATTATATTTCCTGTGTTCATATTTTAACAGACGGCTATTGGATATCCATTGAACACCCTTTAGAACGGAGTTAAAATTTTCCTGTAAAAACTCTTTATCTTTAGTTAAAAGATAGTGCTGGTAAACTGACCAGACCGCCTGCCCGTTTGAATCCCATTCACCTTTTTGTGAACGGTAATACCCGTCTTTATACTGGTGTTTTTTAAATGATTGTATAACAGGCTTAGTATACCGCGAGAAACCAAATTTATCAAGTGCATACAGCATATACGCAGCATCCCTGAACCAGAACTGGTGGTAAGTAAAAGGACCGGGAGTAATTTCTTCATTATCTGTAAGCATCAGCAGTGAAGCAAGCGATGCCTTTATGATGGAGTTTATTTTATCATCCGGGGTTGATATGCGGGAGCCTTCCTGCAGAAGCTGATTCCAGTAGATATTCTGATCATTAATAGAAAAATCAAAATTATCCTGATTTGGTTCTGTTAGGTTAATATTAGCTTTATATGTCCTGGTTTCTTTTCCGGCCAAAGCATTTTTGTAGATTACTGCAGCATTGGCCATACCAACTGAACATGATTCCTGGAAATTATTACTGATCTCACCGGCCTTTAAGAATTCAGCCGAATCTCCTTTCTCAAAACTGCTGCAATAAACAATATCGGGCTGAATATGAAAAACAATCCTGTCTTTATTATTTACAATTATGGTTTTATTCCCGGTGTTAAATTCAATTTCATTTATCAGGCTAATTCCTTCCGGATTAAAAGGACGTACTGCAAATATTAATTCATAATTCCTTAATTCATTACTTCGGTTGGTTAATATTGATTCAATAATCAAAGTTGCTGCTTTAGTAAATGCTGTTGTAGTAACTTCAATATCATTAAATATAAATTTTGTTTCTGTAACAGGGAGATCATCAAGCAATCTTTGCCGGGGTTTCCCTCTGGACGGGAAATAAATTTTCTCTTCCGTTTTTAGCCATACATCCAGCGACCACCCGTTTTTAAATGGTGTAACCAAACCTGCAGGATCAACTATAGGTTCAATTGTACAGTCGGGATTTCCAACTGCCGTCCAGTTCCTGTTGGTAACATTCATCGAAAGGCCGAGATGAGCACGGGGAATAAAGGATTTGCTTTCAGGATTATATTGTTCTTCAGCCCAGAATGGAAGAATCCAGTTAAGCCTGCTTTGAATTACTGTAAAATTCAGCAGGCCGCGGGAAATCTGTATTGCGTTTAGCGGGATAAGTTCTGTCGGCAGCAGATTTCTATCAATACCGCTTATTGCATTTGCTGCTTTAAACATCCTCATTGCTGAAGATGGTATTTTAAACCGGTTTATAATCCATTCTATTGTTTTTTGTTTTAACTTCAATTCTCTTCCTGCAAATTTTCCATAAGACATGCAGCCAAATATCCAAAGTTGAATTATGACATACAACATAATTGGAATGGTTAACATTATGATAATAATGCCGTAATAATGTAATTACAACCGCTTATTACTTTTGCAGCAAATATCTGTTAAAAAATCCAAAAGGAGGCATAAAATGATTTCTGCAGCCTGTTTTTTACTAAGCTTAGTTGCATTTTTATTGCAGTTTTTAAGCGGGAAGAACAAAACATTGTGATGAGCGGAAGGAACAAATTATATAAATGCACTATCTAAAAGAATGAAAACAACAGGGCATAATATGTTACAAAATAAAAGGCCTTTAAGAGCAGCATACTTTGCCGGCTCAATGAAGCCCGGGCATGATGGTGTTACACGTGTACTTTACAAATTGATTGAAGGTTTGAATAAAAATAATATTGAGAATATATTTTTTTCTGCTATTATTCCCGGGGTGGAAGAGCAGCCTTCTAAAATGTACAGAGTTCCTTCTGTAACTTTTCCTCTTTATAAGGAATATCGTTTTGCTGTTCCGGGCTACAAACATTTTGAGCAAACTTTAAAAGAGTTTAACCCCGACATAATACATATTAATAGCCCCTGTCCGCTTGGTTTTGCTGCAGTTAAGTTTGGATTAAAATATAAAATACCTGTTGTAGCAACATATCACACACATTTTGCCAGTTATGCACGGTACTATAAAATAAAAGCTTTACAAACATTTAGCTGGAACTATTTCAGAAGCATATATAATAAATGTGAATGTATTTACGTTCCTTCAAAACCAATCATAGATGAACTTCAGGAGAACGGGATCAATAATTTGTATTTACTTCCTCATGGAGTTGACACAAATGTATTTAATAAAAAGCATTACTCAGCGGAATGGAAGAGGGGACTGGATATTGAAGGCAAATATGCCCTGCTTTTTGCAGGAAGGCTTGTATGGGAAAAAGATCTTCAAACGCTTGCTGATGCATATAAAATTATAAATGAGCAGAGGAATGATACTGTATTTGTGCTTGCCGGAGACGGGCCGGTACGCCCGGAGCTTGAAAAAATGATGCCGAAGGCATTGTTTCTTGGCTACCAGGGAGGACAGGCTCTTTCGTCCGCATATGCTTCAAGCGATATATTTGTTTTCCCATCAACAACTGAAACGTTTGGTAATGTAACTGTTGAAGCAATGGCTTCAGGAATTCCGCCGGTATGCGCCCGGGAGGGGGGCGCATACGGCGTTATTAATGATGGTGTAAACGGATTGATTGCTGAACCGCGGGATGCAGCCAGCCTTGCCGAAAAAATAAATCTTCTTCTGGATCATGAGGAACTAAGAAAAAAAATAGCTGAGAAAGCCTTTAATTATGCCCAAACATTATCCTGGGATAATATTTTTAATGAGTTATTTAACAGCTATATTAAAATTATTGATGAGTATTATTCAGATCATAAAAAAGCGGCCTAATACTTTGTTTGGCATTACATTTTGATGAAAATACTTGACAATTTCTTTTTCATTATATACTTTAATGTTGAATTTATTTGGAATAGAAATAAAAATGTTAGAAACCCGGAATATATCAATGTGTTGTTGTTCTATGTGCATGTGCGGCATAATAGCAGGCAGTGGAACAATCCCGGATTTTAACAAATAAATAAAATAAATAAGAGATTGTTATAGACCCTCTGCCTGTGCAGAGGGTTTTTTGTTTTTAAAAGGAAGTAAAATGGTAAAAATAAAACAGGAACATCTGGAGCAGCTAAAAAAGCAGATTAATAAAAATCTGCCGGATGTGAGCTGCGGTGCAATTTTAGGTTATACTTCGGATGGAATAACTTTAATACACTCGCTTCTGGAGCTTGAAAATGAACAATGCGAAAAAAGAGAAAACAGGTATTTGATCACACCACAGCAATATATGAAAGCAGAAGAAACAGCCGAAAATACTAACCTTGAATTGATTGGTTTTTATTATTCCAGAACAGGCGGGCTGGCTCCCGGTGAGTTGGATGTTAAGTATGCTTTTCCTGGTTTTTTATACCTGGCAGTATCAAACAAGGAAAATAAAATTAAGGCATCGGGATGGATACTTGCCGAAACCAGGAAAAGCTTTTTTAACCAGGATATTGAGATTATTACAACAGAAGAAAATATTTTATCACATAAAATGGCAATAGCAGTATGAGAACAATAGTATATATTCCGTCACCGTTCCTGGAGCTTACCGGCAGGACAAGAGTTGTGAAAATTGAAGGAAACACTGCGGGTGAAGTTCTGGATAATTTAACACAAACTTTCTTCCCTTTACGTAAACATATTTATTCGGATAATGGCAGACTGCGGAGTGTGGTTAATGTTTATGTTAACGAAGAAGATATAAAATTTCTGCAGGATGAAAATACGATCCTTAAAGAAGATGATGTTATTAAGATTATTCCTACAATTGCGGGGGGCAGTCAGGATTAATTTCTGGTACTCATTGCCTTCAGAAGTTCAACTGTTGAAATTGTGCCCATCGCAATTTCTTTCAGCACTACAGGAATACTTTTCCTGGAGATCTTCTTTTCAAGGACCAGCTCCGATATATTGATTTTAATATTTTTCTTTGCCGGTTTCATAGTTGCTCTTATAAATTAGGAATACAAAAATAAGTTGCTATTAGCAATTTTTAATTGATCTGAATCACAAATATACGAAATTTCTATTAAATCTTCTAATCTGAATTTTCAACCCCAGGCTTCAGCCTGCGGGATATGAGAAAAGATTATATAGGGCTTTAGCCCTGAAATAGCTTCAGTTCAGGGCTAAAGCCCCTGTTATGGTTCTTTAGGCTCCCCCATGTTAAAACATGGGGTTAATAAATAAAATTAATATCTATTCTTCAGTCTTTAATTATATTCTCTTCATCTTACTTTTGGGACAGCCTCTTAAAACGGGAATGTAATATTACCTTAATATAAAGTTGCCTGTTATGGTAGAAGTTTTTGTATATAAATTATGATTAGAAACAATAATAATTTATTATAATTATAGTAGATTAAATAGTTATAAGTGTAAATGACTGAAATTATGAACAATAGCAGACTTTATGGTTAATAGCAAAGTAACGATTCTTATTGCTGAGGATGAGTATATAACCGCAATGGATTTTAAGAATACTCTTCAGAATATGGGCTGCATAGTTTCAGCAATTGTTAGCAGTGGTGAAGATTTAGTTGAGTATATAAACAAAGAAACGCCTACTCTTATTATAGCAGATATAAATTTAAAAGGGGAACTTGACGGTATTGAGGCAATTGCCCGAATACAGGAAAAGCATGACATTCCTTTTATTTATGTTACCGCATACAGGGACTTTGAAAGAGTTGTACAGATATATAACCTTAAACCATGCGAATATCTCCTAAAGCCAATCCAGTCTTCTATGTTGGAAGAAAGTGTAAAAGCATGTTTAAGTCAGTTAGATCTGGATTGGGATAATAAAAAAAAATAATCTTTTCTTAGGTCTTATATGTTAAAACCCGCCTAAAAGTTTAAAAAAAATCTGAATTTCAAAACGAATGATATAAGAAGGCTTCTACAAACAGGGGCTTGTCCGATTTTAATAAGTAAAAACGAAAAAAAAGGGTGTTCAGATGAACACCCTTTGAACTTAACTATTTCCAATCTTAATAGTTGCCATCACCTTGCTGCATAGAAGCAACATTATCTCTTAACTGATTCCAGAAATCGGCTTTAGCCACATCCCACTGAGCCTGCTGGGCATCATCAAGAATTCCGGCTATTTCATCATTTAACCATTGATCTGCTTCTTCAACAGAACCAGTGGTTTCAACGGTGCCTTCCTGGCTTGTGGTTCCTATTACTCTGCCGTAATACTCAGAAATAGCTTCTTTAACATCTGATTTTTGTTCATCAGTCAATGTTATTGTAGTAGCAAGATTATCTGTTAACTGCTGGGCAGAGGATTCAAACTGCTGATTATCCATTGTAGTCTGATCCTGTTCTTCGGTTGTCTGATCTTGTCCCATCTGATCTTCTGTTTGATCCTGCTGTCCTGTCTGAGTCTCCTGTTCAATCTGATCCTGTCCGGTTTCTTCCTCTTGCCCGGTCTGATCTTGTGCCAGCAGACTTGCAGAAAAGAATAAGATTGCTACTAAAATAGCACTGAGTTTGCTCACGACATTTCTCATAGTATCACCTCGTATTATTAATGAATATATTAGTAACTGATACGGATATATAAGTATCATCATATCAATAAATGAAAGAACAATGGTCTACCCGGCATACATGAAAAATTTTCGGCACGAACGAAGAATTTTCTTTATACCGGAAGCTTTTTTAAAACTTAAATCCTTTTATAATAAATAATTATGTGGTTAATGTATCCCATTGTACATATAAAGATGCATTTATTGTGCCAGTAAATTAGTGAAGTAATAGTGGAAAGAAGTTTTAAACACGTGATGATAAGAATGCTATTGAAATAACCTGCATCTATATCTTTGGAAATATTTTTTTTATCAACCACAAAACATTTTACCAGATGATATAGTTTTCACTATTAGGCAACCGGAATTTTTGCTTACTGTTATGGATGATATGATTTATTTACATCCCCGGTTAACACAGCGTTTATATTAAAATTTTGATCTGAATCACTAAGGCTGATATTAATTAAGTCAGGCTGGAAAATCCAGTCTGGTTTAGGGAATGAGTTTATAGAGCCTGAAAAACGTAATAGAATTTGGAGTGCATCAGAGGCCGTTATATTGCCGTCATTATTAACATCGGCAGCTAAAACCTGTAGGTCATCCAGTTCAGATGAGCCGGTAAAATAAAGTAATACTGCAAGTGCATCGGTTGCATTTACTCCACTCCATGAATTGGAGTTGGAAAATGAAAGAGAATAATCTCCTGCAGTTTTATCAGCGAATAAAAAATTTCCGTCATTGTCGCTGCTCAAAGAATCGGTTGAAGGATTTCCCGTTAATACTATTTTTATTCCCTGTAAAGGCACATCCTCAGAGCCTGCATATGTAATTTTTCCGGTTATGCTGTAAGCTGCAAGTGGCGGTGTTTTTTTATACTTCTGAAGTGTGATATTGCCTTTATCCGGTATAACATAAGTACGGATAATTTTTTGTTCATTCTTTATATGAGCATAAACTGTTTCGGTATTACCGTTCTGCGATACTATTACAGTATCCCAGTCTGTTGGTACTACAATATCTGCCGTAAGAGGAAAATCATAAATCTCATCATCTAAAGCATCAGAAGTCTGAATTTCTATTAAACTGTCCGACTGATATACAATTGAAGATGTAAATGATTCCCTTTCTCTTGAATATTTAAGTACATTAGCAACAGTTTCAACCCAAACCTCATTAGTAGCTGATTTGTTCTTTAAATATTCACAAAGCTGTGTCAGCCATTCAGAAGACATGGGATAATATGAGCCTTCCTGTATTGCCCATTGAATTTGGGAAAACGGGTAAACTTCATGTATCATAATTGCACCCCATTTGTTCTGGGTAACTGCATTATTAACATAAGTCTTAAAATTAAGCCATTCATCCTGGTCATCCGCAGGTGAATTTCTCGGAAGATTGAACTGAACTTTTTTGGAGTATATTCCTAATCTCTGGCTCTTTGTAAGAGTTGACGGATTTAATTTGTCCTCGCCGGATCTTCCTCCTTCATAATAAGAATCAGTTATATTGTCTACTTCTTCATTATGAATAATATAGGGATAAGCCAGAGTCAATACTTCTGCGCCGGGAATCTTTTCTTTAATAGTCTTTTTTGACTGATACAATTCATAATGGATTGTATTCGGAGTAAACTTATCTCCGGCAGGTATAGAAGACAGGTCAGGATGACTAACAGTATGTGAGCCTATTTCATGTCCGCCTGCAGCAATTTCTCGGAAATGATCCCATGTACCGTAACGCCAGATTGTTGGCTGAGTTTCCGTAAGATCCGATGAAATTACATAAAATGTACCTTTAAAACCGTAGCTGTTAAGTACAGGCATTGCAGTTTCATAATGGGATATAAAACCATCATCAAAAGTGAAGGAAAAAGCCGATTTTTTATCATCCGCCCATGTTTTTATGCTTACACTGCCCACCTGGGCACTTATTTTTATGGTTAAAAGAGCAGCCGTAATAAGAATAATGCTTTTTTTCAATTTATATACCTGTCAAAAGTTCATGAATGTTTTATTTTGAGAAAATAAATCAAAGTTTTACAATATGATTAGCACCCGGGATGTCAGTAAACCCTGATTTCTTTCCATTTTCTCATATTTTACATACTTTTTTAATATTTTTTACTTATAAGGTTCAAATAGCCTGCCAAAAAGCATTTTGATAGAAGTATTGGATATTGGAGTTTTTAAGGGATTTATTCAAAAAAATGGAGGAATGAAAATCAACCGGTAATGGTATACTGAAATGCAGTTATTTACTTAATTAGTCAATTGAAATTAAAAAATTTACAATTTAAAAGGGCAGCAGAAATACTCCGTCATTTTTCACTTCAATTTTATATGTAGGTATATCTTTTTCAGCAGGACCCGATTTAACCATACCTGTTTTTACATCAAACTGGGAGCCGTGCCATAAACATTGAACCGTACCGCATATCATAACTCCGCCGGCAAGTGAGCCGCCTCTGTGAGTACAGAAATCATCAAATGCAACATAACCTTCTTCGGTTTTTGCCAGTACAATTCTTTTATCATTTGCATGGATAAGCTTCATCTGGTTTACTTTTAGTTCATCTACCAATGCTATTTTAACAGACTGGCCGGCTTCTGGAAAAACAGTCATTTCTTTCCACTTACCTGAATATGGATAACGGTGATCGGGACCTATAAAATTTCTATTTACCAATGTACCGCCAAGCCATCCGCCTGCTCCAAGAAATCCCGCACCAATTATTTCAAGAATTATTACCGCGTTATCCGGCTGGTCTATTATTGGTATCCGCATAATAACTGCTACTAAAAAAATAAATACGGCTATCAGGTTAACTACCATATGCCTTGTTGCTCGTGTTTTTGCGGAGCTTTTAGGCGGAACAGAGAACAGGTAATCAATAAAACCGGGTGTTGCAGCTACCACTGCCATAAGAATTCCTGCAATGGCAAGGTATGCACCTGTTACCCAGAATGTTGAATTGCGCATTGTAATTCCAAGCAGATCAAATATTAGTGCGCCTGCCAGAAAAGCAATTGGAAAGGGGATAAGCATCTGGTGAATTGGATGTCCTTTAAATGAAGCTCTTGTTTTCAATAGCTGCTCCTTAGTTTTTGTCCTAAAATACTCTTTATTGTGATAATCTTTTTGATTTAAACCACCGGCAGTTGAATCTCACATCTTTAGACTTTGGCTATCAATATTCCCTGGCGGCTATTTAAAAAGAGATTCTGGCTAAAGTCCTTTCGCCGAACGTTACTCACTTCACGATTTAAAAGTTGTGGCAATAATATTATTGAGTATTACTAGTAAGCCTGATTTACATAATCCTAATTAGGGAAAAGCTTATTGAGAGGGGATGAGGTTATTAGTTGATTAACATCCGCATTCCCGTTATATTCATATTGCTTCTCTGAATAAGTGAGGTGTATGAAAGGTTCGTAAAAGTGGGAAATCTTAAACTTCATTTTCTTTCTGCAATACAGGGCAGCTCCAATGTTGTAAAAAAATATCTGGAAACAAATTCTTATATTTTTATTTCAGGCACTTCCAATAATTTTCAGACTGCAATACAATTTTTAAACAGTGAACAAACCGATATTTTAATAATTGATGATGCTTTTTTTAAAAAAAGTGAAATCATTAGTTTTATTAATATTCTGCCCGGCTGCCTGGGGAATGGTAAATCAATAATTTATACAAGCAGTAAAGATCCGCATTATTTTAAGAATCTTATTGAAAATGGTATCTGCGGAATATTTCATAAAAAATCACCTGTGGAAAAAATTTCCGAAGCAATTAAGCTGGTTAACATAGGGAGTGTTTATATTGATGCCCATGTTAATTTTTCAATTTTCCGGAATGATTTTATCCAGGAGCTGCAGGAAGATATTATTACAGGCCCCTTAAGTAAAAGAGAAAAAGAAATACTTGTGCTTATTTCACTGGGGCTAAAAAACAAACAGATAGCCAAAAAACTTTCGCTTAGTGTAAAGACAATTGGGAATTATAAAGAGAAAATAAAGGATAAGCTGGGGGTAAGTACAGTTAAAGAATTATATAATTTAAAGATATAAAAATCAATGAATGATAATGAAAAATCAGGCTCTATACGGTCCTAAATGTAATGTGTTATTCGTACCCGTTATAATTAAAAACTTCCCTTTATTCCCATAAACCAGTTCCTGCCCGGCGATGGCTCAAAAAACCTGTTTCCTGCGGCATTGGGTATAATTGAAGAATTGTAACGTTCATTAAGTAAATTATTTATTCCGCCAAAAATTTCAAGACTGAAACCTGATATTGATATAATATAGGCTGTCCTCACATTTACTTCAGTGTAAGACTCATTTATATAATTTTTAATATCATCATTTTCATTTGCCTGCCCGTTAAAATCATCGGCAAAATATTCATCATTCCAGTTTAGCATTATCTTTGAGTAAAAACCGGAGACCTGGTATGCGGCAGTAAAACCTATTCTATGCCGTGGTATGCCGGGTACTTTATTGTCTTTTAACTGTACTGAACTGCCGTCAGCGGTCTGCAGAATATAATCACTAAAAACAAAATTATTATAAGAGTAGTTTACTGATGCACTTAAGTTTTTACCCAGTAAATAATCTGCAGAAATCTCTGCACCGGTGTTTTTTGCCTCGCCTGCATTTCTGAAAAATGTCTCTTCACTTCCTGCAATCTGATAGGGAAGAAGCATATCAGTAAAAGACATATAGTACACTGCGGAGGAAAGAGCAAGCCTGTTAAAAAAGATTTGCGAACCAATTTCAATATTATAGATATTTTCAGGTTTAAGATCAGGATTAAATCCACCCTGCAAATCAGGCCTGTTGCTCAACTCGCTTGTTGTTGGTGTTAAAAATGAAGTTGAATAATTTGCATAAAGTTTAACGGGCTGTGCAGGATGAAAAACAATCCCGGCCATAGGATTAAGACTTTTCATAATTCTGAAACCTTCATCGGATGATAGTTCCTCATCCTGGTTTGCTTCAGCTTCAAATTCATAATAGTCAAATCTTAACCCGGTTGTGAGTCTTAATTTTTTACTAAAAATAAATTCAGAAGAAATAAAACTTCCCGAATTAAGTACTGTTTCATCCTGGTCGATGAGATTTTCACCGTAGTTTAAATTCTTAAAAATATCTTCAGGAGGAATGTTTATATCATCCAAACCATTATTTTCAAATTCTTTTCTTTTATCAAACTGGAGTTCCAGATCAGTACCTGCCTGCAGATTTAATTCTGCAAAAAATGATTTGATTTTAGTAGAAAAAACACCCCGAAATCCCCCCGATGATCTTTTCAAATCAATTATTCTGCCCGGTATAGGGTTAATAAGTGAGCGGTTTACATAATAAGCAGTTGCATCAATATTATAGCTGCCAGCAAAATAATTTAATGTAACGCCGGTTTGTAATTGTGAAATTTTCTCCCCGGCACCCTGCTGTTTTATAAAACTCCTTGCAGTAGAAGGATTGTTTTCTGCATCAGCTTTATTTAGTGAACCCGGATTCTGAAGGTATGGGGTATTAAAATAATTTATAACAGTTTTAAGTAATACTTTTTCCGATAAAAAAGTGTTTATAACTCCGTTTAATGTGGATGAGCTTGCAGAAGAATGTTCACGGTAGCCTTTATAATTAAACCTGGTTAAGTTAAATATATAAGAATAGCTCCCCGAGGATCCCGAAGCTTTTGCAGAATACTTCTGCAGCCCGAATGAACCAGCAACAAATTGCGGAGAAATGGAAATTATATCTGCTGAAGGTATCTCTGTTTGTATATTAATTACGCCGCCGGCAGAATTGCCGTATAGTGATGAAGCTGGTCCTTTTAGAACTTCTATTCTTCCGGCAGAAGACAAATCAATATTATTTAACTGAGTCTGTCCATCGGGAAGTGTAAGAGGGATACCATCGTATATAATTTTTATTCCCCTTACACCAAAAGATGATCTGGCTCCAATTCCACGAATAATAATTTTATCGCCAAGTGCATAATTCCGGCGGTTGTTAATATCCAGTCCGGAAATTCCGGCTGATATTTCATCCAACGAAATTCCTGCCTCACTTCTTTGTATTGCATCTTTATCCGAATACTCTATTGAATAGGGAACATTGAGCAGTTCTTTACCGGCTCTTACAGAAGTAACAATAACAGAGTCCAGCGTATAAACCGAATCAGCCCCACTTAATTGTGCTGATGCCTCCGGCAGGTAAAGTAAACATACAATAATGATTTGTTTTAATAATAACATACCGGCAATATAAATAATTGTTTAGAGACAGAAAGTGCCGGAATCGTTTAAATATTAAACAGTTGAAGAAAAGTGTACTAAATCAAAAAAACATTATTATTTAAAAACAGTATGCCTTATTTTATCATAGGTAAATAAAAATTCACATTGTTGAGGAAATATGAAAAACAGGACATCATTTCCGCGGGTTTTCTGGGTAGCAAATTCTATTGAAGTACTTGAAAGATTTGCTTACTACGGAATTTATATGGGCTTCGGAATATATTTACAACAGCTTGGATATTCCAAAGGAGATCTGGGAATTGTTCAAAGTATATTTTTAGGACTATCATATCTCGTGCCTCTGTTTTCCGGCACTTTTGCAGATAAGTATGGTTTTAAAAAGATGCTTATAGTTGCTTACCTGGCTTACTTACCTTCAATACTTTTATTAATTGTAACAAAATCATTTTCAGGCATTGCTTTAACAATGCTCAGCATCGGTTTTGCAGCCGGTATATTTAAACCTTTAATTTCTGCTACAGTAAGAGCAACTACTGATTCCACAAATAAAACTATGGGTTTTGGAATATTTTACCAGATGGTAAATATTGGCGCTTCCTTCGGGCCTATCATCATGGGCAAACTCAGGGGTATGTCGTGGGATTATGTTTTTTATACTGCCGCCGCTGCAGTTGGAATGATGTTTCTTGTAACACTGTTTTTTTATAAAGAGCCGCCGAGAGAGATTGAGGGAGTTACTTTAAAGAAAAAATTTAAAGATATGGGGGAAGCACTTTCGGATTATAAATTTCTGATCTTCCTCTTTATGCTGGGTATCTTCTTCTGGATGCCTTTCTGGGCTTTCTTTAACGTACTGGCAGTATATATAAATGATTATATGGATACAGCGGCGCTCTATCTTGCTACCAGTTCTGTCCTTGGGGATTGGGTTACTCAAATTATTTCCAACCAGGAAAACGGCGTCTGGCGAATTAATGCTGAAGCAATTTCGCATACGGGATACATTATTATCATTTTCCAGCTTTTGGTTTCACGTGTATTTGAAAAACGCTCCGCCATTCCTTCTTTCCTTTTCGGACTTTTTATTGCATCAGCAGGCTTTATAGTTCTGGGAATATCCGTTACTTCTGTAAACACACTTGTTTATCTGGGTGTATTTCTTTTTGCAGTAGGTGAAATGATATCTTCACCAAGAATACAGGAATATATAATGTGGATAGCTCCGAAAGAAAAAGCCGGACTTTATATGGGCACAAATTTTCTGGCAACATTTATCGGTGCAATTGCCAGTGGTTTGTATACCGGTGTAATGGGAAATTTTGAAGCAGCAGGGCATCCGGAATATATAATGTATACATTAGCCGGGCATACTTTAATAGGTATTCTTGCTATCTATATTTTTGTGAAAACATTGGGCGAATTTAAAGAACTGGAAGCCTAAAAAAGATAATTTCTTAATGAGCTAAGTGCCTTAGCGGTTCCTCCGGGATACTGATAAGGCACTTAAGCCTCTGTTAAACATCCGGGGTTACTTCAGTAAAGTCAATTTTTTTCTACATGTTTACATTTTAGCTTTAAAAGCCATTCCTCTTAAATTAACATTCGGCTTCTGTCCGGAAAAATGAAATTCTGTCCTTATTCGCACAATATTTCTTATTTTTGTATAAAGTAATACAGATACCTGTTGGGTATAATAGTTGTTAATTATAACGTAACTTTTTATCATCGGTGTAGTCTAATAAGCAAAATTATAAAACACAGGTTCCTCCTGTTCGTTTTCGTTGAAAATTTATATGCGGATAAACAGATTTAAAATAGGATTAATTTTAAGAATACTCCTGCTCAGCGGTTCTATTTTCGCTTTTTCATATTTCAGTTATGAAGAAGGTTATCTGATAACCTCAATAATATTAGTGTGTTTTATAATTATACAGATTTATTTTCTTATTGTTTATACAGATAGAACAAACCGGGAGCTTGCAAGGTTTTTTAATTCTATAAAACTGTCTGATTTTTCGTCTTCCTTCGCTAACAACTCAAGTTCTTCCTTTAAAGAACTTAATGAATCTCTTGCATCAGTAATTAACCAGTTTAATATTACACGATCGGAAAAGGAAGAAAATTTTCAGTACCTGCAGACTGTTGTCCGCCACATTGGGATGGGATTAATCTCATTTAAATCTGACGGTAAAATTGAACTGATTAATACAGCCGCAAAAAAGATGCTTGGCAAAGCTGACCTTATAAACATATCCGGGCTTGCATCTGTTAACGGCAACCTGGTTGATGTTCTTCAGAACATAAAAACAGGTGAAAAGACCTTAGTTAAACTGGAAAATAAAAACTCTACAAAACAGTTATCTATATCTGCTGCCGAGTTTAAAATGCAGAATGAGTTATATAAGCTGGTTTCATTTCAGGATATAAGCAGCGAACTTGAACGTGAAAGGATGTCGAATGAACTGGATATTGCACATAATATCCAGATGAAACTTCTGCCGAAACAAGGTATACAGGTACCGGGATATTCTATTGATGCTTTATGCATTCCGGCTAAGGAAGTGGGAGGTGATTATTATGATTTTATTAGTTTTGGTAACGGTAAATATGGATTTGTTATAGGTGATGTTGCCGGAAAAGGAATGCCCGCGGCAATATATATGACTTTAACTAAGGGAATTTTCCAATCCTTTGCTGAAGAAAATATGTCGCCTAAGGAAGTTCTAAAGAGAGTCAATTCTCTTATGTATAAAATAATAGAGAGAAATTATTTTGTTACAATATTGTATGCACTGCTTGATACAAAAACAAACAAATTTGCATTTGCCCGTGCAGGCCACGAGCCTTTAATATTTCTTAATAGAAGCGAAGACAAAATAAGTTTAATTCGTCCCGATGGTCTTGGTATAGGCCTTGAAAAAGGAAAAATATTTGATACCACAATTGAAGAGCATGAGTTAATGCTGAACCAGGGAGATATGCTGCTGATTTATACTGATGGAATAACTGACCTTAAGAATAAAGAGAATATATCATTTGGTACAGACAGGATTATTAAAATTGTTTCCGATCATAAAAACAATTCTTCGCCTGAACTTGTTAAGAACCTGTACATAGAATTAAACAGGTTCAAAAATGATTTTCCGCAGTATGATGATATGACGATGATTGCTGTTAAACGGGATTAAACGGACAGCCTAATTATTTTCGTAGACTTAACCACTCATATAATTTAAATTGATTATAGATAAATCTTGTTATAATTTATAACATAACTATTTCGGCTTCCGGAATAAGGTTACTTAATAACATTATAGGGGTATAAAATGAAAACTCTTTTTTCAATATTATTTCTATCGGTAATATTCAGTTACCAGTCTCTTGCTCAGGAAGAAACGTTAATTGGCGATGGTGAAATCTCTCATGGGGGTTTTGGCGGGCCTGTTATTAAATTTACGCAGATCAAAGATGAGTTCGGTGTTCTTGTCGGCGGAAGAGGGGGATGGATTATTAATCATCAGTTTGTTATTGGCGGCGGCGGTTATGGACTTGTAAATAATATTGAAGCTAATGATTTTATATTTAGTCCGCAGCCATTTATAACTTTTGGATACGGCGGGTTTGAAATGGAATATATAATTCATTCAGATCGTCTTATTCATTTTTCCGTTTATTCTCTTATTGGCGGCGGGGCAGTAACCTATAGAGATGAACTATGGGACGACTGGGAAGATTGGGATTACGGCAGTGATACATTTTTTGTTTTTGAGCCTGCTGTAAACATGGAACTAAATATTTATTCTTTTTTCAGGCTCAACGCAGGTATTAGTTATAGAATGGTTTCCGGTGTTGACTTTGATACACTGGAAAACAGCGATCTCTCCGGACCTTCAGCTACTTTAACATTAAAATTCGGCAAATTCTAAAAAGACATGCCCCGGAGGGTGTCCCCAGTAAATAAGGTGATATCTATACAGTTGTTAAGATGAAAAACAAGTAGATATATTGATAATAAAGTCTGTTCTCCCCCTTGTACCCTGCAAAAGGGGGAGCCAGCCTGACGGTAGTCAGGCTAGAGGGGGTTTCGCTGCAGCCACAACCCGTCTCCGAACCCTGCCTGACCGGCAGGCAAGCCTTTTTATCTCCTCTTCCGTACGGAGCATGGGGGGAATGGAGTGATAGGACTTTTGGGACAGCCTCTTCTCTTAATATATATCATGAAATCCCCGCTCTTCTTCTCCTAACATCCACGCCAGGTGATTTAGACAGTAATGTTTTTCTCCTTTTGTTGATTGGCCTCACTATTTATTAGCTGTTAAAATTTATTTTAGAGATTTAGAAACCAAGGAGTTTACCATGAATAATATTTATGTAATGCCCCATAAAGGCGTGTGGGCTATTAAAAAAGAGGCCGAGGAGGATCCTTTGTCTATACATGAAACCAGAGATGAGGCAATAGATAAAGCAAAAGAACAGGTTAAAGAGGAAAATCATGTAGTTATTCTCAGAGCAGACGGCGCAATTGATAACCCTGAGGCGTATTCTTATGAACCTCTTCCTGACGAAGATAATAATGATAAACTAACATAAAGAGGCTGACCATATGTATATGGAGTTTGAACACAACCAGAATAAGGATTTACTTAAAAGACAAATAGATAACTATGTATCGAAACTTAATAAACTGGAATTTAATGGTAATTTTAAAATTGTGGAATTGCATAAAAACTGGATAAACTACGAAATGAATTTCTCAGTTATGGTAAAGCAGGGGTTTTTAGAAAGAAGAATTAAAGGCCTTATTCAGATTAAAGATGAACTTATAATTATAGAGTTTGAGGTTCCTGAAATAGTTAAGAATTTTGTACGTGAAGAAAAACTAAAATTTTTAATATCTAAACACATGGATAATGTTCTTGAAGATGCAAATTTTGTGTTGAAAGAATAAATATATTCTTACGCTGAACCTTTTAAATCATCCTTCTTAAGCCCTCTCTTAGGAAAGGCAGGGCTTAAGATGGGCATTATTTCATCAGGACCATCTTTTTAATCTCTGAAAAATTTCCTGCAGTTAACCTGTAGTAGTAAATACCGCTTGATAAATTTGAAGCATCAAACCCTGCTTCATAATCGCCCGGTTGTTTATTTTCATTTACAAGCGTGGTAATTTCGTTCCCAAGAATGTCATATACTTTTAATTGTACAAACACACCCTGGCGTATAGCCGCTGATGGAATGGTGTATTTAAATTTTGTTACCGGGTTAAACGGATTTGGATAGTTCTGATATAAAATAAAATCATCAGTAATAGCTTTGTCATTACTAACCGATGTCGGAGTTAACTGCTTATCTATCCACTCCATCCTGTTTTTTATCCAGGTTTTTAAATAGGTAATTTCTTCTTCGTAAGTATCTCCTATAAAGTAATTCGGCCATACTTCGGTGCCGAGAATCTGCCATTGTTCAAAATTTCTTTCCTTCGGTTCATTAAGAAGAGATGATAAAGAATCTATATATGCATAAATTGTTTCAATAGAGAACTGGTTTTGCCGCAGTTCATACCACCTGCTGTTTAACTTCGATTTGAATGAAGGTTCATTAAGTAATTTATGCCACCAGAATGGCGGTTGAAATGAATCGAAACTTCTGATATTCTGATCAGTTGCAAGAAAGGAAAGATGAAAACCTTCAGTCAGCCATGCATTAAAATAATTACTGTTTCCAAATGCAAGATTATAATCCCACACAGGGCCCATTTTCAGCTTGCCGCCTTTACTATCTTTATTTTTATGCATAAAGGTACTGATACGGTAGCTATCAACATTCTTTGACACCTCATTTAAAAGAAAATAGTCAATAAATGAATTCACATCAATAAAACTCTCATATCCGCTTAAGGGGTCTGCAAACCCGGGGCTGGTCATTAAAGATTCAAATTCATAAATAAAAGATTGGATATAATTTGCCTGCGGTACTGTAATGTCTTCCGGATCAGGATTATCATACTGATAAAAGACTCTTTGCCATGCATTAGTATAAGGACTGAATTGAGAAAACCATCCGGCATTAAATCCCCCTTCATCTTTATCAATTTTAATAATATAACCGCCCGTTAAATCATCCCCTGTACTATCCTTTTCTTCAATTTTTGAAATATTTACCCTGTTTTTATCTCTTTTTATCTTTTCAAACAATACATAAATACCCATATATTGATTATTAAGAATAAGTTCGCAGAATTTTGACCGGGTTGCATAATGGCCAATATCATTAGCAAGCCTGTATAACAAAACATTTCTTATGAGTGATTTATCTGAGTATGGGGCATATAAAATCCAGTCACTTTCTTCCGGAAATCCCAAAAGGGAAACACTTGAATCATCGCCTGTTATATCAATTGTTTCAAAACCATATTGTTTTTTGGGAAACATTTGGGAGGATGAGCCGCGAATCTCGATTCCTATTTTACTGTTATAGTTGTTAAAAGGATCTGTTATATTATTTTGTATTCCATCTCCGTTAAAAATTATCCCCATATCAGCGGGAATTTTCGGTTCATCAACAATTTGGTTTCCGTTTGTATTTATAATTACTATAGGAAGATTAGACGATGTGAGATTTACTAAAGGATTATACGGGGTATTATTTTTTACCTGGGGGGAAAACCTCAAAAAAACACAAAAATAAAAATACAGGGATTAATATTTTATTCAGATTCACTTGTTTTCCCCTTTTCTCTTCTTTTAATGTTCAAATATACAATATATTAGTCAATTTTAAGTGCTTTATAGTATCAATATTAAATTGTAAGTCAACATTGAAAACAAGCTATAAATTCTTTAATATAATGACGACTCATTATTTAAATTAAAATGCCGGAGCTTATGGAAAAACTTAATTTTGATTACAAAAAAATAATAGAACAATCTGATTCTATTAATTCTGTATCGGAAAAGATTAGTTATCTGAAAAAGGTACTTGCCCAATTGGATGAGTCTGTCAGCAGTATTAAATCACTGGAGGAAAAACCTGATATGCTTACACCCGAAGAGAGGGTAGAGTATTTTGAAAAAGTTAATCTGAAAAAACTTATACGCACAAAAATATTCCTGGAAGAGCTTAAATAGAGCTCTTCCTGAATAAAACAAATAATGTACAACCAGAATCAGGTGGTTTGTGTTTTAAACTCTGCGTGGATTGATTCAAAAGTGGTAATAAATTCTTCAAACTGCGTGGATTTATCAAAGAAGTAATCAGCACCGTATTTCAAGCAAATATCAACAAAATATTTCTCACCGTGATTGGTCAGGACAATTACCTTAACAGTAGTATTACTGCATTTAATTTTTCTAAGTACTTCAAATCCGCTTATATAAGGCAAACCGAGATCAAGAATTACAACATCCGGGTTTTCATTTTGGAAAATTTCAAGAGCTTTCCGGCCATTATCAGCTTCGAATAATAAAAAAGACTTAAACTTCTTAAGAATTCCGAGTATCTCTTTTCTGATAAATTCAGAATCCTCAACAACAAGAACCTTCATATAAACCTGAAAAAAATTTAAATTAAAGTATAATAAAAAGTCCATGAGCGGTAAATAGGTACAAAAGCTATTCTTTTGTAATACTAAATAGTGGAGGCGTGTAGTAGTTTATACTACATTATGCGGAAAATTCATACAAATGCTGATCAGGAGTATTTCTCTTCGTTAAATAAAGTACCTATAAGGTAAATTAATTCTTCTTTAAGAAACGGTTTTGAGAGATAATCGGTAAAACCGGATGACAGGAAGTGCTCCTTATCCCCCTTCATAGCATACGCAGTAAGAGCTACTACAGGCACATCTTTATACCTGTCATCTTCTTTTATCAACTTTGCAGTCTCAATTCCGTTTATTCCTTTACCAAGGTTAATATCCATTAATATAAGGTCAAATTGATTAGAAGCCGCCAGTTTTAAAGCTTCTGACCCATTTTCTGCAACAGAGACATCAAAAAGATTTCTTAAATACCAATTAATTACATCTCTATTAATCGGGTCATCTTCAACAAGGAGAATTTTAATATTCATTGTTCACCCCTTTATATCTTGCGGTTGCTGTGTTAACCAACATTTTTTCGTTTAAGTGGTTACGTTTTAAAGGAAAGCGTACTGTAAATACAGTCCCCTTATTCAGTTCACTTTCCACAAAAATAACACCCTGCATTAATTGTACAAATCTTCTTGTGAGTGTTAATCCAATACCTGCTCCTTCAAAATGTCTGCCGTATCCTTCGCTTGCCTGCCTGAATTCATTAAAAATCAAATTCTGCTCTTCTCTTGAAATACCAATTCCGGTATCCCTTACCATTAATGAAAAATAGCCTGATTCCTTTAGTAATGAAATTCTTATTTCTCCCTGTTCGGTGAACTTTAATGCGTTATGAATAAGGTTTTCAAATACCTGAAGGAATATATTTTTATCAAGTTCTGCTGTAAAATCTTCATTATCATCAACAACCATTTTCAGGCCTTTTTTGGCAGCCAGCCCTTCAAATATTTTTACAGCGCATTTCACTTCAGACATAATACTTAATTCCGTATAGTTTAGTTCCATCATATTTGCCTCTATCTTAGACAAATCAAGTATAGCGTTTAAAGTAGTAAGAAGCCTTCTACCACTTAAAAGTATAGAGCTTGCTATATTTTTGTGGCTATCCTTCTCAAGTTCCTGGTTAAGAATTTCTGAAAAGCCCAGAATACCAACAAGCGGAGTCCTGAGTTCATGGCTTATATTGGCAAGAAATGCTGATTTAACTTTGCTCATTTCCTCGGCTTTTTCCTTAGCTGCCTTTAATTCCTTTTCTTTATTCTTTATATCGGTAATATCAATTGAAACACCAATTACCCCAATTAACTCGCCGCATGAATTAAATAAAGGGCTGTTGGTTCCCAGGGCGGTAAACGGAGCCCCGCCCTTTTTCTGAGCTATGAACTCCCCGGTCCATGGTTCCCCTTTTCTCGCTAACCGCACAAACTCTTCAGCTTTTTTCTTTATTTCATTTTCGGGTAGAAGAGATAAGAGATTTTTATTAAGTACGCTGCTTTTTTTCCAGCCATATAATTTTTCTGCGGCCTCATTTAAAAATATAATGTTACCTTCTTTATTAGTGGCAATAACCGATTGGCCTACAGCATTTAACATCCTTGCCTGTAAAGCCACCTGTTGTTCAGCTTCAATTCTTTTACTCATATCAACATCAATGCTGTACATTTCTTTCCTGCCTTCGTAATTCTTAATAATTACGTAGTTGGAGTACATATCAACAAAGGTACCGTCTTTTCTTTTTAAACCAATTTCACCTGAAGGTATAGGTATATTCTTATTAAAAAAATCTTCAACTGCATTAAAAATATCAGTACGCATCTGAGCCGGAATAACAAGATCCTCAAATTTCTGGCCCATAGCTTCTTCTTTCGTATAGCCGTATGCAATTTCACTGGCTTTATTCCAGAACAATACACGATGGTCTTCATCGTATCCCTGGACGGGAACCCTGGCAACATCTTCAAAAAGCCGCCTGAAACGGGTTTCGCTTTCCCTCAGTACTTTCTGCATTTTTTTGTTTTTTGTAGCATCACGGAATATTACCATAATGCCGGAAATATCGCCGTTGGAAGTAATAAACGGCTGATAACTTGCATAATAATCAACAGGATCATCACAGCCTAATTTTATTTCATTTTCAAAATATTGTTTTGTTTTAATTACATCAGATATTGGAATGATGATACTGTCAGGTAAAAACTCAGAAATGTTCTTCCCTTTAAAATCTGCAGGACTTCCGCCAAAGTGTTTTGCACATGGTAAATTAATAAGAATAACTTTTCCATCCTTGTCGCAATACAAAATACCTGATCCTGTTTTTTCAAACAGTAACCTGTAAGCTTCTTCATTTTTATCAAAAATTCCGGATATGTTTTGCTCAGATGATACTTTAATAACTGTAATAAGAACTAATTTTTCATTTTGAAAAATTATGTTCTGAATGTTCAAATCAGCAAATAATTTAGTTCCGTCCTTTTTGCAAAACTGTATATTATGCAGTTCGAAAGCATTATTATTAACTACAGGGATATTTTTACCGATGTCTTCATATGTCTCATTTGAAATGTATTTGGAGAGCGGGGTACCTGGCAGTTCTTCATTGGAATATCCAAGTATAGAAGCCATAGCATTATTTACAAAAGTTATGTTACTACCAGTGTTAACAACTAAAACACCCTGGGGAATGGTTTCAATTATTTTTTTGTTAAGATCTTCTGTTCTCATGTTAGAATTTTATATAAAACAATACAGGTTTACTTTTAGAAATAACAGAGCCGGCCGAAGGGATAAAGAGATTATAGTTTAAAGTGTACTTATAAACACTATAATTCTTTTGTTTGGTTGTATTGGTTTTTTTATTATTAATGGTATTTACTGGCTTATTCATAAGTTCACTTCAGTTTTATGAAACATTTATATTTGCCGGTACTTAAATAAAGGGCTGAGCGCTTCAAACAAGCTGCAAATGAAGAATTCATGCACAAAAAGTTATTACAATGCATCTTTATTATCGGTAGTAAACGTCAAAAGTTTACATAATTATTGATTTTTGAGCTTTTCGGCAGGTATAAGCAGTAAGATTTTGCAGCCGGAACCGGGAGAACTTCTAATATTTAATTTACCCCCCATCATAGCGGTTCTTTCCTTCATTCCCAGTAAGCCAAACGATTTATTTGATAAATTGCCAGGTTCAAACCCTCTTCCATTATCCTCAATTTTAAGAATAAAATTATTCCCGGAATCGGTTAACAGATTTACATTTATTATTGTTGCTCCTGAATGACGAAGGATATTGGTTAGCGCTTCCTGGAAAATCCGGTAGATAGCAAAAGAAGTTTTTTTATTTTTTATTTCCATATTGTTTAAGCAGGATTTAAAGCTTATTTGTATTTTCATCCTGTCTTTTACAGACATCAGTTCCATTTCAATTGCTGCCTCCAAACCAAGATAATCAATCTCTCCGGTTCTTAAGTCAAAAGCAATCCGGCGTACAGTAGTAATTAAGGAATCAATTTTTTCTTTCATGCCGGCAATATGCTTGTTGAGCAGAGAATTATCATCCCGGGTAAGTTCTCTGGTTAAAAACGATAATTCAATTTTTAGCGAAGTAAGCATTTGTCCCAGCTCATCATGTATTTCCCTGGAGATGCTTATGCGTTCCTCTTCCCGTATATATTCAAGATGCTCAAGAAGCCTTCGTATTTGTTCCTGGTTTAGCAGCAGTCTTTCTTCAATGAGTTTCCTTTCAGATATATCATGTACTATTTTAATATAACCTGTAACTTCCTTATGATTATTTTTTAATGCTGTAATGGTAACATGAGCATAAAAACTGGTTCCGTTCTTTTTAAATCGTAAGCCCTCGGTAACATATTTCCCGCGTTCAGCAGCAATTTTTAGTTGTTTTTCAGGAACCCGGTTTTGCCTGTCATTCTCTGAATAAAAAACCGAATAATGCCTTCCCATGATTTCCTCAGCAGAATACTCTTTCAGGCATTCAGCACCCTTATTCCAGGTTTTTATATTGCCTTCTGTATCAAGTATATAGATTGCATAGTCCTTAACCTCTTCAACAGTTTTTCTAAATCTTTCCTCCCCCTCATGAATTTTCCGGGTGTACCTGTTTAAAAGAAAGAACAGGATTACTCCTGTTGTTAAAACAAAAAACCATCCCTTAAGTACCTGGAAAGTTGTCAGTTCGGTTTTGCTAACCATTAACAGTTCAAGAATTGTATCTGACAGAAGAACCCAGGTAAGGCCTGATAAGACGTAGATTAAGGTAACGGAAGCCGAGAGAGGAAAGCCGTGATAAGATTTTCTTTCTTTCTTTTCCATTAGATAAAGCCCCCAATCCTGATTTTAATTTCTTTACCGGAAAAGTTCTATCCAATATTCTAAATATTCATCACAATATCCAACAAAAAATAATAAGTTGATATAAGACAAGAGCCAAACTCACCGATCATTCTTAACGTTATTTTTCAGAGACAATGACTTAGATATTACTATTTATTCTTTAATAATACTTATTTCACCATTTGTTTCCAGGTATGCTTCCTTCACTTGTTTGATATCAGTAGTATTAGCTTTTAATCTGAGAGATTCATCAAAATCATCTTTTCTGAAGTGATGTGAATGTAATGTATTAGTATCAAGCTTACCGTTTTTCACAAGAAGTGCCGGCTTCCCTTCAACAATGTCACCAAATTTATCAGATTTTGAAACAATACCTGAAACTATCCAGTGCATTGCTATTAATACAAGCATAGCAGTCACTGTCTGGAAAAAAGCTGCTGAACCATTTATGGCGCGGCTGGCAACTGATCCGACAATAACCCCCAGTACCACATCAAAGGGAGTATTTCTGCCGAGAAATCTTTTTTTTGCTATTCTTACGGCTGCAAGAGTGCCAATAAAAATAATAGTTGTTCTTATGATTGTTTCAATAGTACCCAGATCTTTCCCCTCAGCAAAAAAAACATCGTTCCAATTCATATTATTCTCCTTTTATGGGAGGCAAATATATTCCACTTCCTTGTTGAAAGTTGTGATTTTATAAAAGGATACGAATGATGTGTGTTGTCAGGAGTTTATCTGGTTGTATATAACCGTCTTAACCACATGCTTAATCCATCAAGCCCGGGAAACAGGACTCTTTCAGTAATATTTGCCTGGTCAAGTTTATCACGTATTTCCCATTTTAAACCTGCAGGTATAATAAACTTTTTATAAACCGAGGGGTGATTCCTCAGCCATTCATCAAGAAAAAAATCCGGCTTCGATAATACCGAAAACAGGGCATACTGATTTACAATCCTCTCATCAATAGAAGGAGGTTCAAAAAACAATAGTAAAATATCTTTAGAAAGAGAATCAAAGTCCTTGAAATCTCTGAGTGCACCCGATAAGCTGTCAATTGTAAAAACATCGGAGCCTTCATTTGCCAGAATATCTTTTAATTCTGAAGGGAGCATTGTATGGACTTCTTTAAAATTCACAGCCCATATTACACCATCTTCATTATATGTTAAAATATTATCTGTCATAAAATGCATGGCAACATAAGGTGAAAATGACCAGTCAATTATTCTTGTGGGTAATCCATGGTGTTTGGCAAGTGATATCCAGTTCCAGAATGAATCATTTTGCGTTATAACGCGGTGTGCATATTTTTTAAAATTCCTAAGGATGTGTCTTTCCATTTTTATATAATTACCGCCGGTCAGCATTAACGAGGTAGAAAGTTTCTCGTGATTCAATGCCATTCCCCGGAATGCATAAGGTGAGCGGAATCTTTTTATATCTTCAACCCATGCATCTTCAAATAATTTGGATTGAAGATCAATCCAGTCTTTAATTATTATATCCGGCATAGCTTTTACTTAAGAATACTTTTTGCTGCCTAAATTTATTTAATAAATTAATAAAGCGCATTAATAAAAGGGGAGCTGTTCGGATAATAAAACATATCTGTCCAAAATAATAATTTGTTTCGTTCCTACGGAACTTGCAAATATTGAGATTACCTATATCTATAAAGATAACGTCCCTGACGGGACTTAAAACAGCAATATATATTATACCTTAACATATAGTTACCTGTTTATGGTATAAGTCCTTGTATTCCTGTAATTATTACAATTCCGCAGGGATTAAACGTTTATAGAATAAATTACAGAATGAAATAAAGTCCCGTAGGGACGATAGATTGAGGATCGATTTGATGATAATAAAAAAAATCCGGATTCTCCCTCTATTCAGGAGTATTATTATAATAATAATTTTATTTTGGACAGCACTGAGTACTACAAATAAACTTGCGATAATCTTTTAGCTGATAGAAAGTATTTTCCCTATTTTTAATCAGGGAAAATTTTTTTTAAAATGGATTCAAATCTATATATAAGTATTATTCTTATTGCTGGAATTGTTCAGGGTTTATTCCTTACAATTATTTTGTTTACGCAGAAACGGGGAAACAGGACTGCAAACATAATTCTTGGCGTTATTCTTCTCCTCTTTACAATAATGATTATACCTCATGCCAAATTTAAGATAACCCCACACAATGGCGGTTTTCATAATGAGTATATAATTCATATGATGTTTTTTCTTTTACCACCTCTTTTATACTACTATATAAAAGTATTAACAGGCAGACATTCCGGATTCAGCATTAAAGATGCAAGACACTTTATTCCGTTTGGTATTTCATTTCTTTTGATAGTCCCATTATTAATTACAGATATTACTGAATATAATTGGCATATTTTACTTAATATAATTACGGCATTTATAGCAGCCCAGGTTTTATTCTATCTGTATTATTCACTCCGTCTTATTAAAGAACACCGGAAAAATATAGAACAGAACTTTTCACATATTGAGAAAATAAATCTTAACTGGCTCAGATTTTTGCTGTGGGGGCAGTTAATTGTATGGTTCCTGTTTTTATTAGTTGAGTTAATAGATTTTGAACCAAGGCACTACATGTGGGTTTTACTGGCTGTTTTTATTTACCTTATGGGATATTTTGCACTAAAGCAGCCGGAAATATTAATCGGAATAATTTCCGGAAATGGTAAGAAAGAAATTAAAAAGAAATATGCCAAATCAGCACTTACGCCGGAAATGTCGGACAGCTATTATAACCGTCTAATTAAAATAATGGAAGAAAAACAACCATATCTCCGGGAAAATCTTACACTGCAGTCTTTAGCAAACCTTCTCTCTGTTCCCGGTTACCATTTATCACAGGTAATAAATGAGAGGCTGAACCAGAATTTTTTTGAGTTTATAAACGGATACAGGATAGAAGAAGCAAAAAAACTTTTAGCAGCTTCTGAAAAAGACAACTATTCTATTGCGGCAATAGGATATGAAGCCGGATTCAGTTCGGTTTCCTCCTTTAACACCGTTTTTAAAAAAGCAATGAATATGACCCCTTCCGAATATAAAAAGTCATGCAGTAAAACAAACACACCAGGATAAGTACAGATATTCTTCAATCCTATCGGGAACGGTAACAATCCTATCGGCTTAAGAGAAATTCTATAACAACCGCTGTAATTTCGCCCCTAACAATAAAAAAATAACAGTAGGTTGTTTAAGATGAAATCAATAACAATAGCTTTATTATTAACAATAATTTGTTTTTTTAACAATTATGCCCAGAGAAAACTTAATCCTTTTTCTAATATCGGCAGTAATTCCGTAAAAAGTTTTAGCGGTTTAAATCTTGTTTTACATGGGGCGGGTATTTTATCCACATATGCTTTAATACATACAGGAACAGATAACCAGGTACACAATTATTTTGCAGAGAACGGCTACAGTTCTTTTTTTGATCCTGCGGTTGGAATGGGTTATTTAGTCCCCGTAATACTCGGTGGCGGAATATACCTGTATGGGGAAACTCAAAATTCATCTAAAGAAAAAGCAGCCGGTTCGGCTGTTATCCAGGCAGTATTAATTTCTGCTGTATACTCCAGCCTTTTAAAAGCAGTTACCGGAAGGCCTAACCCTTCACCGGAGATTTATGCTGATGAAGAAGCAAGCAAAGAATTTCTTTTTGGATTTTTAAGAGGCGGCATTCATTATGGATGGCCTTCCGGACATTTATGTACAAACACTGCGATGGTATCAAGCTTAATATTCTTTTATAAAGAAAATACAGCAATAAAAATAGCAGGGTTACTTTATCTAAGCTATCTCTTTTATGGCGTAACAGTACACGATAATAATACCATGCACTGGTTTTCTGATATCGTTTCGGGACTACTAATGGGCTATGCAATCGGATCAACAACCGGAAAAAATTTTCGTGATGAATGGGATAAAACAAACTTTTCTTCACCCGGAGCCACTGCAAACGTCTCTCCGGGCTTAGTTCGTTTTACTCTTGATGGTAATGACAATTTACTGACGGTTTCTCCTGTTATAAATAATGATTATAAAGGTATAAACCTTAATTTATCTTTTTAATAATAACTATAAGATTAACTCTTAAGTAAAAAAAATTAAATGAAAACACAATCAGCTATAAAAAAGACATTCTGGACAACCTTTGCATTTTATGCGCTAATAGGGTTTGAATTTTTATACATGGCAAGTCCCTTTGCAGTTTATTTTTATTCAGTGTATCAGCCCGGGCTGGAGCTTCTTGATAATTATCCTTCTGTATCATGGATAACGGCATTTTTTCTTCCCCATCTTGTAGAAGATACAAAGTCAGTATGGATTAACATGCTTAGACCTGCGGGGGCTGTTATGGCCGGCACCGGGCTTTTGATTTTTTTTATTTGTGCGGGACAGGTTTATTACTCAAAAATATTTAAAAAAGGAATTGTGCTGGGCGGGTTATATAAATATATAAGGCATCCGCAATATTCGGCATTTATGCTTTGCAGTTTTGGACTGCTTATTTTATGGCCCCGGTATTTGGTACTGATAATGTTTATTACTCTCATGTTTGTTTATTATTACCTTGCAATAACCGAAGAAAACGAATGTGAGGTAAAGTTTGGAGAGGCTTATAAAAAATATAAAGATAGTACCGGTATGTTTCTCCCTGTTAAAATACCATACCTAAAAATATTTCCAAATTTTAAGCCGGGCATTAAAGGAAAAACAATTCTTGTATCCGCGTTGTATTTATTTATACTTTTTTCATCAATTCAGTTTGCGGATTTTTTAAAAAAGCATTCCATAAATTCACTTTATACAATTGATACAGGCAAAGGATTATTTTTGTCAGTCTTTAAAAAGAATCCGAATGAGATAAAACAGGTTATTGATCTTATAAATTCAAATGAACTTGCAGGTTCAATCAGCGGTAAAAGCAGAAGTAATAAATTTATAAATTATATCCTTCCTACTGATATGTATATAAGTGAAATACCGATGGTAAAACTTGAAAATGCAGGAAATCATATAGTTAAATCGGAATATACATCTGATAAAATAAAAGTTATACTAACTGAAGCGATGATAAAAAATAAAAAAAATGTTAAGGGGGCAGATATATTGTATAATGTTATTTCGTTAAAACCCGAAGCGGAAATATGGATTGACTTAAATACAAAAAGCATTATAAAATCATTCCGGCTTAACAGTAGTAATATCAGGTACAAAAATATACCCGAACCGGTGTTTTAAGTAATAGAATTATGGTAAAGGTTAATATCCCGATTAAGAGTGTGTTGCAGAACTAATAATTTAAATGTCTTCTCCTTGAAAGAGATTGTTTATTTATTGCCACGACATTTAGGGTCTGTTGCAGAATCCGGAATTGTCATTCCGAAGTCCGCCTCGGCGGATTCGACTGAGGAATCTCAACGCAAATGCGGCGGTGAGATCCCGACAAGTGGGAATGACAGAAGTTGTAGTTCTGCAACAGCCTCTTCGAGATGTTTGGTAAGTACATAATGATTTTAACACACGTTTGAGCCAGCTCAGGCGCCGGCTTTTGTGTTCCCTCCTCAATTTACAAATACACTAATTAGTACTTATATTTGTTTATACCACATTTAAAAATCGGAGATAAAATGGGCGCTCTTATTATGAAGCTTCTGCATGTTATTTTTGTTATCCTTTTCCTTGGAAACATAATTGTAGCAGTATTCTGGAAAAGGCATGCTGATAAAAGTAATAACCCTGCTATTATGGCTCATACATTACGGGGTATAATCAGGGCTGACAGGATGTTTACTATGCCCGGTGTTACCGGCCTGATTATATTTGGTTTCGGTGCTATGGGCATTTACGGTTACCCCTTTTCAACCGGGTGGATTTTATGGTCCATTGTTTTAGTTATTATATCCGGATTTGCTTTTATGGCTAAATTAGTTCCTATTCAGAAGAAACTGCTTGCAATGACTGAATCCCCCGGTTTTAACAGGCAGGAATATGATAGTCTTTCAAAACAATGGGATTTATGGGGGACTATTGCTACAGCAGCCCCTGTTATTGCAGTTATTTTGATGGTGCTGAGGTGGCCTTACTAATTTCTGAAACTATTATAGTCTTAAAATTGTATACCTAAAGTTATAAAACTGTTATACATAAGTAATTGCCAATAACGATTTTTGTTGTATAACAAAACAAGGTATAATTATGAATACTTTTAAGAATCTGTTATCAATAATTTTATCTTTAATAGTATTTGCAGGATGCAACCAGGCTAAATCATCAGTAGAGGAAAAGGTAAATATGGAAGAAAATATGGATAAAAATCTGCAGACAGCAACATTCGGGTCCGGCTGTTTTTGGTGTACAGAAGCAATCTTTGAAATAGTTGACGGCGTTCATGAGGTTATTTCAGGTTATGCGGGGGGACAAGTAGATAATCCCACCTACGAGGAAGTATGTAACGGGAATACAGGTCATGCCGAAGTAACACAGATATATTATGATCCTGCTGTTGTTACTTATGATGAACTTCTTGAAATATTCTGGCGTACTCATGATCCTACTACTTTAAACAGGCAGGGAAATGATGTGGGGCCGCAGTACCGCTCAGTTATTTTTTATCATGATGATGAACAAAAACAAAAAGCCGAGGGTTATAAGGAAGAGCTTAATAAATCGGGTGCATGGGATAAACCCATTGTAACGGAGATCTCACCTTTAACAAAATTTTATAAAGCCGAAGCTTATCACCAGGATTATTACGAAAAGAATCCTAACCAGGGATACTGCTCATTTGTAATCGGACCAAAAGTGGAAAAGTTCAAGAAGGTTTTTAAGGATAAATTAAAAAAATCCTGAAGTATTATTACCTGGAAAAGCATGAAAGCCGGTATTGTTTAATCAGTTCCGGCTTATCAATGCAGAAAGATCAAAAGAGCGTTTAGGATTTTTGCCTGCCAAAGAAATATATGTACTTGCAAGAGCTTCCTTTCCAGAACCAAGAATTGTACTGATAAGTGCCAGGGCTTCGCTAAGTCCTGCAGAGCTTATATTCTCTGCAACCTTTTTCCAGATAGTCTCCTCAAGTATATTAAAAGCAGTATGTACTTCGTGGAAATCAAAACCATCTTCAAATCTTTGTTTTGCTACTCCTTCAGAGTATTCAATAATAGGGAGAATACTTTTCGTTTGAATACATTTTATTGTCAGCTTAAACAAAGTTTCAAAACGCTGCCTGTTTTCAACATTACTTGATGAATTATAATGTTTAAGTCTTATACAGCAGAGTAAGTTAACAGAATCTGTAATTATTTCTTCTTTATTTTTTTCAAGTATTTCTGATAGTAACATAATAGTAGTTCTTCCTAATCCTCTCCCGGAGATTCAATCATCTCTCAAAAGGAAGAGAATATTTAACAAATAGTAGTTTCTACATTCACTTCTTTATTCATTATCGTTTTTAATTGGTTAATATTTAAATCGGTTGGAATTCCTTCTTTATCCCAGTGATTTTTACAGCCGCAGTAATCAAGAAGGACACATTGAGCCGGAATATCCAGCGATTTCAGTTCAAGTCCGCCCGAAATAAGATTATTTATACAAGCCACGCCCACAGTACCAACGCCGGAATTAACACCCCGTTCCCGGAGCCATTGTGAAAAATCGGATGAGTGAGGGATTATGTACACTTTAAAGTTGTCTTTTTCGCCCAGCATATTTAACTGGTGAACTCTGCAGCCTGGCGTACAGCCTGTACATATATAATCCAAACCAAATCTTTTTGCTTTACACAATTTGTCAGGTAAAGCTCTCATACAGGCAGGAAGCAGTACTGCTCTTTTACCGGCATTAAAAAAATCTTCTTTAAATGCTCTGTTCATAATTTCAGAACCAAACATGTTCATGTGGTATTCAACTCTGCCTCTTGCACAAAATATTATATCTTCTTTCCAGAGGTGGTTCTTAAATTCACTCTTTAAAAAAGATTCAACATTGTGTGTATATCTGCCTAAGGCTTGTTCACTTATTGATTTAAACCATTGAGCAAGTTTAATTGTATCATTAATTGCTGCCGCAGTGTGGAGTTCACCGGAGGAGCTGAAATATTCCTTCCACAATAAAAATCTTTTTACTTCTTCTTTAAATTCGCCGGTTGCCGACAACCAATTAATTAATAAAATAAAATTTTTAAATGAGGCTTCGGCAGGATATCCTTCGGGCTGGAGGTTTTTATAAATGATTATTGTAGAAAGAATACCCCTGAGATAATCAACATATATTTTAAGTTTTTTATTTTTGTCTCTCAATTCAACAAGGTACTGCAATAATTTTTGAGCAGAAGAGCCAAGTTTTACCGCAGCATCACTATACTGTATCCAGAAAACGCCGATCATTAAAAGCTCAAAAAAATATTCCTCTTTAGTACGGAGTTTTTCATATCCATTTTCCGCAAGAAAAGACCTGAAATTATCCGTTTCAAAAGAAAAACGAATGTTTGTTTTATTTAAGACATCGTTTGTAAAATGGTGGAGGTCATGGTAGAATTTGCCGGAAGTATAATCACCGTTTTTTAATGTGTATGTAATAGTCTTCATTTTCCCCGTACAGAAGAATTCAAATTCACATTAGAAAATTAGCTATAATAAAAATGGTTTGTAAGGGAAATATTTGTAGTGCAGAAATTTAAGGATAGCCGGCTTATATGAACCATAAAGTAAGATATAAACTTGCTTACCTGCAACAATTAAGTATCAATGACGATGTTTGATCTTATGGCAATGTAAATAGAGCCCGCTGGGGCCAGTCCGGTTTGCGAGAGTGGGTTGAAGAATTCTTTTAAAGATAATTACACCATCTTTTAACTTGCACTCTTGCATAAACTTTTTGTATTCCCCCTTTTACATGGGACAAGGGGGAAGAGAAATCATTACAAATTTAAAATATCATTATAAATAATAAATGCCATTAAAAGGAGCAGAAGAATAAACCCGGTATTTTGAATTGCTACTTTTATTTTAACCGGTATCTCCCGTTTCATTGCACCTTCAATCCATATCATTATCAGATGGCCGCCGTCTAATACGGGGAAGGGCATTATATTAATTATTGCAAGACTTAAACTTAACAATGCAAGAAAATAAAGAAAGCTTAGTATGCCCCTGTCCGCAGATGTTGTAGCAATCTGAGCAATTTTTATAGGGCCGCCGAATGCTTTGCCGAATTCAATATCGCCGGCAAACACTTTTCCGAACATGCTGAAGGTAAGGTCGGTCATTCTTACAATTTCAAGCCAGCCGTAATATACTGATTCAAACGGGCCATATGTTCTGTAGTCAACATGTCCGAGGTAAACTTCACTTATACCAATTCCTATCTTACCATCAATTGAAGGAGTAACAGCAGTTTTTACAGTATCCTCATTCCTTAAAACAGTAAGAGCAACTGCCTTATCCTTATTTGCAGTAATTATTTCTGTAGCCTGTATACGGCTGAATAACTCAGTGCCGTTCATTTCCAGGAATATATCACCGGGCATAACGCCTGCTTTTTCGGCGGGTGAGCCTTCAAGTATCTGCGTTATTATAGGCCTTACACTATCCTGTACAAATAACGGGGTTTCCACATCTTCCATAGGTATCTGCTTACGCGGAAGTATAACAGAGGAAGTTTGATCACCTCTTTGAATTTTTAAGGTTACATCTTCTCCAAGGGTATTTATAAAAATTTCGTTTCTTACTTCATCCCAGCTATTAACTGGTTTACCATTTATAGCTAAAATTTTATCTTCGGATTGTAGTCCCACTGAATCTGCTACTGTATTTGGAATAACATAACCAATGGTTGTAGTTGGTATTATCTGTTTTCCCTGGAAAAAATTAACTCCCCAGAAAACAGCGAGTGCAAGCAGCAGGTTCATTATAACGCCGGCAGTAATTACAATTGTTTTCTGCCATACAGATTTAGAGCGGAATTCATAAGGCTGGGGTTCTTTATTGGCAAACTCCGTATCAAAACTTTCATCAACCATGCCGGCTATTTTAACATAGCCGCCAAGCGGAAGCAGGCAAAGCCGGTAATCTGTATTTCCTTCGCCGTCAAAATCCTTAGGAAGATCACCAAAAGTAAAACCTGTTATTTTATTATATCCGAATAATCTTTTACCAAAGCCGATAGCAAAAACATCGACACGCATTCCGGTTAATTTTGCTGCAGCAAAGTGCCCGAACTCGTGGACAAAAACCAGTATTCCGATAGTTATAGCAAAATAAATAATATATTCCATTAAATGAGATTCTCCGTTATTTTCAATTTTGTGTTTTCTTACTCGTAATCGTAATCTTACTCGATTTCTATCCGTGTATAAATACGATTATTTAATTCAAACCTGTTACAAATTCTCTTGTTTCCCTGTCGCAGTCAAATATTGTATCTATATCAGGTGTTCTGTGATTTTCAATTTTATTAAGT
>JAWOJF010000078.1:0-3288 GCA_046481785.1 Ignavibacteriaceae bacterium | reverse complement strand
TGAACCGTTCTTCACCACCAAAGGAATCGGCAAGGGTACCGGCCTTGGTCTCTCCACGGTTTATGGCATCGTGCTGTTTAGAATTTACGGCAATCATTACAGATAGAAGCCGCCAAGATTGCATCTCACAGTTGCATTCCTGTCCATAATGCAGAGCTGTCCAAAAGAAAATTATTATTATAATAATACTCCTAAATAGAGGCAGAATCAGGATTTTTTTTATTATCATCAAATCGATCCTCAATCTATCGTCCCTAAGGAATTGTAATAATTACAGGAATACAAGGACTTATACCATAAACAGGTAACTATATGTTAAGGTTAAGTCCCGTCAGGGACGTTATGTTTATAGATATAGGTAATCTCAATATTTGCGAAACAAATTATTATTTTGGACAGATATGCCATAATGCGGGAAAATTCCCACAAAAACCAAAATTAGGGAACTAAATCATAATAAAAATGTCTAAATTTTTATACATATATTGATACTTTGGAAGAAGAAGCGAATTCTGATTATATTTGATTGTATAAAAATTAAGGTTTTGCAGGAAAATGACACGTGAAATGTTCAAATCCAAGATACATCGTGCTACAGTTACAATGGCTGAGTTATATTACGAAGGCAGCATAACAGTAGATAAAAATTTGCTTGAAGTTGCGGATATTTTACCTTATGAAAAGGTACAGGTAGTAAATTTAAATAGCGGCAGCCGTTTAGAGACCTATACACTTGAAGGCCCCGCCGGGAGCGGTATGATATGCCTTAATGGCCCTGCCGCAAGATTAGGTACTGTAGGGGATGAAGTAATTATAATAACCTATTCACATATGAGTGAAGAGGAAGCTAAAAAACATATACCTAAGGTTGTTCTTGTAGATAAACAAAACAAAGTGAGTAAAATCCTTTAGATTATTTGTTACATTGATTTTGTTTTTGCTTTTGTTTAAAATGAATTCAAATTTTGAGGTGGATATATGAAAAAGATTCTGTTTTTTATGTTAATTGCTTTTATAACTGCCGGATATCCGCAGATTAAAAGCAAAGGCTTTGATGCACCACAGGTAAGCGACGGTATTATCTCCCGGAATTTTAACCCATTATTTGGTTTTTTAAATTCGGAAAATTTTTCAATGGATCATTCTTTTAGTATGTCTTATTCTGCTTCCGGAAGAGAGGGGCTTGCCCTTGGTGTATATACTAACAGTATGATGTACAGGTTCACCAATAATCTTAATGTTCAGGTTGATGCCAGTTTTGTTAATTCTCCTTACAGTACTCTCGGAGATGACTTTCAGAAGAGTATTAATGGTGTTTACATAAGCAAGGCTGCTGTAAACTATAAACCATGGGATGATGTTTTTATTACACTCCAGTACAGAAATATGCCGTCCTATACGTACGATCCATATTCATATTATGGCCGTTACGGCTACGGCAATTCATTTTTTGACAGGAACAATGGTTTCTTCTTTGACAGATAATCCTTTTATACAGGACTGTCATTTTATAAAATGTGCAGCGGAAAAATAAGTGAAGGAAAAACCCCGGCCTAAACCGTCGCCGCAAAAGCCCGGCGGGACTGAGAAAATTCCCAGGGACATAAGTTTTAAGGCTTCCACCTCCAATCTCTTTCTAAATATTATTATTATTGTTCTCGGCTTTGTAATAATTTTTTTGGTTTATTCACTGGTTACAAAGCTGCAGGATAATTCAGCTATTATTATTCCTGATAATCAGGCTCCTGCTCAAATAGTTCAGCTTGAGGTTCTTAATGGCTGCGGTGCAGGAGGTGTTGCAGATAAGTTTACGGACTTTTTACGCCGGAAAGACTTCGATGTTGTCCAGGTTGGAAATTATATATCTTTTGATATTGATGAAACAATGGTAATAGACCGGACAGGCAATAAGGCTAATGCTATAAAAGTAGCAGAAGCTCTTGGAATTGATAAATCAAATGTTATACAGCAAATTAACAATGATTACTTTCTTGATGTATCTTTAATTATCGGAAAAGATTATAACAGGTTCAAATTAAATAAATAAAAGGACTCATTTGGATTCAAGACAATTAGCAGACAGAATAACAGAACTTATCTTCACTAAAAAAGGATATGATGTAAAAATCCTTGATCTGCGTAAGCTTACTACTATAGCAGATTTTTTTGTTATATGTACGGCGGACTCAGATACACAGGTTAAAGCCATTGCAGATGAGATTGACAAAACTCTGCGTGATGAAGGAACAAGACTCTGGCATAAAGAAGGCTACCAGGCATTAAGCTGGGTGCTTATTGATTATGTTGATGTTATAGTACATGTATTTAAAAAGGAATCAAGGGAGTATTACAATATTGAAAAACTTTGGGGTGATGCTCCAACCTTTGATATTGAAGATCCTTTGCTGAAGAAACCTGCACCTAAAAGAAAGCCGGGCAGGCCAAGGAAAATTAAAACCGAATAACACTCCTAAAGATGACATCTCTTTAAAGAGATGTCATCTTTACCACAATTATACCATTACAGGATAAACTTTGAAAGAATATTTACTTTCTCTTTTTAAACAAACATCTGAAAAATTAGATTACCTTAATTCAATTAATATAACTTTTGATACTCCCAAAGCAGAAGCACATGGCGATCTTTCTACAAATGCCGCTATGCTGCTTACAAAACAACTTAAAAGAAATCCGCGGCAGATTGCGGAAGAAATAATTTCTTCCCTTCCCATTGATAAAAATGTAATTTATAAAACAGAAATTGCCGGTCCCGGTTTTATTAATTTCTTTTTTACACCTTCATTTATTGCTGAAATAGTAAAAGATATTCTGGAGAAGGGAAGTGTATATGGTAAATCATCAAGGTATTCAGGTAAAAAGGCAAATGTAGAGTTTGTTTCAGCAAATCCAACAGGGCCGCTAACCGTAGGGCACGGCAGAAATGCAGTTGTCGGCGATACCGTTGCTAACCTTCTTGAATGGGCAGGGTATGAAGTTGACAGGGAATATTATTTTAATAACGCAGGCAGACAGATGCGTGTACTTGGTGACTCTGTACGGCTTCGCTATCTTGAACTGCTTGGAGAAAAAATTGAATTCCCACAGGATTATTACCAGGGTGAGTATATAAAAGATATTGCCAAAAGTCTGGTTGAAGATCATGGCGATAAGCTTAAATCAGAACCGGCAGAAGGAATATTTAAAGATAAAGCAGAATCTGAGATATTTAGTGATATAAAAAAATCCCTTAACCGTCTTAAGATACATCATAAAATATTTTATAATGAG
>JAWOJF010000015.1:0-9424 GCA_046481785.1 Ignavibacteriaceae bacterium | reverse complement strand
TGAATTACAAGCTGATTTTATGACTATAGAACACCTGTTTGTTAATAAGGCCGGTACAGTTTTTATTTGCACATATTATGGAATATACCGTTCAAAAGATAAGGGACAAACATGGAGTTTGGTTGGACTTGAGAATAAAATACCCGTTAGGATAATGTATGATAAACAAGGTAAACTTGTTGCAGCAACATACAGGAGGGGTGTATATATTAGCCCTCAGTAAATATTATAATTATTGGATTTTCTTTAGTGACAAATTTGCATTCAGCCTTAATGATATTTATCGACGGCATTGGCATTGGAAAAGAAGATTATGAATTTAATCCTTTCTTTAAATACGGCTTTAAAACATTTACTGAAATATTCGGTACTGTTCCTACATTAAGTAACCAGTTTCTCAATAGGAATAATACATACCTGTTTCCGACTGATGCACTGCTCGGTATTCCGGGACTTCCACAAAGCGGTACCGGACAAACATCAATTTTCTGTGGAATGAACGCTCCTGAATATGTGGGAAAACATTTCGGACCTTATCCTTACTCCACTTTAATACCTGTTATTAAAGAGCAGAATATTTTTCTTCATTATAAAAATATTGGGAAACCTGTTTTTTTTGCCAACGCATATCCAAAAGTTTTTTTTGATTACGTTGATTCAGGAAAGTCCAGGTTAAGTGTTACAACTTTAAGCTGTAAATTAAGCGGTATGCGCCTTAACAGAGTTTCAGATGTCCGCAAGGGGAGGGCATTAACGGCAGAAATTACCAATGAGAGGTGGAACAGAAGGCTGGGTTATAATCTGGCTGTAATAAAGCCCCGTACGGCTGCCAGGAGACTGCTCAGGATAGCCTCCCAACATACTTTTACATTATATGAGTACTTTCTTACCGATCATTTCGGCCACAGGCGGCATGTTGATGAAATGGTACCCGCTATGAAAGCCCTTGATGAATTTCTTTTTACAATCATTACGGAATTAAATACAAAAAAAATATCACTTGTAATTTGTTCAGATCATGGAAATTTTGAAGACCTTTCTGTTAAAACACATACATTAAATCCGGCAGTTACAATAACGGCCGGTAAATTCAGCAGGGAGATGGCGCAGGAAATAAAAGATCTTACAGAAATTAAACATGCAATAACACGATATATAAAATGAAGGATTATCCTTTAATAAAATTCGTTTTATTGTTTATTGCCGGAATTATTACTGGCAAATTTCTTATTGTTAATCCATTATTTATTTATACTGCTGCAGCCATTATTCTAATTGTTCTTTTGTTAGTCATTCTTTTCAACAAATCACTAAGCCCTTCTGTATTCCTCATGCTGCTGGTATATACTCTGCCTGTAATTTGCGGTTATCTGATTTATAGTTCATTTAATATTAACAAAGATATTATCCTGCCGCAAAACCTTCAGAAGCAGAAAGATTTTATTGCTTTTGGAAAAATTTCCAATGTGGAATTGCTGAGAGAAAAAGAAATAGTTTTTGAGTGCCAAACCGATTCAGTATCAATTGGAAGTTACACTATTCAAAACAAGGTGAAATTAATTTGTAAGTTAAGAGATGATAAGTATAAGCTTACCTCAATTTATCCCAGCATCTATCCGGGTAATATCATATCTATAAAAGGTACATATTATAAAGGCAGAGACGAAAGGAACCCGGGGGAGTTTGATTACAATAAATACCTGAATGAAAAGGGGATAAGCGGTATTCTGATTTCATATGATGTTGAAGAATTTAAAATAACAGATAATAATAGAGATTTATTTAAAGGAATTATATTTGACGGTAGAAAGTATTTAGATTATCAGATCCACAGGCTGCATAATTCGCAGACCTCTGCGCTGCTAAAAGGCCTGATCCTTGCCGACAGGACTGAAATAGACTATGAAACCAGGACAAATTTTGTTAATTCCGGCGTTATACATGTTCTTGCGGTATCAGGGCTGCATGTTGGATATATTGCAGTAATTTTCATTTTCCTCTTTGGAAGGCTGAATCCCTATCTGCGTTCATCATTTACTATTGGCGGAGTATTATTATTTATGCTCATTACAGGAGTACCTCCTTCGGTTTTTAGGGCAACTGTTATGGCAGTTGTTATAATAATCTCTTTTCTCAGCAACAGGAGTACAAATATTTTTAATTCCCTTGCACTTGCAGCATTAATTATTCTTTTATTAAATCCCGGTGAATTATTTAACCCCGGATTTCAACTCTCATTCTCTGCTGTTTTAAGTATTGCAGTAATATACCCCATGTTCCAAAAAGAAATTTCTGCTTTAGAAATTAAACCACAATGGATAAAGGCGATTTTATTATTTGCATTGATCTCATTAAGTGTACAAATAGGAACTCTGCCGTTTACATTGATTTATTTCAATAAACTATCGCTGGCAGCTCTTTTTACAAACTTACTTGTTATCCCGTTAATCGGTGTAATACTTGGCATTGCTTTTTTTACTTTAGCCTTAAGTATTTTTTCAATAATAGTGGCTTCAGTTGCTTCATCGGTTAATGAACTATTAGTATCTTTTTTATTTTACCTGGTAAATTCTGCAGGCGGCACAGACTTTGCCTTTTTATCAATCAGGCAGTTTTCTTTAATAGATGCGGTTATATTTTATATTTTGCTGATAGTTACGCTTATCTTCTTTTATAATATAAAAAGAGCAGTCTCCAGGATTATCTTCTTTATTGTAATTGTTATAGGTGTTGTATTTCTCTGTTCACTTGATGACAGCGAATTATTAAGCAGGGGAGAGCTTAACCTGATGATGATAGATGTTGGGCAGGGGGATGCTGCGCTGCTCCAATTTCCGAATGGAGAAACTGCTTTGATTGATGCAGGGGAAACAAATTACTACTTTGATAATGGCGAAAGAATAATACTCCCTCTTCTGAATCACCTGGGAATTGACAAAGTTGATTATGGTTTTATCTCTCATATGGATGCTGATCATTACAGCGGGTATGTTTCTTTAATGCATGAGGGTAAAATTAAACAAATTATAAAACCATTAACTGATACATCCCTTGCTTATGATTTAAAATTTGAAAAATTTGCGCGGGAGATGAATGTTCCTGTTAGTTATTATGATAAGCATGAATATAAGATAGGTGATGTAAAAATATATACATTAAGTGATAGTGGGATACCGGGATATCAAACCCTTTCAAACAATAATAAAAGCAGTCTGCTTAAAATTGTGTATGGAAAAACAAGTTTTCTTTTTACGGGGGATATTGAATGGATAAGTGAAAACTTTTATCAAAACCGTTATAAAGATTTTTTAAAAAGCGATATCCTGAAAGTTGCACACCATGGAAGTGTTACAAGCTCTATTCCGTCCTTTATTAATTATGTAAGGCCTTCGGTAAGTTTAATAAGTGCAGGCATAAAGAATAAGTTTAGTCATCCATCAAACATTGTACTTAACCGGTTGAAAGCTGTTAATAGTAGAATTCACAGAACAGATCTGGAGGGGGCAATATTATATAAATCCAATGGAGATTCTGTTTACTATATTAACTGGAAGGAATAAGAACTTTCCGGATATTATCAAAACTATGAATTTCCACCATCTTATTAAACCGGCAATCTTTTAACCTTATAATTTTGTTTTCTGAATTCTTACTGATAGTTTTGTGCATAAAAAAACGGACAAATATTGAGTAAACGTATAAGAATAGGCATTCTTGGTGGTGGTCAGCTTGCCCGAATGTCTGCCTATCAGGCATATAAACTTGGGTTTGATGTTTCTATTCTGGAAAAAGAAGCACATTCTCCTGCCGGACAGATCACCAAACATGAGTTTGCAGGCTGGTTCCATGATGAAGAAGTGGTAAAGCAGTTTGTGCATGAATGTAATATAATAACACTTGAAAATGAATTTGTTAATTACCACCGGCTTGAGTTTATTGAAAACCTTGGTAAAAAGGTTCTCCCTTCATCTGAAACAATCTCCTTAATACAGGATAAACTGATCCAAAAGCAGACCCTTGTTAATAATAATATTCCTGTTCCGGTGTTTGCAGAGGTAACTGAGAATTCTACATATCAAAATTTATCATCTGTTCTTGGAAAAAACTTTATACTTAAATCAAGGAAAATGGGATATGATGGTTATGGCAACCACGATGTAAAAAGTGAAAGTGATTATCATAACGGGCTCGAAAAGCTTACTTCGCGTCACCGGAGACTCCTTGCGGAACAGTTTGTTCGTTTTGAAATGGAGCTTGCTGTAATGGTTGCAAGAACAACAAAAGAAATAAAGGTGTATCCGGTTGTTCAAACCATACAGAAGAACCATATTTGCCATACAGTAATTGCTCCCGCAGATATAAGAAATAGTTTATATAAACAAGCAGGAGAAATTGCAGTTGAATCAGTTAAAGCAGTTAATGGTTTCGGGATTTTCGGAGTAGAAATGTTCCTTAAAGAGAATGAAATTCTGGTAAATGAAATGGCTCCCCGTCCCCATAATTCTGGGCATTATACTATTGAGGCCTGCACAACTTCTCAATTCGAAAATCATATCCGTTCTGTTTTGGATATGCCCCTTGGCTCAACCCGGATGATTAAACCTCATGCTGTTATGATCAATCTTCTTGGTAAAAAAGAAGGTGAGGGGATTATAGAAAATTATTACGAAGCTTTTAGCAATGAGAATGTTCATATTCACATATATGGAAAGGCAAAATCAAGAATTGGAAGAAAAATGGGGCACATTACTCTACTTGGTGAGAACCGGGAAGAAATTATAAAACAGGCACGAAAAATAGAACAGAAAATAATAATATAACAGTGCGATAATTATAAATGGAAGAATTATGCAAAACAAAAAACCTCTAGTAGGAATAATAATGGGGAGTGATTCAGATCTTCCGGTAATGAACGAAGCTGCAAAAGTACTGGATGAATTTGCAGTTCCTTATGAAATTAAAATTGTATCTGCACACCGTACCCCAAGGTATACCGCAGAATATGCATCATCTGCTCATGAAAGAGGGTTAAAAGTTATTATTGCCGGTGCAGGAGGCGCAGCTCATTTACCCGGTATGGTCGCTGCATACTCTCCCTTGCCCGTAATTGGAGTTCCTGTTAAATCAAAATCACTTGAGGGCATGGATTCACTTTTATCAATTGTTCAGATGCCCGGTGGTGTTCCGGTTGCTACTGTTGGTATTAACCAGGCAAAAAATGCCGGCCTCTTAGCTTTTCAGATAATGGCTTCAAGTGACGAAATTCTTATCAAGAAGATGATTGAATATAAAAAGAAACTGGAAGAAGAATCAATGAATAAGAATAAAAATATCCCGCAATAGTAAAAATGACTGATATTCCGGTGGAAAAGCGTTAAAAACAGTATAATCCTTTAGGGCGATTAGAAGGGGTCACATTGCGTGTTCAGCACTATTTTGATAAGTTAATAGTGGTTATTTCATAATATATAGGGCGAAATGAAAAAAAATTTAACGTTTTTAGCTTTTGCAGTAATTGTTATTGCAGGCTGCAATACAAAAAAGGATTCTGATTATAAAACAGCGGCTGAAGAACATATAAAAAACGGCAATGTTCCCGAAGCAATAGTGACTTACGATAATCTTGTTAAAGAGTTTCCTGAAAGTAAACTTGCTCCGACGGCTATATATGAAAAGGCTGCTTTATATCAGAACAGATTAGTAAAAAACTTATCGCCCAGGGAATCTCTAGAAAAGGCTTCAAAAATTTATAGAGAAGTTTATGAAAAATATCCTGATAGTGAAGAAGCACCTAAGTCACTTTTCATGTCTGGTTTTATACTTGCCAATGAATTGAAAAAATTCAGAGAAGCAACCGAAACATATAATCTGTTCCTTTCAAAATATCCGGAAGATAAGCTTGCTGTTGCTGCAAGGCAGGAACTTGATAATATGGGACTAACCCCCGAAGAAATTATAAATAAGAAAAAACTTTCCACCGGTACCTGATGGACCAATCCCCTAACGACTATCTTAAATATTTAAAGCCTTCAGTTGTATCAAGACTGAATTCCCTTGAACTAAGGGCAAGGTTTATAGTGGAAGGATTTATGGTAGGCATGCACCGCAGTCCCTTCCACGGTTTTAGTGTTGAGTTTACCGAACACAGGCCATATATGCAGGGGGATAATCTTAGGGATGTTGACTGGAAGGTATATGGTAAAACCGAACGTTATGTAATTAAGCAGTATGAAGAAGAAACTAACCTGAAAAGCTATATTATTTTTGATACCAGCAAGTCCATGTCTTATGCTTCAGAAGGGAATATTAGCAAACTTGAATATGCCTCTACTCTTATAGCTGCATTAAGTTATCTTATGGTTAAGCAGCAGGATGCAGTTGGACTCTCGCTTTATGCCGAGAAAATACATAAATATCTTCCCCCTAAATCCACTAGAAGTTATCTTCAGGAAATTCTGAAAACACTGGCATCGGTTACGGCTTCTGATAAAACAAATACATCATCAAGTCTTAATTCTATTGCTGAAAAAATTAAAAGGAGAGGATTAGTAATAATTGTATCCGATTTTTTTGACAATATCGATTCTGTGCTATCGGCATTAAAGCATTTCAGATATAACAAGAATGAAGTAATAGTTTTCCAGGTACTTGATCCGCTGGAACGCAGTTTTGCCTTTGGAGCTGATGCCGTTTTTAAGGATATTGAAACTGCCGATGAAATAACAACTCAGCCATACCAGATACAAAAAGCATATAAAGAAGCGATGGAGCAGTTTATTTCAAAACTTAAAACTGAATGCCTGAATTCAGGTATAGACTACAATATTATTGAAACTTCAACTCCCTTCGACAAAGCCCTCTATTCCTATATACAAAAAAGAAGGATGCTTTACTAGTATCGAGTATTGAGATATAAGTATTGAGACCTAAATGTTTTTATCTCAATACTCAGTACTCAATACTAGGTAAGGGCCTTAATTTCATCAAAATATTTCTGAGATAAACTTTCAGCATTATCCTGATCTTTAGCTTCTGTAATTATTCTTATTATCGGCTCCGTATTAGATTTCCGGAAATGCACCCAGTGGTCATCAAAATCAATTCTTAAACCGTCTTCTGTATTAATCTTTTCTTTTTCATATTTAAGTTTAATTTTATTAACAACATCATCAGGATTAACATCTCCAAGTACTATCTTCTTTTTAGCAATAAAATATTCAGGTAACGATTTTTTCAGTTCGGCAATTGTGCCGCCAAACTCAAGCAAGTGCTGCAGGGTGAGGGCAATTCCTATGAGGGCATCTCTTCCATAATGTAAAGCGGGATAAATAACACCGCCACTTCCTTCTCCACCTATTACTGCATTTACCTCTTTCATTTTTTTTACAACATTAGCTTCTCCAACAGGCGAGCGGTAAACTTTACTGCCATGTTGTGCGGCTACATCATCAACAGCCCTTGTCGTGGACAGGTTAACAACTGCATTCCCCTTTTCTTTCGAAAGAATAAATTTTACAGCACTTGTTATAGTATTTTCCTCGCTGAAAGGGTTTCCTTCATTTGTTATTAGTACAAGCCTGTCAACATCAGGATCAACAACAACACCAATATCTGCTTTGGTTTCTACAACAGCTTTCATCGTTTCAGTTAAATTTTCCGGAACCGGCTCAGGAAAACGGGGGAAAATTCCTGTGCGTTCACAATTAATTTCATATACTTCACAACCAAATTGTTTCAGAAGGTCAGGTATAACATATACGCCGGCGCCATTAACACAATCCACAAGTACTTTAAATTTTCGTTTCCTGATGGCTTCCACATTAATATACTTAAGGCTAAGTACATCCTTTACATGTCTCTGCAAACCTTCTTCATATTTAGTCAGCTTACCGAGTTCGTTCCAGCTCTTGAAAGTATTCTCTGAAGTATTAAGCAGCTCCAGGAGTTCAAAATTTTCTTCAGGAGTCATAAATTGCCCGGTAGCATTTAACAATTTTAATGCGTTCCATTCGTTGGGATTATGACTTGCCGATATTGCAATACCGCCGTTTGCAGAAAGAGTTTTAACAGTATACTGAACTGTAGGAGTGGGGCAGATGCCTATATCAATCACATTCAGCCCTTTAGCCAGCAGGGTTCCGGTTACTACTGAATTTACCATTTCTCCTGAGATTCTTGCGTCCCTGCCGATAACAACAGTACCTGTTTTAATAAAATCAGCATAGGCTGAAGTGAACTTAACCAGTACCTGGGGATCCAGGCCATCCCCAACAATACCGCGTATCCCCGAAATACTAACCATTAGTGTGGGCATTTATTCTCCTTCAGTTTACTGGAAAAATTTTATTGTTTATTAGTAACTTGTAATATCATTTTAAAATGCTTATACAATGATAAAAAGTATTGAGAAGAAAATAAAAAAGGTTAATCAACTATTAATTGAAAAATACGGAATTCCTCCCCGACCTGATATTCCGCCTGATCCTGTTGATATGCTTATTGCCACTATACTCTCGCAAAATACTAATGATAAAAATTCATATAAAGCCTTTCAAAAGCTAAAAGAAAAGTTTAAAACATGGGATGAAGCCGCCCGGCAGCCAAGGCAAAGGATTGAGTCCCTTATTAAAGTGGCGGGACTCGGAAAACAGAAGTCTGCTGCTATAAAAAACTTTTTAACTTCTGTCCTAAAAGAAAAAGGAAAAATTTCCCTGGATTTCCTTAAGGATAAAAGTGATGACGAAATTCTTGAAGAACTAACTCACTTTGGCGGGGTGGGGGTTAAAACTGCAAGTTGTGTATTGCAGTTTTCACTCAGGAGAAATATTTGTCCGGTTGATACACATGTACACCGTACTACCAATAGAATTGGAATTGTAAATACAAGCTCACCCGATAAATCATTCGTCATTTTAAAAGAGAATATGCCAAAAGGTATAGCTCATTCATTCCATACCAACCTGATTCGTCTTGGAAGGGAAATCTGCAGGCCTGCCGTTCCGGTTTGTTCTGCTTGTCCGTTGGTAAAAGTTTGTGAGTATGAATATAAAAACCTGGATAAAGTCCCGGTTTATAAAGAAAACAAATTTATGCTGCTTGACAGCATAGAGTAAATAAAGCAGAGGTCAGAGATCAGAGGTCAGAGATCAGAGGTCAGAAGACAATGACCGACCTCCGACCCTCTGACTTCTGAACTCCGAACTCTGACTTCTGAACTCCGACCTCCGACTTCTGAACTCCGAACTCTGACTTCTGAACTCCGACCTCTGACTTCTGAACTCCGACCTCTGACTTCTGATCTCTGACCTCTGACCGATGGCCAGGCGGAACTTGTCTCGCACGCCATCGGGGCCACCAGTGTCATGATCGCTTTCGGTCCGCGCTGGGGGCTCTTGACAACCATCCTCGACATCGCGAAGGCGTT
>JAWOJF010000322.1:0-8218 GCA_046481785.1 Ignavibacteriaceae bacterium | reverse complement strand
AAGATAATGAACTTGCAATGGAGATATGGAATAATATTGTTCAATACTATACCTTCCTTGATGATCATAAAGATCTGTTTACTGAAGTTTTTACAGTTAGTAATATAGGAATTATAGCCCCGCCGCTTGTCCCCAGTTTTGAAGTATCACTTAAGAGAGATAATCTCTATAATACTTTAGCAGAAATGAATGTAATGTATGAAATAGTATTGCTTCATCGATTAAACAATGTTGAAATTCTAAAAAAGTATAAGACACTTGTTCTGCCCGACATACAATGGATAGATAAAAACACAATTGAATTGATTAAACAGTTTAAAGAGAGCGGTGGAAAAGTTATAACTATAGGAAGTACAAAAGAATTAAGTGATATGGCAGATGTCCGCATGCCTATAGGTACTTTAAAAGAATTAGATTCGGGTGAAGGACGAAAAAATTTGGTTAATAAAATAACTGAACTAACCGGTTCCCAAATTATCTCTGTTGGATCCGGTTCTGAGTACATTGCTGGAAATATAGTGCATAAACAAGGTACTGACAGGTATTTTTTACATTTTGTTAATTACAACGAGCCCCTGAAAAACGTAAAGATTAATGTTGATTTAAAAAATATTGCCGATGTAATAAAAGAAAACAGCCTGAAATTATATACCCCTGACAAAACCAGCACAGAGTTAAAAGATGTCCGGTATGAGAATGATAAACTATCGTTTACAATGTCAGAGCTTAATATTTACAATATCCTTGAGTTTAGAGTTAAATAATTTCATCAGGTGTGGACCATACCTGAAATAAAGCCTTAAAGAAGGATGAAAATCCGAATTACAGAAATAGTTTCAGGTAAGGCAGTTTATAATTATTGAACGGGAAAAAAGAAAATGAAAAAAACGGCACTTCTGGTTTTGCTTGTATTGATGCTGGAATCATGTGGAACCAAACCGCAAATATCATACGATGAAACCGACGGCATAATTCATTTTAGCAATACAGCTATCTTTCTGCAGATTAATAGAGAGATGAAAATAAAAACATCTTACATGAAGGATGGGAAACTGCTTTCAATCGTTTCTGACCAGTCTGAGCCAAATGATTACGTGGTTATTGATGGAAAAGGAGTCAGCTGGTTTTTAATAGAAAAAACCGAATTGAATGATATTACTAATGAGTTTGGCGAAGGAAAACAGTTGAAATTATATGGCAGAGCAAAAGTAATAGTGGATGAGACTGAAGCAGATATAGAAAAAATTCTGACTGTTGAATTATATAACGATCTTCCAAATGCAGCGGTTACTTACTCAGATTACACTAATCTTTCTGATAAACTATTGAAGATTGATAAAGTTGTAGGTGCATCCTATACAGTTGACCGTAAATCAATTGATCCGTCTAAAAAAAGTTATGAGTTTTCTCTCTTCCAGGGGCGTGGTGTTGAATGGGGAGTTAATTACTGTAACATTAAAGTAGATTCTGAATATTCTGCAACGAACTTCATGGGTATTATTGATTCATATCGTGATCCGCAGGGGGGCGGAATACCTGTGCTGGATTTATGGGGTAAGGAAATGGGGATGGCTATAGCGCATATTTCAACTAAACCTGAGTTTGTTAACCTGCCGATAAAAGTTAAAGATAATGGAACAGTCAGATATGGAATAGAGGAGCTTTATTCTAATAAATACACCCCAATAAGTCTTGCAAAAAATGAAAAGTATTCAACACTTAAACATGCCGTTATAGTTCATTCACTGGATTATTTTGATGCCTTAAGAACATATGCGCAGTTTCTAAATAAACAGGGGATTAACACATTTAAGGAAACTCCCGAAACAGTTCCCCAGGCTTATTGGAAAACCTGGGGTTATGAACTTGATTTTAAGTTAAGTGATATTTATGCAAAAATACCTGAATTCAAAGAACTGGGTATTGAAATGATTGTACTTGACGACGGCTGGTTTTCAAATTATGGCGACTGGGAGCCGGGGACCGGGAAGGATAAATTTCCCGGCGGCAGAAAAGACCTGATAAAATTTGTAGATGATATGCATAAACAAAATTTTAAGGTTGGAATCTGGTGGTGCCCGTTAATAGCTGAGCCGCATTCAAAAGTTGCAAAGACACATCCTGATTGGTTTATGCAAAGAGAAGACAATACTCCTTATCTGATGGAGAACCCCGTTTCCTATTTTTTATGTCCCTCTTACGAACCGGTCATTGATTTCTGGGAAGAACAGATTGAAAAATTATATAAGACGTTTGGTTTGGATTTTATTTATCACGATTGGGCAAATTTAATTGAAGTTCCTCCCTGCTATAATACTTTGCATAAACATGAGTCGCCCCTTTCATCTTATTGGAATATGTCCAATCAATATAAAATTATGTATGAAAAGGTACAGTCAATAAAGCCCGGGTATGCAATTGAAATGTGCGAGTGCGGCCGTCCGCATGATCCATATAAAATGCCTTATTATAATATAACAAATGCATCTGATGCAACAACCAAAGAACAGGTGGTACAGAGATTAAAAGTGGAAAAAGCCCTTAATGGTTCCAAAACATATTTTAATCCCGGCTATATACTACCTGCAAAGTTGAGAGATGATTGGAACTATGATCCGTGCGAAATAGATGAGTGTGTAGCTATGGGTGGTTATTTTGAAACATATTACACTGAGTTGACACCTGAGCAGAAGCAGCTTTGGGTAAAATGGCTTAACATATACAGGGAAGAGCAAATTTATAAAGGAGAATATTTGAATCTCTACGACATAGAGTTTGATAATCCCGCAATGCATGTAACCCTTAAAGACAGCATCTTTTATTTTTTTGCTCACGGGCCATTTGATGGTGAACTTGAACTCAGGGGGCTGGAAGAAAAAAAATATGAGGTTAAAGACCTTTTTACAAATGAATCTATTTCAGTTGTTAATGGACCTGCTGCAAAGATAAATCTTAAAAGAAGCAGCAATATTTATTTAAAAGTAAAGTCAGTTAATTAACATTTGTTTCCCCTGAAGGGATGTACACATACAGCACCGTGGAGACCCGGTGTAAGTTAAATATAAGGAGGCAGTATGAGTGTAATAAAAAAAGTTTTTCTCCGGACTGTAATAATATTTTTTATTGCAATCATAATTATAGGTTGTTCCGGAAATGATGAAAAAAAGTGGGAACCAAATACCGATTGGGGACATTGGATCTTAGGGCATAAAACAGATCCAGAGTTTCTTGAAAAAAATAATATGACAATTACGTTCGGCAGCGGAGCTCCTAATGTTGATGAGGTGACAAGAGCACAGTTTGATAGTTTAATGAAGGAAGCAAAAAAGTTTAATGAGTCTTATCATGATAAAGGGTATATAGTATTAAGGTATCTTTCCACATCACTCAATGGCAATTCTGAATCAAATCAGGATGTTCCTAAAAAAGAACAGATTAACTTCCTAAAATTTTATAATGAAAGATGGAACGATTTTGAAGATTATATTGGGCCAAAACCATCTGAAGATCCTACTACATGGATAATGGCTAAAGCTGATGGAAGTTTTCCATATTACCGTTATGCACCATATGGAGAGAAGACTGACGAAGGTTTTGAGGCATGGGGTGTGCCTGTAAATCCGGGATATCTCCAAATGATGGAAGGAAGAGTACGTGCACAGGCTGAAACCGGCATTGATGGTTCATATATAGACTGGACACACATTGCCGAAGAAACATCATATGATGAATATTCCAAAAAAGGCTTTATCGAATATTTGAATAAAAATCTTCCTGCCAATATAGCTGAAGAAAAGTACGGCATTTCTGATTATGCAAAAATAAAACTTCCTGAAAAGCGGGGCGAAAAATTCTGGATGGAATGGATTACTTACCGCGGCACACAGGTGGCCGAGTTTCATAAACATATGAGAACAGTTGCCCGCAAATATAATCCTCATTTTATGGTGTCCGGTAATGTTTTCGGCGGTTTTGGCTTTGGCCCTATCGCTTATCTTGCTGCAGGTAATATTGAAATGTTGGGCAGGGATGGATATGATGATTTTATCTATTCGGAAATGCAGGAGTACCTGGATGCTGCACCCCGGAATAAAGATGGAGTTAAAATTACTAACAGTCCGGCATTAAAATATGTTTCGGCTGCTGCTCACGGTAAACCAGTTATTGTTTACGCTACTGAAATAACACCGCCGATATTTCCAAATCCAACTGAAAAATGTTTAAGTGCAATGGCGCAGATAAATATAGCTGAAGCTGTAGCTAATCATTGCATCTTCAGAGAAAAAAGAGAGACTCCTCCCGGCGCTACTGAAATGTATTCCTTCCTTGCAAAATCGCGGCCGGATTTAATTGGTTCTCATCTGTACAGCAATATTGCAATTTTAGGTTCGGTTAATCAGTACCTTGCGGATGAACAAAGTTTTGCTTTCAGTACCTCGAGAATTTTTACAGATAAAGGAATATCACACGTATTTATTGTTGAAGATGACCTGCTTACAGATAAGCTCAACGAATTCGATCTAATTATTCTTCCCCGCATACCACTGTTAAGCCCGGAAAAACAAAATGCTCTGCTGGAGTTTGTTAATAAGGGTGGGAAAATAATTGTCCTGGGTTCAAGCGGAATTAAAAACCAGTATAATCTTTCAAATAAAAATGTTCCTCTTTTAGAAGCCGCTAAACTTTCTGAATATCCTGAAAAAAGTATTTCTGCATCTATTGGGAAAGGGATAGTATTGTTTATACCCCTTGATATGCCTGCACATAAATATCTTACCAAATTTGAACAGAGAGAAGGAACATTTTTCGGTTCATCAATGGTAGATGTTTTTGCTGATGTGCCTGAAGCGTATACCAGGGATAATATGCATCCTGAACTTCGTAAGAAATTAAATCTGGTTGCTGAAGAATCACTAAAGCTTCTGAATTCAGAAATAACAATGATTAATGGTGATAGTAAGTTTATTGAGATCAGTACAATGAAAAAGAATGATGAGCACATGCTTGTTCATTTGGTTAATTACAACGTTACAATTGACGGAGATATAACCCCGGCAAAAAATATAAACGTGCAGATAGCACTGCCCAAAGGCTTTACGGTAAAGAATATATCATATAGCGGTGAGTTAAGTGAGATGAAGAATTTAAAATATGATATCAGGGAACAAGATGATTATTCAATGGCTGCCGTTACTTTCCCCGGATTAAATATTTATGGACTTGCAAAGATAGAACTGGAAAAGAAATAGTTTATTATGACTTTAAAAGGAATCATTATTAAACAAAACAATTATACAAAGAGAAATTTATGAATATTAGAAAAACGGCTTTATTATTAGCATTATCCGTTTCAACAATTTTCGGCCAGCAAAACTGGACTCACTACGTAAGGACTGCCGGACACGGATTGAATAAAACAAATATTGAGGCAACTATAAAAGATGCACTTGAGACCCATCTGTTTGGAATTGAAGTAGACAATGACCCTCCGGGCAGATATGAAAGTTTTCTTGATCCAACAGAGAAACTTGAAGCTATTGAGATGATGGCAAAAAGAGCGCATGAGATTAACAACTATTCTTTTGTTTATATCGCCGGTCTTGAATGCATAACAGCTAATGCTGATAAGACAGAACATACATTTTATAAAGATCATCCGGATTGGGTTCAGAGAGATATTAATAACAGACCGGCAATGTTTGGCGGCGGCGATGCTTTCTGGATTGATGAGGGAGATGAGGATGTATGGATAAGCCCTTATGCTAAAGAATGGCGTACCATTTATATGGAGCACATCCGGAAAATTGCTAAAACAGGTATAGACGGAATTTTTGTTGATATTCCTTACTGGATGACACACTTTGACGGATGGGAAAATTCATGGGCAAGTTTTGATGATTACACTGTCCAGGCATTTAAAAATAAAACCGGTCTTGATGCCCGCAAAGATTTAAGACTTGGAGATTTTTCGGATACTAATTTCCGTAAATGGATTGACTTCAGGATTGAAACTTTAACAGCTTTTATGGAAGAAGTTGATAAAAATATTAAAAGTGTGAATCCGGATGGTATTTCTATTGCTGAAATTTATCCCGGTATTGGGGAAGAAGCAGTGAGAGTTGGTGCTGATACTTATGAAATGTATAATGTTGTAGATGTAATAGCACACGAATTCAGCGGCGGCGGCGGTAATGCTGCCAGTAAAAATCCATTAGACTGGTTCTCAAGGATGATTGGTATGTATACCTTCCGGGCTTTTGCTGAAGGTAAAGCTTCCTGGATGTTAAGTTATTCATGGGGAGAGGAAAATAAAATACCGCCCCAGGAGCCGATGAAAAACCTTATGTTATCAAACATAATGGCAGGGACCAATTCCTGGGATGCAAGCGGCCATGTAATGTCCGGATCAAATGATATTGAAACAAGAAAAGTGATTTATAAATGGATAGCTGATAATGAAAATGTTTTTTATAAACCACGTACTTCCATCAATCCTGTTGGAGTTTATTTTTCTCCCAAAACAAGGAACTACTTTGCAGATGAATTTATAAACTCATACCATGGGATAATGAACCTGATGCTTCAATCACATACGGAGTTCCAGATAGTTACGCCCCGCACCCTGGATAGCTTTAACGGAGAAGTTCTGATATTACCCGATGTAAAATGTATTTCTGAAGACGAAATTAATTTTTTAAAATCATTTATTAAAAAAGGGAAAGCCCTGGTTGTTACCGGGGAAACCGGCTCTTATGATTATACAGGCGCAAGAGTTGAAACCAACCCGGTGATGGAATTGCTGAATATAGAAAGAATGAGTAATAAACAGGTTTCTGATGGAAATGTTAAATATATGTTTTTACCGCAGTGTCCCGGAAAATTGTATTCAGATTTATGTAATTATGAATTTAATAATGCTGCCTGGGAAGGTACGGATGAAAATTCAAGTATTAATAAATTCAGGGAAAACTTTATTTCGGGATTACATAGTCAGTTCGGTGTTCAACCTCGTATAGTTATTACGGCTTCACCATTTTTATCTACACAAACTGTATCGGTGGAAAATAAGCCGCATGTTTTTATAGCCAATTATAAAGGCCTTAAAGGCGATGAGATTGCCAAACAAGCCCCGGAGAAAGATGTGAATATCAGGTTTACACAAATAGATAAAGGGAAAATCTTTTACTTACCATATTTGGGAGAGAAGATAGAATTAGAAAGTAGTACTGTGGACGGGAGTTTGTCCTGTACAATTCCGGTAGTTGAAAAAGGCGGCGTTGTTTGGGTAGAGTAGTAAATTTTTTGTTAACAAAAGGTTTAAGTTAAAGATAGTATGTGGAAAAGAACAGCAATTATAAAGTTTAATAATTTCATTCTATTATTGACGATTATCCTAATCTCAGCTCAGGCTTCAGGGCAGAATAAGGAAATTATAGGATGTTACCGGTATTGGGACTGGAAGCAGAATCCAGAAGTTTTTAACCCGGTAAATATTCCCTATAATAAATTAACAATGATTTACTATTGCTTTTTTTATCCCCTTGAAAATGGTGACATAGCCGGGATGGACCCGGCTGCAGACCGTTATCTTCTTAAAGGGGAAAATGATTCCTCATTCACAGGTAGATCAATAATTGAACTCGCAAAGCAGCACAATACTAAAGTTATTCTGTCGGTTGGAGGATGGGAAACTTCTTATAATTTTCCGCAGGTGGCAGCCGATCCCTTAAAACGGGCTAACTTTGCACACTGGTGCGTAAAACATATTACTCAATATGGTTTTGGTGGTATCGATATCGACTGGGAATTTCCGGGTTATAAACCTCATAAAGGTACTGAGCATGACCGCGAAAACTTTACCAAACTTATCCAAACTGTTCGTGACAGCCTGCAGGCAATTGGTAATAAATCCGGCAGAAATTATTTGCTAACTGTTTCTCTGCCTGCTGCTGCCAGCCATTTGACTGATCTTGAAGTACAAAAGATATCCTCTCTTGTCGATTATATGAATATAATGACGTACGATTTATTTGGCCCCTGGGGTAAGATCAGTAATCATAATTCAGCATTATACGGGCCTGCCCGGGGGGACCCTGCACGCAGTGTGGATGGTGCGTTTAAGTTATATAATAAGGAACATAATGTTCCATCAGAAAAAATTAATATGTGTGCTGCCTTCTTTGGCTATTCCTATGCTGACTGCAGTGAAATATATGGT
>JAWOJF010000352.1:0-4135 GCA_046481785.1 Ignavibacteriaceae bacterium | reverse complement strand
GTTAAACCTTGGTTTAAGACTTGATCATTATGATGTTGATAATCTTATGCTGGTTGACCCAAGCAGGCCGGAGCTGGGAGTAAACAGAAACAGCGGAGCACTTATTGAAGAAGGCTGGACTGAAGTTCCTACATATACGGCTTTAAGTCCCCGTTTAGGTTTCTCTTTCCCCGTTACCGAGAGAACAGTTTTCCATGCCCAGTTTGGCCAGTTTGTTCAGCAGACACAGCTTATTGATATGTATGAAGGATATTACAGAACCTCATACCAGTTTAGAAATTCATTCTTCTTCGGCAGCCCTGCCGGAAAAAATATCAGGCCTACAAGAACAACACAATATGAAATCGGGTTTACACAGCAGCTTACCGATTTCCTTTCTTTTGATATAAATGGTTATTATAAAGATATAAAAGACCAGGTTATATTTGCAATGCAGCAAACTGCTACAGGTTCACCATTTCAAGCATATACAACATTAGCTAATGGTGACTTTGCAACAACCAAAGGCCTTGAAATTACACTTAATATGAGAAGATTCCAGAGAGTTCTTGCGAATGCATCAATTTCTTTCCAGGATGCACGCGGAACAGGGTCTTCACCTAACTCTAACAGAGGTATTGTAGGCGCTCCTGTTGAAAACAGGGTATTTGCACCTAAATATATTTCTCCATTGGAATTTAACAATGCAGTTAGAGGCAATCTTAGCATAGATTACAGGTTCGGACCAAATGACGGCCCGTCAGCTCTTCATGATTTTGGCGCTTCTATTCTTATGCAGTTCAGCAGCGGCCATCCATATACAAGAGGTACCGGCGCTGATGATCTGGAAGGCGATGCACGTAACAGAACTCCTATTGAAGCATTAAATGCATCCAGAACTCCATCTACTTTCCAGTTTGATATGAGATTGGATAAAACATTTAACCTTTTCGATAGGTTGGGTTTAAACATTTATGTTCAGGTTATAAACCTGTTTGATGCAAGGAATATTGAAAACGTATTTCTGCGCACCGGTTCAGTTGATGACGATGGTATAATAAATGATCCTGAACGCCAGGCACGTTTTCTTGCAACATATGGTGAAAGATATCTCGATTTATACAAGGCTATAAATGTAGATTATTCTGAACAATATCAGGATTCTTTCGCAGCCTTGCAGACTAACCCTTATTTCTTTGGTCCGCCAAGACAGATTAGACTTGGACTAAGGTTAGAGTATTAATTTTAATAATAGGAGTTTAAAAAAATGAATCGAATTCTCAAATCGCTGGTTTTTTTACTCTTGATTTTTTCTTTTATTGTGCCCGCATACGTTATGGCAAAGGATAATAAGTCAAAATCAGTGAGAAAAACTACCGGCCAACCGCAGACATATAAATTAAATATAAATAACATATCAACGTTCATATACGCTGATGGAACAACCGACATTAATGGTAATGATCCTGGTCTGGAATGGCCTAAGGGAAGTAACAGGCATCCTGTTTATCAATCTGGTTTTCTGTGGGGCGCAAATGTTAACGGGCAAATCCGTGTTGGCGGCTCAGCATTTAATACAGGACTTATACCGGGAGCAATATTGCCCGATGGTACTGCTGAAGACCCGGACGCAGCCGATGTAAGAATGTGGAGAGTAAGGCCTGATTGGGAGACCGGAAACATGGCTACTGAAATTAGAGAAGGCGAAGGCTCTGAAGCTGATATAAGGGCACAGTATGAAAAAGACTGGAACGAATGGCCTGCCGTAAAAGGCGCTCCTTATGAGGATGTTGACAGTAATGGTGTTTATGATCCAGCAATTGACATACCTGGTTTTCCCGGTGCAGGACAAACAATCTGGTTTGTTGTTAATGATCTTGATCCTAATGCTACCATAGGGTTCTATGGTTCACCTCCAATGGGCATTGAGATGCAGATTACAATTTGGGCTTACGCTGCTGTTGGTCCCCTTGGAAATATGGATTTCAGAAGATATAAAATTATAAACAAAAGTTCTGATGTTTTTGATGACATGTATGTTTCTGTTTGGTCTGATCCGGACGTTGGTAATGCAACCGATGATTTTGCGGGTGTTGACACTCTCCTAAGCCTTGGTTATGCTTATAACGCTACAGCTAATGATAATACTTATCTTGCCAATCCTCCGGCTACCGGATTTGACTTCTTCCAGGGGCCCATTGTTGCTGGAGAACCCGGAGATACCGCTATTTTTGGCGGGCATAAAGTACCCGGGATGAAAAATCTTCCTGCTACAGCGTTCTATTATTTTATAAATGGTGATGAAACCTACGGTGATCCTGAACAGGGTGAATATGAAGAAGGTACACTTGAATTTTATAACCTTCTGCAGGGTAAAATTGGTACACTTGGTGTAGAGTTCCCCATTCCTGCTTCACTTGGCGGCGGGGTTACAAAGTTCCCGCTTTCTGGTGATCCTGTAGCACAAACGGGTTACCTTGATGGTATTTATTTTAATCCGGGTGACAGAAGATATGGGCTTTCTTCGGGTCCATTTGAAATGGTGCCGGGTGATACACAGGAAGTAGTACTTGCCCAGATAGTTGCCGGCGGCGCTGGTTATGATAATCTTCAGGCAGTACAGTTGTTAAAGTCATATAGTATAATTGCACAATCAGCTTACAATGATAATTTTGTTCTTCCCTCTCCTCCGCCACTTCCGCAGGTAACAGTTTCTAACCTGGATGGAGGGGTAATATTAAGCTGGTCTGATCCTGCTGCAGTTCAAAGAACAGAGTCGCATGATTTAAAAGGTTATACCTTCCAGGGATATAATATTTACCAGCTCCCATCACCATCTGCCGGAATTGATGAGGGAGTAAGAATTGCTACTTATGATATTGTAGATGAGGTAAAAGTAATTAAACAGTCGGTTGTTGATCCCGTTTCCGGTGAAACAGTTGAAGAGATTGCTCAGTACGGCAGTGATAGCGGGATTGAACGGTTTATAAGTATAAAAAGAGACTTTATTAAGAATAAAGTACTTATTAATGGGACAAGGTATTATTATGCAGTAACATCTTATGCATACAATCCTGATCCTCTTGCCGTACCAAGCAGCCTGGAAAATCCGGTTACTGCGGTTATGGCAATTCCTCAGGTGCCTCGCCCGGGTGAAGTTTTAGAGGGTGTTAGCGGTGATACACTGGTTTATAATAAAGTTGCCGGTAGTAGTGATGGTTTAATTGTTCCTATTGTTATAGATCCGGCAAAAGTTACAGGACATACATACAGAGTTACCTTCAATAATGATGGTACCTGGGATCTTATTGACAATACAACAGGTGAAACTAAATTAGCCGGACAAGTAAACCAGACAGGTGATGCAGACTACCTGATAGTTGACGGTATTCTACTAAAAGTTGTAGGACCACCAGAAGGCGTTAAACCCGGAAGTCAATTCTCTTCTGATAACCCCGCTGATTGGGGATGGGATGCTCTAAATGCAGAAAGAAAATGGACCTGGGTTAATGGTGAATTCGGATTTGAGTCTTTTGGAAATGATGTAGGCGAGGGTGGAGCTTTAGGATGGGATGCGCCTCATCATGTTTTTGGCGGACTCGATAGGGTTGTTCAGGCAACTGAACTAAACAATGTTGTGTTAAGATTAGCCACAGTAAATTTTAATGGCGATTTTGATCCTCCATTTGACCAAAATGATCCCGATATGTCCTATGGTTACAGGTATGGAAGGGGTTTTGCCGGTGAGCCCGCACTACCTGAATTTGCTCCTCATATAGTAAATCCTGAAGGTGGATATTCATTTCAGGATTTTACAAAGAATGTACCTCTTTCTGCATGGAATATCGATGATCCGGATAATCCTCAAAGACTTGCAGTGGGCTGGTTAGAAAATAATGCTGCAAACGGATTAGTTGACGGTAAATATTGGCCGGGAAATCATACTCTTTATAATAACGTAGCTGCTAATGGTCCAAGGGAATGGTTTTTTATTTTCAATACCCCGTACTCCGAAACCATGGATCCTGCCATTGCTTTAGAAGCAACATCAAACCAACTGCCGATTATGTATTGGGCATCATGGAACCGCAGAGGTGATGCTGCATACGCAAGCGGTGATGAGTTCTTCATATACCCAACAAAACCGAATTCTCCG
>JAWOJF010000295.1:0-5755 GCA_046481785.1 Ignavibacteriaceae bacterium | reverse complement strand
TCACTTTTTTCTGCATATGCTTTTATATTGGAAATAGCTCCTGTTAGGACCGCACATTTAAAATTGGGATTTTTAAGGAGAGTTAAATAAGTCATCATTCCGCCGCGGCTCCAACCCTCAATACCCCAACTGTTTTTATCGGCAAAACTAAACTCATCAGCTAATGGAATAAGATTTAAAATGTCATTCACATCGTTTCCGCCAATTTCTTCTTTTCCTTCTCCGCCGTCATTTCCGCGGTATTGGGATGCGAAAACTACATATCCCCAGCTTGCAAGATTTCCGAATATACCCCGTGCGGTAAAATGATCAATGGCTCCTTTGTTCTGGTAGCCTCCGCGGTTCCATATTATACAGGGAAGTTTTTCTGACTGAGTATTTTTGGGATAAGCAATATATCCCTTTACTTTCAGCCCGTCGGATAAATAGGTAATCTTCTCAACAACAGCATTTTCATAAGTCTCCTCTCCCCACCCGCTTATAAGCATTTTAGTTTGGGAGGGATTCAACTGTATTGCATCACGCTGTAAAATTTCTGTTTTGTTATTGTGCATTTTTCTGAATTATATTTGAATGTATAGTTAAGGGAATTTTACTGTGGCTAAAAAACAGAATAAAAAGACAAAAAAAAATAACCCAGGTCATTCCAAAAAAAATAATACACTTATCACTATTGTTGCAGTAGTAATAATAATTGCCTTTGGAGCTTATTTTATTTTTTCCAGCCTGCTTATTCCGAAAAAAACCGGTAACGAATATATGTTTAAAAAAGAAGGAGAGCTTGTAATTGCCGATTCATCGGGTAATTCAAAAATAAGACTGGACATTGAGATTGCAGATGATGATTATGACAGGCAGCTTGGTTTAATGTTCAGAAGAAATATGGAAGATCACCAGGGAATGCTATTTATTTTTCCCTTTGAAGAAAGGCAGTCCTTCTGGATGCGCAATACCTATATACCCCTTGATATAATTTTTATTAATTCAGGAAAGAAAATAGTAACGATACATAAAAACACTATTCCGTTGTCTGACAATAGTTATCCTTCATCAGAACCGGCAAAATATGTTCTTGAAGTAAATGCGGGTTTTACAAATAAATATAATATTACAACGGGAGATAAAATCAGTTTTTAAATAAAAATGATCCCCTGAAGAAACGTATTCTAATAATATTTACCGGGTACTAAGACTAATCTATTTCCATTCAGTTTCATCCTCGTACCAGCATGCTTCACTAAGACTTTCTTCAAAAGTCTTTTCCTGCTCTTTTCTTTTAAGATTTTTTGCTATTTCTTCCTCTACAGGTTTAATAACAAGTTTATCTTCAAGAATCTGGATGTCAACGAAGCCTTCCATGCGGCATTGTTCAAGGATGATTTTAGGAATGCAGATACCAGCCGAATTCCCCATTTTTATAATTTTGGCTTTCATACAAATCACTATTTACGTGCATAGCAAAACTAATCACTATAACAATTATTAGCAATGGAAATCGTCTGCCCCAGGGCAATGAATAATTAACAATGAACAATGAACAATTAAAGCAGTCATACAATTATCCGTAGAGTTCATTTTCAACAAGTTCGCAGATTATATGAGCAATTGTAATATGACCTTCTTGTATACGTTGTGTATTAGAGGAGGGTATAATAATGGGTAAATCTACCAGGGATTTAAGTTTGCCCCCGGTCCCACCAAGGAAACCTACCACTTTCAACTTTTTTGAATGGGCTTTTTCAACAGCTTTAATAATATTAACAGAGTTTCCGCTTGTTGAAATAACAAGCAGTACATCCCCTGCATAACCAATCCCTTCTATACTTCGGGCAAAAACATTTTCAAATCCTATATCATTGCCGCCTGCTGTCAGGTTTGAGGTATCAGTTGTTAGCGCAATAGCAGGTAAAGCAGGACGCTGAACAGTATGACTTAAACGGATCATAAATTCAGTTGCAATATGCTGGCAGTCAGCAGCACTGCCGCCGTTACCGCAAAGCAGAAGTTTCCCGCTATTCCTGAAAGAATCTGTAATCATATCAACAGCAGATATTATATCATTACTGCATTCCTGCAGTATTTTTAATTTGGTTTCAGAACTTTCTTTAAGCGATTCAGTAATAAAGTTTTGTTTATCCAATTAGTTACCCAATTTTTTCAATATTTCAGCATCAAATGTAATTAATTTTGTATTGAGTTCATTTGAAAGCTGGACAATAATTGCGTCCATTCCTCTTAAACCCAGCTCTATAGAGATTAAACAGGCTTTCTCACTACGCTCTGCTGTTAATTCATAAAACTTAATATTAGGGATATTCAGCAATCTATTTCTTACTTCATTTGCTACTAAGGCAGACCTGGTTCTTAGTTTTATTGCCCCGGATACTTCAACTAATACAGAAAAAAGGAAATGGACAGGTTGTTTCTTCTCAATAACAGATGTGATTATTTCAAGGGCTTTTAAGTGAGTTACTTCGGAAGTTATGATAGAAGAAATTATCACAGAACTATCGATAGTTAAGTCTTCTGTCATCTTTCCCGCTGGTACTTTAATTCTTCTTCAACTGAAACATCATCCCACAGCTTTGAAACCTTATCCCTAAGTTCAAGCCAATCCGATACAGTCGTTTCTTTATTCTTTTTCTTTGTTTTTCTAAAAGTAATTAATCTTCGTTTATTTTTTTCAAGATTTTTAGACATATCTTTAAATCCTTTCCGGAAGCATTACATTCTCTTTTTAACGAAACCGAATCAACTCCTTCTAAAATAATTATACTCACCCTAAACGGCAATGTAAGATTTAACATGTACGGCATCAGCAAAATCTTTCATCAGTTCCCAGTTATTTTCATTCTCAAAAAAGTTGCCTGCAACAATTATCTTTGCCCCGTGTTCTACTTTTTCTCTTGCCGCAGAAGGTGTTCTGATGCCGCCCCCCACAATTACAGGAATAGAGCAGGTATGGGATACTGCTTTGATCATTTCATTCGGAACAGTCATATCAGCGCCGGAACCTGCCTCAAGATAAACTAATTTCATTCCAAGGTATTCGGCTGCAAGAGCAGTTGCAGCGGCTATTTCAGGTTTATTGCGCGGTATAGGATTACTGCCGCTCATATATAATGCAGTGGTAATTGCACCCGATTCAACCAGCATATATCCAGTTGATATAGGTTCTATTCCTGACTGCTTAATTAATGGAGCAGATAAAACATGTTTTCCTATAAGATGTTCAGGATTACGCCCGCTGATTACAGAAAGAAAAAGAATTGCATCAGCAGATTTATTTACCTGGTTAATTGAACCTGGAAAAATAATAACAGGAAGTGATGTTTTTTCCTTTACTCTTTTAATGTAATTTTCAAAACCATCCTGCATAAGCAGACTGCCGCCTATTAAGAGCCCGTCTATCCCTGCTTTATTACAACAGCTTAGAAAGTCAGGCAGTTTACCGGGATAAATTTTATCGGGGTCCACTAAAACAAAAAATGCGGCCCCTTTTTCAGTAATGGTTTTGAGAAAGTAGTTATATATTTTCATATGAATTTGGAATAATGGTTTGAATATATATAATTGAAACAATAGAAAAAAGGCATGTTTAATAAAAGTACATCTTTAAAAATGATGTGTTTTCTGTTTGTTTTCGCAGAAAACAGGTAAAAAATTAATGAAAATCCGTAGAAAACTACGGATTTTCATTAATTGCGGATAATTCATATATGTTTATATTGAAAATCTGAAAAACAGGATTTGTTTCCTGAGGAATGAAAGATTAGATTCTGATGAAATAAATAGATGAATTTAATACACACATTTTCATGCAAGGAGACAGCATGGAGAAATTAAAAAGAATACTTATTGCAGAAGATAATCCCAAAGATGCTGAATTAACTAAAATGGCTTTGGAAGAATCTAATTTTTTAAATGAGATTGTGCATGTTAAGGACGGCCAGGAGGCCCTTGACTATTTTTATTATAAAGGGAAATTTGAAACAAGGGAGAGGGGTGATCCTATTGTTGCTTTTATTGATTTAAAAATGCCAAAGGTAGATGGACTTCAGCTTGTAAAACAATTGAAATCGGATAATGATTTAAAGACTATTCCGCTGGTAGTATTAACATCGTCCAGGGAGGAAAGAGATTTGATAGAGAGTTATAAATACGGAGTTAATGCCTACGTTGTAAAACCGGTTGATTTTGAAAAGTTCATTGCCGCTGTTAAACAAACAGGAGTGTTTTGGGCAGTAATTAATGAGGTTCCACAAAAAATCTAACCGGGGGTCTATAATGGATAAGCTTCAGATTTTACATCTTGAAGATAACCTAAAAGATGCAATTATAGTAGAAGAGGAAATAAAATCAGAGGGTATAGAGGCCGATTTTACCCTTGTATCATCCGAAGATAAGTTCAGTGAAACTCTTGAGAATCAAAATTTTAATCTTATTCTTTCAGATTATTCTCTTGCCGGGTTCAGCGGGGAAAGCGCCCTCAAAATAGCCAGTACTAAATATCCGGATATACCTTTTATTTTTGTTTCGGGTACAATCGGGGAGGAACGTGCTGTTGAACTTCTGAAGAATGGTGCAACCGATTATGTTATCAAGGATAATTTAAAACGTCTTGTGCCCGTAATTAACAGGGCTTTAAATGAAGCAGAAGTAATTAAAAGGAAACAACAGGCGGAAAAAGATTTAATAGAAGCTAAGGAAAAAGCTGAGATGTCTGACAGACTTAAATCAGAATTCCTTGCGCAGATGTCTCATGAAATAAGAACACCCCTGAATGCTATTCTTAATTATACTTCACTTCTTAAAATGGAATTCGAAAATAAAGTGGACGAAAGTTTAAACTTTATTTTTAACAGCATTGACAGCTCGGGAAGAAGATTAATAAGAACCGTGGACCTGGTTCTAAATATGTCGGCTATACAAACAGGTATATACGAGTTGCAAATAACTTCAGTAAACCTGGCAGAGCTTTTAAGAAAAATAATGAATGAATTTTATTCACATGCTGCTTCCACCGGAGTATCATTAAAACTTGATCTTAACCCGGATATAAAACCGGTATCCGGTGATGAGTATACCATATACCAGATATTTCAAAACCTAATTGATAATGCTATTAAGTTTACCGAAAAAGGAAGCGTGGAAGTTAAACTATATACAAATAAAAATGGTAAAGTTTGTGCTGAAGTTAAAGATACCGGTATTGGAATTTCTGAGGAGTATATGCCAAATCTGTTCAAATCTTTTTCCCAGGAATCAAAAGGCTACTCAAGAAAATTTGAAGGGAACGGTTTAGGCCTTGCACTAACAAAAAAATATACTGATCTGAACAAGGCAGAAATTACAGTGAAAAGTAAAAAAGGAGAAGGGAGTACTTTTACTGTGAGTTTTATGGAATAAATGCAGGAACATAACCAGGTTCCTGAACACACCCAGATATATTCCTGAACACACCCAGGTGTGTTCCTACCCTATCTGATCTCTGACTTATGCTTTCATACTTAATGATATTCTTCCTCTCTCCGGTTCAATGGCAGTTATTGTTACATCAATAATGTCACCAACATTTATTACATCAAGGGGGTTTTTAATAAAGCGATCCGCTATCTGCGATACATGCAGGAGGCCATCCTGCTTAACTCCTATATCTACAAAAGCACCGAAATCAACTACATTTCTTACAGTACCTTTAAGTTTCATTCCAACCTGAAGGTCCTCCATTTTTAAAACATCACTTCTAAGTATC
>JAWOJF010000392.1:0-11103 GCA_046481785.1 Ignavibacteriaceae bacterium | reverse complement strand
ACCATCAACTATAATATTTGCATCAGCCGGCAGCTTGGTTCCGGCATCAAGTTCTCCATCTGCAGGCGCAACATCTGCTCCTGAAGTTCCATATTTAACCTGGTATTTTAGACCGTCAGCATATTCACTTATATACCAATACAATACAGGAGTATACGTATAAATTACGGCTCCGTCTGTTGGATATGATGGTATTATTGTTACTGTAGTGCTTCCTATAGTTTTAAAAGTTTCGTATACATTATAATCAGGATAATATATGTATGCATCATCATTGTCACTCTGAACAAGAACTCTCCAATAATACTGCTTTGCTGTTAAAAGAACTGGCTGCTGACTGCTGGTAACTGCTGTTAAAGTAACAGAAGCAAAAGGATCGGCATCATCAGCAGGTGTGCCTGTCCAGAATGTTTCATCAGCCGGAGGAGTATCTGAGTATTTATACTGCAGGGTAAATTTCAGATCGTTTACAAATGTACCGGTAAACCAGCCAAAAGTAACGGGACTTTCATATATAAGTGCATTATCTACTGCCCAGGAAAGTGTAACGGTTAACGGCTGTATAGTAGTAAAGTGATAAACCGGGGATTCATATTCATTCCCAAGAAAATCAAAAGCTCCTACTTTCCAATAATATAAGGTTGCATTATCTAAAGGAAAATTAGCAGTTAATGCATCGAATATTTTTGTAAGGTTAGTCCCCTCATCAGTTTCATACAACGGAGTGGTAAAATCCGGAGCATCATCTACATACAATCTATATGATACTGCTGCAACGGGTGACCATGTTAATTCCGGCAGAATGGATACTCCGGTCAATCCGTTTATCGGTGCAACAGCCTGGGGAACAGATAAAACAGTTAAAGCCTGATTTATATACCATGGAAAATATTCAAGACTGCCTGATGAAATATTGGCAGCAACGGCTCCGGTTCCGCCCGGGTTGGATACAATGGTTGGGCCGGTAGAACTAAACCAGTAATTAAATCTTGCATCAACAAAGCCGGTACCCTGGTTGCGCACTCCATTACCAACTAATAAGCCGTTTGTATTCTCAAATCTGCAATTATCAATTGTAACATCATAAGCGCCTGGCAGAATGTCTATGGCATAATCAGGGGCATCAAAATTAAAAGTAAAGCCGGTAATAGTAACCCCGGTAGCATTAACTGTAATTGCAGGTGATCCGCTGTTAATTACTGCTCCGCCCTCACCTATCAGGGTTATCCCATTATTGATTACTATAGCCGAATAAGTTCCGCTTTTAACTTTAATTGTATCACCATCCCCGGCAAGAGAAAGGGCATAGTTAAAATTAGTATCATCATTTACAAACAGATTATCTTCCTTAAGAGTAACAAGTCCCCATACCGGATCATCCAGTTTATGCTGAATTTTTTCTTCAATTAAAAACAGTTCTTCATCAGTAGCATCACCGAGTATTATACCATCAAATACATTATCATCGCCGGGAACTAAATCTTCCCCGCTGTGGGTATGAATATATACTTCAACATTTGAAAAATCAGAGGCTGTAAGGGAGGAGATACTTGCTCCGGCTGTACCGTAAGCTAAAATTCCTGTAGCCTTATCAGCAGGAGGAGTATAATTAATATTGGATAATGAAACTCCGTTTACGGAAGCAGTAACTATTCCACCCCCCCTGTTCCATACCAGAATACCGTTCTGAGCTATAGTGCTTGTACTTCCTGCACCTGTAATGGTACAGTTATTTACATTTACGGTAATTGTTCCGGGATTGCCAAGCAGGGAGTTCCCGTTAACTGCATCAATTCCGTTTTTCTGAAAGCCTGTAATTGAAGTGTTAGTTACATTTATGGCAGCAGGACTTCCGTTACTTGCATCAACAGCAATCCCCTGACCTGTTTGAACACCGCTTATTGTATATAAGCCTGTAATTTCGCAATTAACTATGTCCCCAAATGAAGAATTCCAAAAAACAATTGCATCCGGACCGCCTGCACCCGGGGTTAAAGAATTGCTTTGAATTGTCATTCCATTGATTTCAACACCGCTTGAATTGTTAATGAATACAACAGCCTGCATGTTAGCTGTATATTTATGTGCAATTCCGGTAGAAATTAATGAGGAAGGACTTATTACTGTATTGCCGGCACCATTGCCGGTTATTGTAATATCTGTTTTTCCTGCAACCGAAAACCCTTCGTAAGTCCCGGATGGAACAGTAATTACATCACCGGGTATAGTTGCATCATTTATAGCATCTTGTATGGATGCATATGCCCCTCCGCCATTCAGTTGGATCTGAGCGGAAGCACTTAGCCATGTACCCATTACCATGGCTAATATTAAAATTAAACGGTTAAATTTAAGCATTTTGCCCTCTCTTTTACTTAAAAATTTACCCCACGTTAACTAAAACTTATTTGGTAAAGATTATTTTTTAAAACAATGCTGGTTTGAAGAAGGTTGATAGTAAGGATAGCCCGATTATAGATTCGTATACTTCCTTAAACCCGTTAAAAATTATTTAATTTCCTGCAAATAGAAATCAGCAATAATTCTTGCCGGATTTTGCCCTCTCAAACAAGATAAAATTGTATAAATGTTTACTTTTTTTTTCGACACTCAAAAAAGTAAGGCTATATTTATAGTTTTAAGCAATGTGAATATAGGCGTGTATATCGCTTTTTTAAACGGATAATCGCTAAAAGGCATATATTTACGATATTAGGCATTAGTAAATCATAAAGAATTCCGTAAAATTCATTAAAGTTATCTATTATTTTTTTGCTTAAAACAGGAATTAATGATAGGTTTTGCCTCAAAAATTGAGATTAAGGTAACAACATGTTTACAGATGTACTTGAGGCTGCCCAAAGACTTAAAGGGATAGCAAATAAAACGCCTGTTTTAACTTCAAATACATTAAATAAGTTAACAGGAGCAGAGGTTTTTTTAAAATGTGAAAATTTTCAAAAAGTCGGAGCTTTTAAATTCAGAGGTGCTTATAACGCAATATCAAAATTACCTGCAAAGCAAAAAGAAGAAGGAGTGATTGCATATTCTTCAGGCAATCATGCACAGGCTGTAGCCCTTGCAGGTAAAATGCTTGGGGTAAAAATTGTTGTTGTTATGCCCCTTAATGCACCTTCCTCCAAAAAGGATGCTGCGGAACAGTATGGAGCAAAAATTGTATTTTATGATCCGGATTTACAGAACAGGGAAGATGTTGCACAGCATATAATTGATGCGGAAGGTTATACATTAATTCCTCCATTTGACCACCCGGATATAATTACAGGACAAGGAACAGCGGCTCTTGAATTAATAAATGAAGTTAAAAATATTGATATTTTAATTACTCCATGCGGCGGCGGCGGACTTTTAAGCGGGTCAGCTCTGGCAGCAAAATCCATTTTGCCCGATTGCAGAGTAATTGGGGTTGAACCTGAACTGGCTGATGATGCTGTTCGTTCGTTTTATTCAAAACAACTGCAAAGTGTAAAAAATCCTCAGACCATAGCCGACGGCGCAAGGACGACATCTTTAGGAAAAATTACTTTTCCATTAATACTGAAATATGTTGATGAAATGAAAACTGTTTCAGAACAATCAATAGCAGATGCGGTTAAATTTCTTTTTTACAGGATGAAAATTGTAGTTGAACCCACCGGAGCAATGGGTATTGCGGCACTTTTAAGCAAAAGAATAATTTCCCCCGGAAGGATAGGAGTAATTGTAAGCGGAGGTAATGTAGACGGAACTACTATGAGCTATTTGCTTAAAGAAGACTGATCAGCTCCTTCCTCTATCAAATGTTGTACACAGAAGATAAGTTCATCTTTATCAAACGGTTTTAGAAGGATATCCCCATTCAAAGTTAATTTTAATTGTGCTGTTATACTTTTCGGTTTACTGTGTGCAAGAATAACCATAGGAATATGAGCCTCTTTTACCGGCAGTAATATTTCTTCTGGAAAAGTAAGTCTGGCATTAACCGAGGCAATAATTAATTCTGGTTTTTCTGAATTAAATACAGCAGAGAAGTTTTCATTTTTTCTTAAAATAACAGGTTGATATTTACCGCTTTGCGATAATATTGTTTTTATATCGAGTGCAACTATAGCTTCTTCTTCATAAATAAAAATTTTCTTTTTAACCATAATACCCCCTGCCAAATATTTTCCCTATATAATCTGAACTTGTAATTTGGAATAGCAAAACGTGTCACCCACAAGATATTGAAAAAGAAGGAGTAAGGTTATATATGGAAGGATGAAAAAGGGATTAATTCCGGGGGCTATGCTAATATAGAGGGAACCGGAAAAAAGGAAATTAATATTTGTCTGTTATATCCAGGAGCTGATTCCGGCTGCAATATTTAGCTATTTGCTGCCTTGTATTCAAGCTAAGTTTTTCCAGTATATTGTGCACATGACTTTTTATTGTACTAATTGAAAGAAAAAGTTTCTGCGCAATTTCTTTATTAGTAAGACCTTCCTGAATCATCTCAATTATCTGAGTTTCTCTTTTAGTTAACTGTTCAATATTTCCTGATACTTTTTTCTCTTCTTTTATAATCTGTTTAAAAAGCATTGGAGTTAAATTCTGGGGCAAAACCTTTTCACCATCAACCACTTTCCGAAGGGTTTTCAGCAGATCGTCAACTGTAGCATCTCTCAGAATAAATCCTGATATACCGGCATGAATAAATTCAAGAATATCGGGATGTTCCGGCAGGTTCATGCCTACTATATTTATAGACGGGAAAGCTTTATGAATTGTTAATACGGCTTTAAGACTGGATTGATTTTTCAGATCAAGATTAATAAGAATCATATTAAGATTTAAAGCAGCAATTTTTTTCAATATAAACTCATATGGCCTGTATTCAGCAGCTATTGTCATATTGTCGCTCTGTTTAATAACAGCTTTAAGTCCTTCACATACAAGCCTGTTGTCGTCAATTATTAAAAGGCTAATCTTTTTCATTTTTATAAATTTTTAAACTCCATCATATAATTAATTATACAGATCAATTACTTGCCGGGCTTAAGATCACTGCTTTGAAGGCCGTAATTATAAATATAATATTGATTCGGCAGAATGGATGGATAGTTAACCGAAAATGAACGGAGACTTAACTCATTTAAAATCTTTATAAAACTATGGGATATTTGAAGAATATTAATTGTTTTTTGTGCCTGATAGTTTCCTTTTATCCCCTTCACCTCTTTGATTATAAATAAAGTTCATAACGATATCAGTTACCCTATCGCATCTTTGATTCCCGAAACTTAACAATTCTTTTTTATTAAAGTTACTGAGAAGATGATCTTTAATTAATTCTTTTGCACGAAACAGCCGGATTTTTACATTTTCTTCACTAATATTCAAAATTTCGGCGGTCTCCCGGGTGTTCATACCCTCAATTTCTCTTACAACATATACTGTCTTGTATTTTTCGGGCAGCATTTTAATGATTTCTTCAAGTATATTTTTAAGTTCGGATTTCATGTAAAGCTCCTCCGGGTTATTCTCGTTTAAGAGTCCCATTTTCATATTAAATTCCTCGGCAATTACTTCAGATTTTTTTCTTAAATTTTTCTGTGTTCTTTTATACATAAGACACTGATTTATAAGAATTCTTGTAAGCCATGTAATAAACTGCGACTCCCCTTTAAATTGTGAGAGGTTATTGAAAGCGGAAATATATGTCTGTTGTAAAACATCTTCTGCATCAAAATCATTTATGTCAAAAGACAACGCCACTCGGTAAAGCCTCTGGTTGTATTTTTTCATAATTATCCGGAATTCCTCAGCACTCCCCCCTTTTATTTTTTCTAATATCTCTTCATCGGATAAAATTAAGCTCGTTACATCATTTGGTGTTTGCGGCATTATTTTTTCCATTATTTATCTGCAATTAAAAATAGATTATAAAATTTTAAAAATCTTTGTAACCGATGTTTATTTAAAAACATCTATTAAAAGAACATCAACAGGAAAAGAGGAAAATATGCTTGCAATATCAGTAATTATGTTTGCCATTGCCGCAGCGTTAGGTTTAGTTTTAATTACTGCAATATTAAAAAATAAAAAACCGACCAGGGGTGCTGTCATTGGCCATGGCTTGTTTGCTGCCACAGGTCTTACACTTGTGATCATCTATACAATTAATAATCCGGATAATTCACCAGATATAAGTTTGGTTTTGTTAATTGTGGCTGCCCTTGGAGGATTTATACTTCTTGCACGGGATCTCTCCGGCAAGCCTGGCCTAAAAGGTCTTGCAGTTATTCATGCCTCTGCTGCCGTTTTTGCTTTTGCTTGTTTTTATTTTAGGTATTTTAGGAATGGTTTAATAAATGACAATACTGAAAAAGTGTAAACTAAAATAATTCCTTCGTTTAAATTCCTGTGATAATAATCCGATTATATGTCTGGATTGTAGTTATTCCAAAAATAATTGTTAATATTGCATTAAAAGATAAAATAAATTCAGACAAGGTTGTCTAATTTGAAATTAGAATTTAATTTTAATCAGTCAGGCGTTATACCTTATAGAAAAACAGATAATGAGATAGAAGTGCTTCTCATTACCTCCATGAAAAAGAAAAAGTGGATAGTGCCTAAAGGATTTATAGAATTTAATTTGTCCGGATTCGAGTCAGCCAAAAAAGAGGCTTTTGAAGAAGCAGGGGTGTTAGGGACCAATGAAACAATGGAGCTGGGCTCATATAATGTTAAAAAAGATATTGGGTTAACCCATGTAAAGATATACTCGATGGAAGTAATTGAAGAAGTTGAAGATTACCCCGAAAAAAAAGGAAGAAAAAGAAAGTGGTACCCGCTTAAAGAAGCAGCAGCAGTTGTTTCCATTCCCGAACTTTCAGAAATGATTCTTGCTTTAAAAGAAAAATTAAAAGCAGCATAGATAAGGACTATCTCCTTAATACTTCTTCCACTGCATTGTTAACGGTTTGATAATCATATCCGCGTGAAAAAAGATAAGACATTATTTTTTCCTTAAGTTTTTTCTCTTCGAGATTGCGGTATGAAAGCTGCTTTAACTTTTTTTCCGCAAGAGATAATGCATTTTCAACGTCATTACCCTCGGGATATTTTTCTGCAATAATTTTATCAATTACAGAAGATTGTATCCCCTTTTTAATTAACTCAGCCTTAAGCTTATTTTTTCCCCATAATTTATTCTTAATATTTTCATCCGCCAGCAGGGAGGAAAATTCATAATCATTTAAATAATTTTTATCAACAAGATCAGCCAAAACCGTATCAATAAGAGTGGAATCATATCCTTTTTGCCTCAGTTTAATTCTAAGTTCGTTAACCGAGTGAAGCCTGCGCCCCAGGTAGCGGGCAGCCCGTTGTTTTATGTGGTAAAGCTGGTTTTGGTTTACCAGGAAAGAGAAACGGCTCTCAGAAACTTCGTCGTTTTTCTTCAAGCCGTTTTTCATTAATACTTCATAAGAAAGGAAAAGCTTTTCATCATTATCAAGATGGACTACAACATTTTTCTCATCTTTTTTAGTAATATTTAATATTTTCATTGTCTCCGGAACAACTCCAAAATTTTACTCTGAAATTTTGTTATTTCTTTTTTTCCTTAGCTGGTTTTTCTTCTTTTTTATCTTCAGATCCGTTTGCGGGTGCAGCAGCACTCATACCAAGCCTGGTTTTAACATCAGCGTTAATTTTAGCAAAAAGTTCAGGTGATTCTACCAGCCTTGAGCGGAATTGCTCCCTGCCCTGGAATCTCTCATCATCATAAGTAAACCAGGCGCCGCTTTTCTTTATTATACCAAAATTAACTGCCAGGTCAAGTAAATCTCCTGATTTGCTTATACCCTCATTATAAAGAATATCAAACTCAACTTCCTTAAAAGGAGGAGCAACTTTGCTTTTAACAATCTTAACTTTTGTCCTGTTGCCAACAACATCATTACCGTCTTTAATAGCTGCAACTCTCCTGATATCCAGCCTTAGGGAGGCATAAAACTTCAAAGCATTACCTCCTGTTGTAGTTTCAGGATTTCCGAACATAACCCCTATCTTGCTTCTTAACTGGTTAATAAAAATTACAGAAGTTTTTGATTTTGAAATAGCGCCGGTAAGTTTTCTTAAAGCCTGTGACATAAGCCTTGCCTGGACAGCCATAGTGGCATCTCCCATTTCACCTTCAATTTCAGAACGCGGAACGAGTGCTGCAACCGAGTCGATTACAATTACATCAAGTGCATTACTGCGGACAAGAGTATCGGTAATTTCAAGTGCCTGCTCACCAAAATCGGGCTGTGAAAGGAGAAGATTGCTTGTATCAACACCAAGCCTTTTGGCATAATTAACATCAAGGGCATGTTCAGCGTCAATAAAAGCTGCAAGCCCACCTGCTTTTTGGGCTTCTGCAATTATATGAAGACACAATGTAGTTTTTCCTGATGATTCAGGGCCATAAATTTCAGTAACCCTGCCTCTTGGTACTCCGCCAATTCCAAGAGCATAGTCCAATGACAAAGCGCCTGTAGGGATTGCTTCAACCTGGGCTATTACACCATCCCCCAGTTTCATTATAGAACCTTTGCCATAAGTTTTTTCTATACTGGCAATTGCATCATCAATAATTTTTAATTTCTGTTCTTTCTCAGAACTCATTTGAACCTCCTGTTATTTTAAAACTCTCACGCTTTATCCCCGCATTAGAATGCTCTCTCAAAGAGAAGGGGAATTATTTTAATTTAAAATTTTTAATCTCTGTATACTTAGAACCTGACGGAAGAAGATCACTTTTTATCAGGACAATTTCATCTGCAAAAAAAGGGATTTCATTAACCGTAAATTTTTCAAATCCATCAATAAAATTTCCATCAACATTTCCCCTATCTCTGATTCTGAGAAGGGTTAAGTGTGCTTTAAATTTTCTATCTTCAGCAGGTATTGAAAAACTGGTAAAATGCATGTTTAACCGGGCAGCTAACTCAATTAAACTGTCTTCCACCCTGAAACCAGCCCACAAAATTTTGGGGTCCCGCTTTTTATAAAAAAACCCAAAGCCGGTAAAACTACACAGGAATTTTCTATATTCATTAATAAAAGAAACAGAGCTGATTATCTCATCTAAAATATTGCCCGGAACTTCTCCAATAAACTTAAGGGTAAGGTGTAATTTCTCTTCCGGCTCCCATTTAAGTTTAATTGAAGAAGTGTGAATCTCATTTCTAAATGTAATAATTTGTTTTTTTATATCATCGGGAATTTTTAGGGCAATAAATAATCTAATCATCAGCCGATATTCCAAGCAAATACTTTCTTACCATTTCAAGTGCAGCCTGGGTTGCCCTCTGTTTATTCAGGAGCCTGTCATCTCCAAAAATAAATTTTTTTGCTGTGCATACTTTATCATCACATAAACCAACATATACAAGTCCTACAGGTTTTCCGGGAGCAGCCCCGGTAGGCCCCATTATTCCGGTTATAGCCAAACCCAGGTCGGTTCCGCTTATTGATTTCACCCCTTCAGCCATCTGTCTTGCAACCTCAAGACTAACGGCACCATGTTCTGCAATTGTATCCTCATTTACTTTAAGTATCTCAACTTTTGAAGCGTTACTGTATGAAACCACACCTCTTTCAAAATAGTTACTGCTTCCTTTTATATTGGTAATCAGGTTACAAATATTTCCACCGGTACATGATTCAGCAATTGCAATAGAAAAACCTCTTTCCTTAAGCAGCCTTCCTACTACTTCTTCAAGACTTTCTTCGCCCTTGGCAAAAATAAATCTGCCTGCTTTTGATCTTATTTTTTGTTCAACTTCATTTAATTTTTCAATAGCAGATTCTTCAGACTCTTCTTCTGCCGAAATTCTAAGCTTTATCCCTAACGGACTGGGAAGAAAAGCAAGGCGGGCACCGCCAAGCAGTTCATCAATATCACCCAGTCTTTCAAACAAAACAGATTCCGGAATACCAGTGGTTTGAAGATTAATCATTTTAACAATTGTTTTCAAATTTTTCAGTTTATCGCGCAGATTAGGAATAACATAATTTTCCATCATCGCCCTCATTTCATAAGGCACGCCAGGCAATGCAGCAAAAATCTTTTCATCTTTTTCAATCCATATTCCGGGGGCAGTTCCAAGCTCATTTTTTATAACAGATGCTATTTTGGGTACAAGGGCCTGGTTCTCATTTACTTTAGTTACTTCCAATCCCCTTTTTCCAAAAATCTTTTTAACATTTTCAAGTACCTCTTCATCCATTACCAGTTCAGTTTTAAAAAAATCAATAATGCAATTAAGAGTTACATCATCATGAGTAGGCCCCAATCCTCCAGTTACAATCAGAAGATCACTTTTTTGCCAGGCATCTTCAAATTCTTTAATAATATCTTCTTTAGTATCCCCCACAACGGATGTTTTTTTTACCCTCACCTGTACTGCAGTTAAAACCGATCCAATAAAAGCGGCGTTTGTATTAAGTGTCTGGCCTATAAGAATTTCATCCCCAATTGTTAGAATATGAGCATTCATTTAATTATACTCTTAAATAAAAATAAATTATGTAATAAAATTGATAATTTTAGCATCATTAATTACTTATTCAAAAATAAGCAAAATTATGTGAACAAGTAGCACAGAATAAACTGATGCCGCAATATCATCTGCCATTACTCCCCAGCCATCCGGTAGGCGTTCTAATTTCCGTGCCGGAAATGGCTTAATAATATCCATCCCCCTCCATATAAAAAATGCAAATAATGATATAAGGATGGTTTTTGGAAGAAACAAAAGGGATATCCACATGCCGACAACTTCATCAATTGTACATTGGGCGGGATCTTTACCATATATTTTTTCAAATTTTCCGCTTATATAAATACCGTATGAGCTAAAAAGAATTATTGCAGGGATTATTATAACGGGATTTTCAAAACCGGGGATAAAATAAATAACCAATGCAGCCAAACTACCAAAGGTACCGGAAGCAAACGGAATATACCCGGTATAAAATCCCGAGCCTAATAGTTTTTCAACAAAGTTAATTTTCACGGGCAAAAAGCTTTTTAATTAGATTGTAGTTCTGATACAGATATGTTGC
>JAWOJF010000383.1:0-5442 GCA_046481785.1 Ignavibacteriaceae bacterium | reverse complement strand
AAGCAAAAGCTGCATTTCTCGAAATGCCGTGGAATCTTCTGTAACTCAAGCCGGTCTTAATAGTCATAACTTTTGAGAAATTGATTTACCCTGCATGAATTGGAGCAAATACTCTCGTCCGCCCGCCTTTGAGTCTGTTCCGCTCATATTAAATCCGCCAAACGGATGGACGCCGACGAGTGCTCCCGTACACTTTCTGTTCAAGTAGAGATTGCCTACGTGAAATTCACGGCTCGCCCTGTCTAGCCTCTCCTGAGATGCCGAATAGACCGCTCCAGTAAGGCCAAATTCCGTCCCGTTCGCGATCTCTAATGCATGATCGTAATCACGTGCCTTGATCACCGCAAGGACCGGAGCAAAGATCTCTTCCTGCTCGATCGTCGCACCGGGCTCGACGTTATCGATTATCGTCGGTTCTATAAAATATCCTTCCGAACCGTCACCATTACCACCGGTCAAAAGAACGCCGCCTTCCTCGATGCCTTTGTCGATATAGCCGAGCGTAGACTCAAATGACCGCTTATTGATCACCGCCGCAACGTTCGTCGCGCCGTCGGTCGGTTGGCCCACGCTGAGCTTCTTGGTGAGATCGACGATCTTAGAAACCAACTCATCATGCACTTTCTCATCGACAATTGATTAATCAATCAAAATGAGCCGGGTTATTGTTAAGTTTGGGACATCAAATAAGTTTTTACATCTCTCTGCTTTACCTCTGTGGTTCTCTGTGTCTACTCTGTGGACCTCAGTGTAATAAAAAAGTTACACAGGGAGACACGGAGATTAAGAGCAAGAGCAAGAGCAAGGGCAAGAGCAAGAGCAAGAAAAGTCAGCAGGCAAGTAAGGCAAGTCCCACAGTAGGCAGTAGGCAGTAAGCAGTAAGCAATAGGCAAATTTTGCAGAGGCTGGATTTATCCAGCTTTTTTTTGAAGGGGAAGTTTACCGCTCGATCGCATTGGCGGAGCATGTTACTCTACCCAACATTCCCGCCGATCCTGCTGTAAAGTTTTTCCGGATGCCAGTTTAGTTTTTTGCCAAGACTCATACGGAGCCCCCTTGATGTTTCAACATACCCGTTATTTATTAGAAACTCAACTGCAATTGAATTATCAACAGGCAGAGCTGCACTTTTTACAGCCATGGTAGTATGTTTGTATTTCATCAGTTCAATACCTGCTTCAGGATCATCTGCAATAACAGGACCGTTTCCTAAAGAGGGTATATAGTAACCTGTCAGCTTATTATTCCTGGTATAAAGTATTGAACCCTGCAGGTATTCATTAAGCAGTATTTCTCTTTCCTCTCCTGAAATCTTTCTGTCAAGATTTAATAATTCATCTTTATACTTTTCCTCAAAAGGCATAATCTCTTCAGGGAAAACTGATTTATCTTTTATAGGGCCGGTATTCCGGAAAAATAAATATCCGGTATCTGCTTTAAAGCCGGTTTTTCTATAAACCGGTTCACCAAGTTTTGTTGCAATTAATAATATTGTTGAGCATGGAGTTTTTTTAAGATAATCAATCAGGGAGGTAACTATTTTTGTTCCTGTTCCCCTGTTCCTGTAATCGGGATGTACAATTATATGAGCCAGCCATGCAGTACCGCCAAAGCTGATGCTGCATCCTAACCCGGCAATTTCATTATTAATAACTGCTTTTACCGGCAGGCAATTTTCTAATCTCAGGTAATATTCAAAATGAGGTGTAATATCCTGCTGCCAATCTTCAGGCTGAAGGCGGGGTATGTTCACAAGGTCTTCTGTTGTTACGGGTTCAATCGTCATCTATCTGCCGGGTTATTTTATAATACTTACCAATTATTAATGATATGGGAATACCTGCACATAACATAAGTATAGCAATTCCAACAATAACCTCACCAAATGTTATTGTAACCGGTGGAGTTCTTGAGACCGGGACAACAATCAGATTCATAACAAGCCAAATTACAAGTCCATAAAATACCCCGGTAATAACATCACTTTTAGAGAACCAGTTTATTTTGGGATAAATCAGAAAAAAAATTAATGCCCATGATGCGGCAATTATAAAGTGAAATAATATTCCCACCATTGCTGTTAGTACGCCTCCTGAAAAGGCACTATTACCAAGAACACCGCTTGCTATATATCTGAATATTGAGAGGGGGTTAAGATGCAGGTTTGTGACAATAGCTGCAAGTCCATCCATGAAGCCGGCTAACAGGCCAGCATTGATAATTGTAGTAAGAGCCCCTTTTTTTAACAACTGATTTTGTGAAGGCATATTTATCCGGTTTGAGTTTGTACCGGCAAAGATATAACAATTTTAAAACTTAAATCAACACATTTTTTGCAGTGCTCTCTAAAATAAAATTATTATTGGTAATAGAATCCTGAATGGATGTAGAATCCGGATTTGGTTATGTAAGCAAAGGTAGTCTATCGGGAAAGATGACATTTTTTTAAAGATATGTCATCTTAAGCCCAATCCAAAATATAAAAATTATAAGCGGGGATTCATTTCTCGGGAATGTACCAGAGAGCTGCAAGTCCGCTGGAATAAACTTTTGAATCAACCAGTTTTAACTTTTTTCTCTCTTTAATATCGATAAACAATGGTTTGCCAGCACCCAGTATAACCGGATGTACTGCCAGTGCATACTCATCAACCAGGTCATAATTCACAAATGCAGTTATAAGTGATGCACCCCCGAAGAGAAAAATATCTTTTCCCGGCTGTTGTTTAATTCTATTAACTTCTTCCACAAGATTGCTGCTGATAACGACTGCACCTTCAGCGGATTTAAGAGTTGTAGAAAAAACATATTTTTTTAACCGGTTAATTCCATTAAGCATCTCTTTCTCATTTTCGGATGGATTTTCAGGAAGGGGAGAATTACCAAAAAGCTCAAAACTTTTTCTGCCGTAAAAAACAGTATCTACCCTTGCAAGAAATTCCGAAAAACCGTAGTCCTGATCAGTAAAACACCAGTCATATTCACCGTTAGGCCCTTCTATTAAATTATCCAGACTTACGGCAAGGTTTAATATTATTTTTCTCATAGTGATATAGTTGTTGTTAGTAAAAATTAATAATAAAAAGAAGATAATATTTTCAAGGTTCTTTAGTATCTCTGTGTAAAATTTTTATTAACACCAACGCACTAAGTCTCCCTTTTGCAAAAACTTTTGCAAAAGGGGAGACTATAATTTTGATTACAAATTATTTTTTGTATTCTTTCAGGAATCCAACAAACTCTATCCGGTGTGACTCTTCCATTCCAAGAAGCTGAACACAAAGATCCTGTGTTACGTAGTCAACACCATCACAAAGTTTTATGAGCTTATTATACTGAGCAATAGCACCGTTCTCGGCTTTAATAACACCTTCAATAACAGAAGTAACATCTGTTGTATCTTTTTTTGGCTGAAGGAATTTCTGTTCCGGTTTAAAATCCATTGAACCCGGTATAATGCCGCCGATTTCTTTAATTCTTTTGGCAAGACGCTGTGCATGTGTAAGTTCTTCGGCAATATCCACTGACAAAGATTTTTTTATTTCCTCTGCCCTTACTCCATCAAGATTAATTGAATTTGAGATATAACTTATAACTGTTTCTATCTCCATCCAGTAACTTTTAATAAGGTTATCGATGATTTGTTTATTAGCTGCCATTATTCCTCCCTTGTGGTTATTATTTTTCTGATTAAAGATACCTTTTCAGGTCTTTGATTACTTATTGATAATGAATTTAAAATCTTTTCTTTTACAGGTTTAATACTTTCTGAAGAATCTGTAAACAGTTGTGCAATTTCGGTTTTACCGTTAACTTCATCTCCGAGTTTAATATTAAAAATTATCCCTGCTTTAGGATCAATTTTATCATCCTTTGTTCTTCTTCCGGCGCCAAGTTCAAGTGCGGCAATACCTATTTCAAAAGTATCAATGTAACTAACAAATCCTGATTTATCCAGATATATTTTTTCTGAATATTTTGATGCGGGATACTTCTCAGGGGATTCAATATAGCTTATATCTCCCCCCTGTGCTGCTACAATCTCAAGGAACTTTTCGTAAGCCTTGCCGCTAATTATCATTTCTTCAGCAAGCCTGTTGCCTTCTTCCAGGTCAGCGGCTTTATTGCCAAGCATAAGCATTGCTGCAGATAAATTAAGACTAACATCTGCAAGATCCGTATCTAATTTTTTCCCTTTTAATATCTCAATTGATTCATAAACCTCAAGCCAGTTGCCGATATAATTGCCGAGAGGCTGATTCATATCTGTTATAAAAGCAATTACTTTTTTACCAAAAGCTTCTGCGGTACGCATTAAAGAAAAAGCTAATGAACGCGAATCTTTATAATCCCGCATAAAAGCGCCGCAGCCGGTTTTTACATCAAGTACAAGCCCGTCAATTCCTTCTGCAAGTTTTTTACTCATTATACTTGATGTAATAAGCGGAATTGATTCAACAGTTGCGGTAACATCGCGAAGTGAATAAATAAGTTTATCGGCCGGGGCTATCTCTTCTGTTTGTCCTATTAAAACAGCGCCGCATTTTTTAAGTACTTCTTTATACTCATCAAGATTAAGATCAGTTCTGAAGCCGGGGATAGATTCCAGTTTATCAAGAGTTCCGCCTGTATGCCCGAGTCCCCTTCCGGAAATCATGGGTACTTTTATACCCGCTGCCGCAACAACCGGGGCGATAATAAGCGAGGTTTTATCTCCCACTCCCCCGGTAGAATGTTTATCGATCTTAATTCCATCAATGGAAGAAAGGTCAACAACTATACCGCTGTAGAGCATAGCTTCTGTTAATGCCGCAGTTTCTTCAGTAATCATACCGTTAAAATAGACAGCCATTAAAAATGCAGAGAACTGGTAATCAGGGATTTCTTTTTTGGTGTAGCCAGAAATTAAATACTTAATTTCCTCTTTGGTAAGTGTTCCCCCGTTCCTCTTCTTCCGGATAAGTTCTGGTACATTCATAGTACAAAAATAGTAAGATTTTGGACGAAAAGTGTGAGGGGTATGTCAAGGGTCAAAGGGGATAAAAGGGCTGTTGTTTTTTTCACTTGCCCCGTGTGGAAAAGCCGGGAGGTCAGGTTTACGGTGTGCCAGCCTGCCTTTAGTTACACAGAGTTACACAGGGAAGACACAGAGATCCACGGAGTAAGAAGATCAAAGAAAAAGCAATAATTTTTTTTATTCACACTTATACTTAAAAACCTTGCAGGTTTCTAAAACAGGTCAGCTGCAAATTTATTTAAGTAACACTATACATGGAAACCTGCAAGGTTTCGGGTTATAGAGTTAGAATCCGAGTACGATTAAGATTAAGAGTAAGAAGAACAAAGAAAAAGCAATAATTTTTTTTATTCACACTTATATTTAAAAACCTTGCAGGTTTCTAAAACAGGTCAGCTGCAAATTTATTTAAGTAACACTATACA
>JAWOJF010000358.1:0-6453 GCA_046481785.1 Ignavibacteriaceae bacterium | reverse complement strand
CTTTAAAAATAGCAGTCACAAGATCATTCCATGTACGCGCATTGCCGGTACCTATATTAAATATTCCGTTTTTATCCGGGTTATCAAGAAAAAACAGGGTCATATCAACAACATCTTTTATGTATATAAAATCCCTCTTCTGTTCACCGTCTTTATAATCCGGGTGTTTGGATTTAAATAATTTTACCTTACCGGTATCCCTTATCTGCTCAAATGCTTTGTGTACAACACTTCTCATATCTGCTTTATGATACTCATTAGGCCCGTAAACATTAAAATATTTTAATCCGGCAATTTTATTTATAATACCCTGTTTAACAGCCCAGATGTCAAAAAGATTTTTTGAGTACCCGTACATATTTAAAGGCCTCAGTTGTTTTGAAACGGATTCGTTATCATCAAAGCCGGAAGAACCGTCGCCATAAGTTGCGGCTGAAGATGCATAAATAAATCTTATATTGTTTTTAAAACAATATTTGGCCAGTCTTTTAGTGTACTCATAATTGTTACGCAGCAGAGAGTCGGCATCTTTTTCGGTAGTAGAAGAGTTTGCCCCCATATGAATAACAGCATTTACACCAAAACTGGTTTGTGTTTCCAGGTGATTTATAAAATCCTCTTTATTTATAAAATCATGGAAACTTAACTGGGGCAGATTTTTCCATTTTTCGTCCAGTCCAAGTTCGTCAACAATAACAATACTATCCTGCCCCAAAGTGTTTAACCGCCATACAATAGCGCTTCCAATAAAACCTGCACCGCCTGTTACTACTATCATAAGATTCCTGTAATAATAATGCCTTTTTAATAGGAACCAATTTAATTATATTTAAAATCCTTTACAAAAACATATTGAACAAGCGGTTTAATTTTGAAACAGGCGGGTACATATTTTTCATGCCCGGTTTTAAAATTGAACGGGTGTGCTGTTAAGTTTAAATAAATACAGAGTCATGGAAACAACAGTTGAACAGTTAAAAAAAATATTAAAAAACAGGATTATGGTGCTAGACGGCGCTATGGGCACCATGGTTCAGAGGTACAGGTTAAGTGAGGAAGATTTCCGCGGTGAAAAATTTAAAGATCATCCGCATGATCTGAAGGGAAACACCGATATTCTTTCGCTTACCCGGCCGGATATAGTAAAAGAAATCCACTGCGCATACCTTGATGCCGGCTCGGATATAATAGAAACAAATACATTTACTGCAGCAGATATTTCACAAGCTGATTATAAAACGGAAAGTTATTCTTACGACATTTGTTATAATGCCGCATTAATTGCCCGGGAAGCTGCGGATGAATACACAAAAAAAACTCCTGATAAGCCTCGTTTTGTTGCAGGAGCATTAGGACCCACAAACAAATCACTTTCCTTATCCCCCGATGTTAATGACCCGGGTTACCGTGCAGTTTCTTTTGATAAAATTTATAACACCTATTATGAACAAACGCGCGGACTTGTTGACGGCGGTGTTGATATTATTTTAATTGAAACCATTTTTGATACACTGAATTGTAAAGCTGCAATTATGGCGGTTCAGGATTACAGTGAAAAAGTGAATAAAAAATTTCCTGTAATGATTTCCGGAACCATAGTTGACCAGAGCGGCAGAACATTATCAGGGCAAACCACAGAGGCTTTCTGGATATCAGTTTCACATACTAAAAATCTTTTAAGTGTAGGATTAAACTGCTCGCTTGGTGCAAAACAGATGCGGCCGTTTATTGAAGAACTATCTTCAATTGCTCCGTGTTATGTAAGTGTTTATCCAAATGCAGGCCTTCCAAATGAAATGGGAGAATACGAGGAAACGCCCGGCACTACAACATCACTGCTAAAGGATTTCGGTGAACATCATTTTTTTAATATTGTAGGCGGATGCTGCGGAACAACTCCCGATCATATAAAAGCAATATCAGAAATGGTAAAACAGATTAAGCCGAGAAAAATTCCAAAGGTTGAATCATACTTAAGATTAAGCGGAATGGAGCCGCTTATAATACGCCCCGAAACTAATTTTGTTAATATAGGCGAAAGAACAAATATAACCGGCTCAAAAAAGTTTGAAAAATTAATTTTGGCGGGGGATTATGAAGGGGCTCTTGCTGTTGCAAGGCACCAGGTTGAAGGGGGTGCACAGGTCCTTGATATAAATATGGACGAAGGGATGCTTGATTCCGAAGAAGCAATGACAAAATTCCTTAACCTTATTTCTGCCGAGCCTGATATTGCCAAACTTCCCATAATGATTGATTCATCAAAATGGACTGTTATTGAGGCCGGGTTAAAATGCATACAGGGGAAAGGAATAGTTAATTCTATTTCCTTAAAAGAGGGGGAAGAAGTTTTTATTCAGAGGGCAAAAAAGATACACGGCTATGGTGCTGCCGTAGTTGTAATGGCTTTTGATGAAAAGGGACAGGCTGACAGTCTTGAAAGAAGAACTGAAGTCTGTAAACGTGCATATAAAATTTTAACACAGGAGGTTGGATTCCCTCCGCAGGATATAATTTTTGATCCAAATATTCTTACAGTTGCAACAGGCATAGAAGAGCATAATAATTATGCAGTTGATTTTATTGAAGCAGCAAGATGGATTAAACAGAACCTGCCGCTTGCAAAAGTAAGCGGAGGCGTAAGCAATATTTCATTCTCGTTCCGCGGTAATAATCTTGTACGCGAAGCAATGCACTCTGCATTCCTTTATCACGCAATTAAAGCCGGGCTTGATATGGGTATTGTTAATGCGGGTCAGCTTGAGGTTTATGAGGAAATATCAAAAGACCTGCTTGAACTTGTTGAAGATGTGCTTCTTAACCGCAGGCCCGATGCAACAGAAAGATTAGTTGACTTTGCCGAAAAAGTAAAACAAAAAGATAAAGCCGAAGTTAAGCAGGATGAATGGCGGAATGCACCCGTTGGCGAAAGGCTGACACATGCGCTTATTAAAGGAATTGTAGATTATATTGAAGTTGATACAGAAGAAGCAAGAAAGCTGGCTGCCAAACCGCTGGATGTAATTGAAGGCCCGTTAATGGATGGAATGGGAGTGGTTGGTGATCTTTTTGGAGCCGGAAAAATGTTTCTGCCGCAGGTTGTAAAAAGCGCAAGGGTAATGAAAAAGGCGGTTGCGTACTTAATCCCTTATATTGCAGAGGATAAGCTTAATTCAAATGAAACAAGCGAGGCGGGTAAAATACTGCTTGCTACTGTTAAAGGCGATGTACATGATATTGGTAAAAATATTGTCGGCGTAGTGCTGGGGTGTAATAATTATGAGGTAATTGATCTTGGTGTAATGGTTAGCGCAGATAAAATACTGCAGACCGCCATTGATGAAAAGGTTAATGTAATAGGTTTAAGCGGTTTGATAACCCCATCCCTTGATGAAATGGTACATGTTGCTAAAGAAATGGAAAGAACCGGGTTTAAGATTCCCCTTCTTATTGGCGGTGCTACTACATCCCGCATTCATACTGCGGTAAAGGTGGCTCCGGCTTACAGCGGAACAACCGTACATGTGTTAGATGCTTCCAGGAGTGTTCCGGTAGTAAGCAACCTTATTAACCAGGATAATTTAATTAAAGACAAGTTTATTACTGATATAAAAAATGAATATAAAAAAATAAGAGAAGATCACCGTAAAAAAAGAGGCGCTAAGAGTTTCCTTACAATTGAACAGGCAAGAGAAAATAAATTTAAATGTGACTGGAATAAAATCAATATAGTGAAACCTGAAGTTACCGGAATTAAAGTCCTGAATAATTATCCGCTTGAGGTTTTAAAAAAATATCTTGACTGGACTCCTTTCTTTATGACATGGGAATTGCCGGGTAAATATCCTGCCATTTTTGATAATGCAAAATACGGTACCGAGGCAAAGAAGATGTTTGATGATGCCAATAAAATGCTTGATAAAATAATAGAGGAAAAACTTCTTACTGCAAACGGGGTATTTGGTATCTTTCCGGCCAATACTATTAATGACGAAGATATAGAGATTTATAATGATGAAAAAAGAACGGGTATTAAGGGAGTGCTGCATACAATACGTTCACAGGAGAAAAAATCTGATAACCTTCCAAACCTTGCTCTGGCAGACTTTATAGCCCCGAAAGAATCGGGTAAAGTTGATTATATAGGAGCGTTTGCTGTTACAGCCGGTATAGGAATAGAGCCGCTGCTTGATAAGTATAAAAAAGAACATGATGATTACAGCAGTATAATGGTTAAAAGTCTTGCAGACCGTTTGGCGGAGGCATTTGCCGAACATCTGCATGAGCTTGTTAGAAAAAAATACTGGGGTTATGCGCCTGAAGAAGAATTTGCAAACGAAGACCTGATAAAAGAGAACTATGCCGGAATACGTCCCGCACCCGGATACCCTGCCCAGCCGGACCATACAGAAAAAACAACAATATTTAATCTTCTTGATGTAACAAATAATACCGGCATAAAATTAACTGAAAGCCTTGCTATGTACCCGGCAGCAGCCGTAAGCGGATTATATTTTGCTCATCCTGAATCCAAATACTTTAATGTAGGTAAAATAAGCAAGGACCAGGTGGTTGATTACCATAAAAGAAAAGGAATGAGCCTGGAAGAAGTTGAAAGATGGTTAAGCCCGATATTAAACTATGATGAAGGGGAAGTATAAAGGTTGTGGCACAGGCTTTAGCCTGTGAAATGTGCCCAAGATTGAGGAATAACAGGCTAAAGCCTGTGGTGCATCTAAATATTTTCATGAGTCTACCCGCCAAATAATTACCCGCAATATAAATAATATTGTTTCTTTTATTTTATAAGATGTTTATATTGTTTTATCCTCCTCTGAATTTAGCAAAATTTTATTATAAACTTTTGGAAAAGACTTGAAGCCTGAAATCCAACTTATGCATAAAGTTTGGGATGGCTTATTAATTGAAGCCAGGCGCCCTACAAACTTACCTCAGATCAATTTTGATGAAATAATAAGTTCTCTTTTTGCTGCGGGACCTTTTTATTTTTTTGTTATAGATTTTTTTGATATGAGTATTTCACATATTAGTTCAGGGTTTGCAGAAATACATGGAATGGACTCCTCTGATATCGGCTCAATTAATGATATCCTGAACCTGATACATCCGGATGACATGAGCTTTGTGGTGGCTGCCGAAAAAAAGGCATTAGATTTTGTTTATAAAAATATTGGAGTTGAGAAAATAACAAGATATAAAGAATCTTATAATTTTAGAGCAAAAATTGCAGGGGAAAACTATCACTTATTTAATCATCAGTCTCTTGTGCTAACAGTTGACGAAAATGGTAATTTCATAAAATCACTGAATATACTTACTGATATAAACCATATTACAAACAAGAATAATTACAAATTTTCCATAATCGGTTTAGCAGATGAGCCCTCTTACCTTAACATGGATGTATATGAAAACGGCGATAAACAAAATAATCGTTTTTGTGGAAACATCTTTTCCAAAAGGGAATTAGAAATTATTAAATTGTTATCTGAGGGAAATAATACAAGAAGTATTGCAGAAAAATTATTTGTTGCAGCCGAGACAATTAAAACCCACAAAAAAAATATCTTTAAAAAAACAGGCTGTAAAAAATCTGCTGAGCTGGTAGCCAGAAGCATGAGCGGGGGCTGGATATAGCTTTTCTTCCCGACACTGTAACAGTAAATTTCCACAGGTATCTTCCTTCTTAACAAAAATCACCCTAAAGGGGGATTGATAAAGCCTTTTTAGCCCCATATATTTACAACAATTCTAATATCTCTCCGACCTTTCATAAAACAATCTGAAAAAGCAATCTCCGGATAAAACCAACGCTTTGGGTGGTGCGTTTAGTTTTTGAATCACAACAAACTTATAAACAATATATACCTCATTTGTAGAAAGGATAATAAAAACAGATATGAAAATAAACATATATATAACAGTTTTTGTCTGCCTGTTTGGAGGAATTCTATTTGGTCAGCAAAATCAGGAAGGGGAGGATCCTTTCTACTATCAGGTTGCTGGATTGGTTTATGTAAAAGAGTTTGATAGATCCAGCCGCGACACAACCTCTGTCCGGAGAATTCCTAAAGAACCTTTAAGATTCAGAATTGTTAGTAATGAATTTTTTGGTACTGACAACAAAGCTGACACAATATGCGTGATTCAATTTCTTGAGATTAAAAACGATTCTTTTGACATTAAAATAAAAGCGTTAAACGTGAGTTTTATTACAAGCAATGATAATAATGAATATTTCTGGCTCAGAAAAAAGGATCTTGATAACTACATGCGTAATAATTTTATTCAAAAAAGTTATATGCTTTCAAGTATCCCTAAATTTACCTACGGAGCAAGGGTATCTTTACCATTTAAGTTCAGGCCTTCAATTGGAGATGAGAATAGAAAAATAACACCGCAAGTAACATTAGGCGGATTCTTGGATGCAAA
>JAWOJF010000353.1:0-3857 GCA_046481785.1 Ignavibacteriaceae bacterium | reverse complement strand
GTACGGGATTATTTTATTTTGTCGATATTAATAACGGATGGGCTTTTCACGGTTCGGGGGAAATTGGATTTGACCCTCCATATAAAATTTACAGAACAACAGATGGCGGAAACAACTGGACTGAACAATTTTCAGATAATACTTCAGGACAATATAATGCTATTAAATTCTCGGATTTAAATAACGGTTGGGTTGTTGGAGGAAATGGTAAAATTTTAAAAACTACTGACGGCGGAACCAATTGGACATTTATTACGAACTCAGGTGTAAACCCATTGGAAACCTGTAAAGCAGTTTTTCCATTGGATGCAAGCAATGTCTGGATATCATCAAGGCAGGAGGATTCTCCTTATACCCCTTATTTAGTATATACATCTGATGGGGGTTCAACATGGACTTCTCAAACAACTCCGTTTGGTGATCCCAATGCATACAATCCGGTTTTCAGTATTTGTTTTACTAATATTAATAATGGATGGATCACCGGTGACTACGGCAGGATAGCTAAATATACCGGTACTACGTCTATTGAGGATGATGTTAACAACCTGACTGATTATTCGCTTGGACAGAATTATCCTAATCCGTTTAATCCTTCAACAAGTATTAAGTTTAAAATTCCGGAAAGCGGATATACTACAATTAAAGTTTATAACTTACTTGGATCAGAAGTAGCAACTTTGCTTAATGAAATGAAACAGCCGGGAATATATGAGGTCAGCTTCGATGCGTCCGGACTTTCAAGCGGTGCTTACTTCTACGCAATGGAATCAGGTACCTTCCGCGAAGTCAGGAAGATGATAATATTGAGATAATAAGTTAATCTGTTTTTTGCGGGTGCTGCAGTATTACTGTGACACCCGTAAATTTTTCTTCGCATACATTACAGATTGAACCTGCTAGTCGGCAAACATTCCGGAATGTCAGAAAAGAAAACACCTGATTATTGTTTCTGTCTGACTCGTCCTAAAAAAAGTTGATAAAATTAATAATAATTGTTTCCTTCCTTTTTTTTTACCCGTTAAATAACATCCAGCTAATAAAATAATTTTTATAAATTAAAATTTAGAATCATAATATTTTTATTTTGATTATAGGAACTTAGTTCAGTTCACAATAATTTTTGCGGTATAAACACGATGAGTATGGAAAATCACAGAGGCAAATTTGAAATTCCGGAAGAAGGAATGGATACACCCGGAGGATATCTTTACTATCCGCCAAAGCAAAGTAAGCAGATATTATTTTTAGTTGCTTCATTTTTTACAGCCATATTTCTCGGCTGGATGATAAGCAGCATACCTGGTGATCTGTCTGATCTTGCATCCGGAGTGATTTATTTTGTTTATTTAATGGTTTTGATCCTTGGATATTCTGTCTGGGTAAGCTGGATAAGCGCTTTATTATTTGATACAATAAAACTTCCGCTGATAAAAATAATTTTCGGTTTTATTTTCCGCAGAAAGAAGCCGGATTCTATAGAAGAACTTCTGCCCACAAGAGAAAAAGCAGTTGAATTGATGGTACGCGCTCAGAAGGCAGCAAAAATTTATTTCATACTGAGCTGGCCTATAGGTATTCTCGGCGGATTTTTCACAATGTTTATGGATACATCAACAAGTGCTTCGTTTCTTTTTATAATTGTTCTGAGCAGTGCTGTTTTATTCGGATATGTGCTTTACTATTTCGGCAGACGCGGATACTTCCCATTTCCGGAGGAATGATAAAAGTATTGTTTACTTCTTAAAATGTATATTCCTTCTGCCGGTACTAAGCTGTTCTCTCACTGTCGATCATACAGTAACCGGTTTGTTAAATGATAATTACTCCGTCAGAAATTTCTTCACTTCGTTAACGAATAATTCTGTATTTGTATCCATAGCAATATGCTGCTGATCCGGCATAATAACCACTTTGCTGTTTGGTAATGTTTCATTAAGCAGTTCTATCGCCACGCGAAAAACAGCGGGACTGTCACCTCCAAGCAAAAGCAGAACGGGGATGTTAAGTCCGTCAAACTTTTCCGCAATGAATTTATAGTTAAGCTCAACCATTACTTCCCTCGGAATAGTCGGAGCATTCTCGATTCGTCTTTTATACGCAGGCAATTTTCTGTATTTCTCAAACTCATAGTCGGGCATTTTAACCACCTCTTTAAGCATCACTTCAAGAGCAGCTTCATTTTCATTATTGTCTATCAGCGCCTGCATTTTCTCAGGTGTGCCCGGAGGATAGATAGGTAATCCGGTTGGAACGGGTGGTTCGTATAGAATGAGTCTTGTTATTCTATCTGTAAGCAGAGCGGCTTCAAGTGAAACAAGTCCGCCGTAGGAATGTCCCAGCAGGAATACGGGTCTTTCAATCGACTCAGCAACTGCGGCAATGTCTTCAGCTTCTTTCATAATACTATAAACAGGGGAATCACCGCTTCCTCCTCTTCCACGCCTGTCCATTGCATATAAAGTAAAATGATTTTCAAAGTCAGGAATTATCGGAAGCCACCTGGTATGATCGGCAGTTGTGCCGTGAACAAGGAGTAATGCAGGGCCATTTCCTTTTTTGATAAAACCGATTTCAGTTCCGTCATTCGAAATAACTTTTTCCATAATGTGTTCCTCCATTTGAGGTGTTTGCAAATAAAATTGTATAAATCCGTAAACAGCAATTATCATAACAATAACAACCAGTAAATAAATAATTCGTTTTGTTTTAATGCTTAATTGTTTCATTTATTTTTTAGCTCATAGACATTTATAACTGTGTTAATTGCCGTAGTTACTGTACAAATTTTAAAATACAACAGGAGTATATATTTTTTGGGATGAGTTACTGCCAACCAAATGATCTGGTAACTCAACAATACAAATAATTTTAAATTTTGTAAAGACTGATTAATAATAAAATAATTTTTATAGTCGAGTGGTCTCTATGTGATACACTAAAGCTGTTTTATATATTTTGATTTCCTATTGAATCTGAAATGAGCACAGCTTAATTTCCTCAAAGGAATAATCCTTTTTCTTACCACAATTATATGAGGTAACAATGGAAACTCTTAAAACGCTCTCACCTGCATTATTCGGACTCATCATCTTCTGTTTCTTTCTACCGTTTGTTAATCTTTCCTGCAGCGGACAAACCATAATGTCATTAACAGGTTTTCAGCTTATCACCGGTGCCGATGTTGATCCGGGTAATGGCTTATTCGATGGAATGCAGGAACAGGATGTTAAAAAGGATGAAAAGGTTAATTCCCAGCCAATGGCTATACTTGCTTTTCTTACAGCCTTAGCCGGACTGGGTTTGAGTTTTATTAAAAAGAAAGTAACTGCTATAACGAATGCTGTTCTCTCTGTACTGGGTTTTCTTTTCATGATACTACTGAAAATAAATATGGACGGCGACGTTGATCTTGGCGGTCAGTATATGATTACTCTCGATTACCAGTTTGGTTACTGGTTTACGCTTCTGTTGTTTATTGCCGGTGCCGTATTATTCTGGAAGATTTATAAAGAGCCGGAGTATGTTGTGGTTCCGCCCGGTATTCCTCCCGCAGATATTAACAAGGTTTAAAGTTTTATTATCAACACTGTCACAACTGCAATTGTGGCAGTGTTAATTAAATTTCAGAAAAAAAGTTTATAAAAAAGGCAGCCTTTTCAGCTGCCTTCTTTAATGGAATTGAAATAAATCAAAACTAACCGGTTTTGGAGAACACATTTTTAACAGATGTTTCAAGTTTTTTCCAGTTTTCCTCGATTCCTTTTTCTATATCATTCCATGAGTTTCCGGAATCTTCACCATTGTTAGTTAGTTTTCTTCTGGCATCTTTAAGCTTATTCCTGAGACTTTCTATT
>JAWOJF010000294.1:0-7691 GCA_046481785.1 Ignavibacteriaceae bacterium | reverse complement strand
AATCAGAACCTTGATTAAACGGATTAACAGGAATCAGAACCTTGATTAAACGGATTAACAGGAATCAGAACCTTGATTAAACGGATTAAAGGATTAACAGGATTCAGAACCTTGATTAAGCGGATTATAAGGATATAACCTTGATTAAACGGATTAAAGGATTTAGATCGTAATAAAAAAAAGTTAGGATGCGAAACAAGAATAATTTTTCAAAAAGATGACATCTTTTTAAAAAGATGTCATCTTTAATCCATAAATGAGGTTTATTTCTTTTTGCCCTGGTCTGCAACAGCCTGCTGAGCTTTTGCAATTTCTTCCTGGTTACCAAGATAATAATGTTTTAAAGCTTTAAGATTATCATCAAGTTCATAAACAAGCGGTACACCGGTTGGGATATTTAAACTAACTATTTTTTCATCTGATATATTATCAAGATATTTAACTAATGCCCTCAGACTATTGCCATGCGCAGCTATTATTACTTTTTTCCCTTCTTTAATTGCAGGTGCAATTGTATTATGCCAGTATGGTAAAAATCTTTCTACGGTATCTTTCAGGCATTCTGTAACGGGAAGTTCAGATTCTTTAAGGTTTTTATAACGGGGATCATGTCCCGGATATCTTTCATCAGTTTTTTCAAGCACCGGCGGCGGCACATCATAACTTCTTCTCCATATAAGAACCTGTTCGTCTCCGTACTTTTCAGCAGTCTGTGCTTTGTTTAAGCCCTGTAAAGCACCATAATGCCTTTCATTCAGACGCCATGATTTTTCTACTGGTATCCATAAAAGATCAAGTTCATTCTGAACCAGCCACAACGTTTTTATTGCTCTTTTTAAAACTGAAGTAAATGCTATATCAAAGGTATATCCTCCTTCTTTAAGCAATTCTCCCCCCTTCTTAGCCTCTGCTAATCCTTTCTCGGAAAGATCCACATCTGTCCAGCCGGTAAATAAATTTTCTTTATTCCAGGTACTTTCACCATGCCTTATTAATACAAGTTTAGTCATTATTCTCCCTTTGGTTATTATTTTATTTTTGCCAATTCCAATTAAAGTCCGTTACAAAAATAGTCATGGATAAACAGGGAAGCAATTTTAGTATAGGGATATGAGGATGAAACAAGTATTGAGTATTGTGATATGAGTATTGAGACAGAAAAGACAATTAACTACTCAATACTAAGTATTTCTTTGAGGGATTCATCGATTGATTTAGCCATTATGCCAAATGACTGCAGTTTATCAGTGTTCATTGACACATCGGCAACCAGCGGAATGTCCGTTATATCATTCATGGAAATTTTTTCAATGAGGCTTTTATCAAATTTTGCTGCTTCACAAAGTCTTTCTCCCAGTTCAAACCTTGATACTCTTTCTTTTCCCCCGAAGTTTATAATTTCCTTTTTTATATCCGGAGTGCATAACTGTTCAATCATCCGGGCAGCATCTGCAAGTGCAAGGGGAGTCCGGAACTGATCGCTAAACAATTTTACCTGCTGACCGTTTTTTAATTTTAAATATATATCATGAAAATGATTTTTACTGCCGCCAATTCCAAAACCATAAAGTAAGGCTGTCCGCAGGATTAAATAATTATCAAAGGTTTCACTTATTTTCTGCTCACCCATAAGTTTTGTTTCAGCATAAAGAGAAACAGGTATAAGTTTGGCATCTTCGTTTAACATTGAACCGCGGTAGCCTGCATAAACCAGGTCGGTTGATGTATAAATTAATTTTGCTTTATAGGATTCACATAGTTCAGCAAGATTTTTTGCGGCATTAACATTTATTCTGTATACCAGTTTGGAGGGCATATCAGAGGCTTTCTGGGGGGATGAAACAGCAGCGGTATGAACTACAACATCAGGGCGGAAGGAAGAAAATATTTCTTCAACATTTTTGTAATCAGTAATGTCAACTTTAGCTGAATTAAAATCTTTACAATTACCCTGGTTATTATTATAAATAGTCAGGATATCATTTGATTTTGATAGTAGAAGATTAAGATACCCTCCAAGAAGTCCGCTTCCGCCGGTAATAAGGATTTTCATGATTTGATTATTTTTTATTTCAAAGATAAAAAAACTAGTTGTTAACCCAAATTTTGTGCTGATCTCTGCGATTTGAAATATTAGAATAACTATGTTCTTGTCCCCAAATTAATGCCTTATCTGCTAAGTTATAATTCCTGATGTTTGTACTACTTTTGCATCAGCCTGAATACACCCGCATTTTAAGTGGCAAAAGATTTATAGCACTGCTTGTACAGAAAGGTTAGAGATTTCTAAAAGCATAATGTAGCAGGCTTACTTGCAGGCAATATGCCGCTCCTCTGGAGCTTGAAGAAGAGGATACTTATTTTTATCTACTAATGTTTTACTCCTACCGGAGTATAACACGCATTAATGTTTTCGCTCCGTTAGGAGTGAAACATTAGTAGAAATTCAGAAAAGGAAAGATAATCTAAGCTCCAGAGGAGCAGCACATTTCAATAATAATATAATTGAAGTTAAATAATTAGTCACCAGAAAAATAGGTGTACCTCAGCCTGCGGGCGGCAGGCTTGCTCTTGTACTTAAACATGAACTATTTTTCTTTTGCATTTTCTAAACCCCTTTGGTAATTTTATAAATTAACTAAGAAGAATTATGAAGATACTAACACTGTTTTTATTGTTATCGTCAATTGTTTTACCACAGCAGCAGGAAGCCAGATTTTTTGATGCTCCTTTTGGCGGCGGCGGCGGCTATGTGCCCGGCTGGTATATGCCTGATCTTAAACCAATTAATGCCGAATTGAAAAGTTTTGGATTTCCTGAATTATCCACAGGCGGCTTTTATACTTCCGGCGGAGCAGGTTTTATTTACATTGGTTTTGTTCCCGGACTACGAATTGGCGGAATGGGTTTCAGCGGTTCAACTTCTGAATCAGAATCTGCAGGCGGCAGATTAAGTGAGGAGTCAATATACTCTCTTGGGGGCGGGGGATTAACTGTTGAATATACGCTTCCTTTTTTACGAAATATTGGTTTTTCGCTTGGTGCTGTAATTGGCGGCGGATCTTTGAAACTTGAGCAGTATCAGACGGTCGATTCCTATGATTGGGATGCTGTTTGGTCTCTTCTTGATGATAGTCCCGGATTTAACCGTACCATTAATAATAATTTTTGGTTTTTTACCCCTACACTTAACATTGATATACCTATATACAGCAGGTTTGTGATTTTTAGAGTCGGCGCAGGCTATCAATTGACTTTTGGTGATGACTGGACTATATATAATGATAAGACGTTAAATAATGTTCCTTCCGATGTATCAGGAAACAGTTTCTTTATTCAATCAGGTATTTTCATAGGATTTTTCTCTTTTTAAGGAATTAAATGAAAAACATATTGGTTACCGGCGGTGCCGGGTTTATCGGAAGCAACTTTATAAACCATATATTAGAAGAACATGACGATTATAATATAATTAATCTTGATAAACTCACCTATGCCGGTAATCTTGAAAACCTTATTCCATCTGCAGAGAAAAAAAATTATCATTTTGTTAAGGGAGATATTACTAATGCTGAGCTGGTGCAGTATATATTTGAGAAATTCAAAATAAAAAATGTAATTAATTTTGCTGCCGAATCTCATGTTGACAGAAGCATACTTGGCTCGGAAATATTTTATCAAACCAATGTTATCGGAACAAACGTACTGCTGGAAATTTCCCGGAAGTATGAGGTTGAAAAATTTCTGCAGGTATCAACTGATGAAGTATACGGAAGTCTTGGCGCTGAAGGTCTGTTCACCGAAACAACTCCTCTTTCGCCCAACAGCCCTTATTCATCAAGCAAAGCCGGCGCAGATATGATGGCGCTTGCCTTTTATCATACTTATAAAATGCCTGTTGTGGTTACCAGATGTTCAAATAATTACGGCCCCTATCAGTTTCCCGAAAAGCTTATTCCCTTAATGATTATAAATTCTTTAAATGATAAAAAGCTCCCTGTTTATGGGGATGGAATGAATGTGCGTGACTGGATATATGTACTGGATCATAACAAAGCAATAGACACAGTTTTTGAAAAAGGCAAATCAGGTGAAATTTATAATATTGGTGCAGGCAACGAAATGCCTAACATCCAGATTATAAAATTAATTTTAAAACATCTTGGTAAATCAGAAGAGCTTATCCAGTATGTTAAAGACAGGCCCGGGCACGACAGGAGATATGCGATAGATTCAACAAAAATACGGACAGAATTGGGCTGGAAGCCCTCCTTTACTTTTGAAGAAGCCATAGAAAAAACAATAAACTGGTATATTCAAAATAAAGGCTGGTGGGAAAGAATTATTTCAGGGGAATATCAAAAGTATTACGCACTTCAGTATCAAAATTAATTTAACTTAGTTTAGGAATTATTAAGGTTAAAAATGAAAAAGTATTTCATAGTGTTTGTCTTTTTATTTTCGGTTCTTGTTTATGGCCAGTTTGAAGACAGGGAGAAGACGGAAAGATTTATGACTGCCGGGGCTATCAGCATCACTATCGGCGGTGATTTTATTATAACAGGTTCATACCTTGCTTTAATTACCGAAAGAGTTGACCAGTTTATTACCCGAATGTATAATGAAACAAGAGAGCAGTTATTAACCCAGGTAGTACAGCAGCCTGAGTTAATGGAAAGATTGCAGAAAGAAATAGAAAGTTATTCGCTGCGGAACATTACTCTTAAAAGATCTAATGGGGAAGAACTTAGTTTGGATTTGATGAAATTCAGAAGAACAGGTGACTTCTCTAATAATCCGTATTTAAGAAATGATGATGTACTGATTTTCCAGTCTTCTGACCTTGAAAGAAATTTCTTTGCAATATCAGGTGCGGTTAACAAACCAGGCAAATATCATTTTAGGGACGGCGATAAACTTTCGGATGCTGTTGAAATTGCACAGGGAATAAACAAGGCATATGAAAATGTAAGCAAAGCTGAAATAAACCGGCTTAGTTATGATGGTGAAAAAAACGAAGTAATATCTGTTGATATTAACAGTAATTATGCGCTGCAGAGAGGGGACAGGATTGTAGTTGTTGCAAGTGAAACTCAGAAAAAAGAGTTTAGTGTAACTGTGTATGGCGAAGTAAATATGCCGGGTGTAATACCTGTTACCAGGAGTTCAACCACGCTAAAAGAAGTAATTGAAAGAGCCGGTGGAGTAACTGAGTATGCCGCCCTTAACAGGGCAAAGCTCTTTACAGGCAATTCCTTTTCGTTGCTCGTAAGGAAATTATATGGAGTTAATGTGGAAACACAATCGGAGGCTGTATTTAAAGCACTAACGGATGTATCGGAGAGACTTGTTAATATTGAAAATGCTATGATGTACAGGATGTCAAATGTTGGTTTTGAAGACTCAGTTATTTTCCGAATGGAAAATGAACTCCGTGTTTTAACGGAAGGAAGCTCGTTTAATTTTTCGGATATTAATATTGATAGTTCGGAAGCTTCCAAATACATTGTAAGAGACGGCGATATAATAATAATACCGCAAAGAAAGAAAACAGTATATGTGTACGGCCAGGTAGCAAACCCCGGCTATATTGCCTTTGAAGAGGGTCGTGATATGAATTACTATTTAAACAAAGCCGGCGGTCTTGGTGAATATGCCCAGGATGATGACGAGTACATGCTGATTAAAGCCGGCAGCAGGGAATGGATACCTTATAAAGACAGGAAACCTGCTATTGAAGAAGGGGATTATATTTACGTTCCAAGAATATCACCGCCCAAACCATTTGCTTATTACGTAGACATAGCCAGTAAATCTGCTGCAATTATAAGCGGCATAGCAACTATACTGCTTGTTATAAATCAGATGAAGCAAAATTAGTTTTGTTAAAAAGGTAAATATTTTGGGTTTGTAAAAAGTGAAATTTCTTCGTTCATTTAACCCATAATTTGTTCTTATAAATTGAATGACAGTACTAATTGCAATTGAAAAACTCCGGCAACAAATAGTTTTTACTAAACGTTTTTGTGTATGGAACCAAATTAGTACTGTTAAGTATAAAATTTCTGATTATCGATGGAGTTCATAAGACATTGTGAGGCCTTTCTAAACAGGATACCTTTCCAGTTTATCTTTTTTAGAATATTTCTTTAAGTAAGACTTGACAATTTAAAATTATCATCTATCTTTGGAAGTCTGTTTTGGAATTGCTTTTAACAAGTTTTAAGCCCAATAGGACGAAAAAAGCAAATAAAGTTTTGAAATAATGATTAACTCTCTTGACATTCTTTTGAATAGAGAGTAAATTTAAAGCCCTTCTTAAATGAGGGTTTACGAAAGTAAATTAAAGTTCTTTGAAAAAGTGAGTGCATTTAACCAGTCAATGTTAAATGGTTTCAATTAAGCGTCTATACGCCAAGATTACACAAAATTAAAACTCTACAACGGAGAGTTTGATCCTGGCTCAGGACGAACGCTGGCGGCGTGCTTAACACATGCAAGTCTACGAGAAAAGGGTAGCAATACCCTGATTAAAGTGGCGCACGGGTGAGTAACACGTAAGCAATCTACCTTTAGATCTGGAATAACCCCGAGAAATCGGGGCTAATACCGGATGATGCAGCGGCACCACATGGTGATGTTGTTAAAGTTCATGAAACGTCTAAAGATGAGCTTGCGTCTGATTAGCTAGTTGGTGAGGTAACGGCCCACCAAGGCAACGATCAGTAACTGGTCTGAGAGGATGATCAGTCACACTGGAACTGAGACACGGTCCAGACTCCTACGGGAGGCAGCAGTGAGGAATATTGGGCAATGCCCGCAAGGGTGACCCAGCAACGCCGCGTGGAGGATGAATGCCGTAAGGTTGTAAACTCCTGTTAGAGGGGAAGAATGGTTCCGGTAGCACCGGAATTTGACTGTACCCTCAGAGAAAGCCCCGGCTAACTACGTGCCAGCAGCCGCGGTAATACGTAGGGGGCAAGCGTTGTCCGGATTTACTGGGTGTAAAGGGCGCGCAGGCGGATTGACAAGTCAGAGGTGAAATCCTGCAGCTTAACTGCAGAACTGCCTTTGAAACTGTCAATCTTGAGTACGGAAGAGAGAGACGGAATTCCAGGTGTAGTGGTGAAATACGTAGATATCTGGAAGAACACCAGTTGCGAAGGCGGTCTCTTGGTCCGTTACTGACGCTCAGGCGCGAAAGCGTGGGTAGCAAACAGGATTAGATACCCTGGTAGTCCACGCTGTAAACGATGAATACTAGGTGTTGGATCGCAAGATTCAGTGCCGCAGCTAACGCATTAAGTATTCCACCTGGGGAGTACGATCGCAAGGTTGAAACTCAAAGGAATTGACGGGGGCCCGCACAAGCAGTGGAGCATGTGGTTTAATTCGATGCAACGCGAAGAACCTTACCTAGGCTTGAAAGGCAAGTGACCGGCTGTGAAAGCAGCCTTCCCTTCGGGGCACTTGTACAGGTGCTGCATGGCTGTCGTCAGCTCGTGCCGTGAGGTGTTGGGTTAAGTCCCGCAACGAGCGCAACCCCTACCATTAGTTGCCATCAGGTAATGCTGAGCACTCTAATGGGACTGCCTACGCAAGTAGTGAGGAAGGTGGGGATGACGTCAAGTCCGCATGGCCCTTACGCCTAGGGCTACACACGTGCTACAATGAGTGTTACAACGGGTTGC
>JAWOJF010000257.1:0-2697 GCA_046481785.1 Ignavibacteriaceae bacterium | reverse complement strand
ACCAGCTTACTTTCCCGGTTCTTGCCGGGCTGGGTTTAATGAAAATTATTTCACTGAGGAAAGAACCTGACCAGAAAATAATTAAGGTTGTTAAAAACACTGCCTTTGTTTTTACAGGTATATTTGTCCTTTCATTGTTACTAAATAATGCAATTACATCATGGTTTACTGAAAGGGCTAATGCCGGATTGCCTCAGCAGATAAAGGCCCTTTCAGAATATGCAGCCGGAATGTTTACAACTGACCTAATAATGGCTTTTCTTTTCTTATCCGTTACTTTCTGGTCGGCTCATTTATATATCAACCGTAAAGTTTCTTCTGATATACTTGTTATTATAATTATACTTCTAACACTTATTGATCTGTGGCGTATTGATGTACGGGGTGCAAAATACCAGGAGACACAGGCTGATAGTGAACTTACAGCGCCTGAGTATATTGATGTAATTAAAGGAAGGCAGGATCAGTATCCTCACCGTATTCTAAATTTAAAACAGGATAGAACACTAGGTTCACTTACCATGAATTCCAATTATCATTCAGCCTTTCTTGTGGAAGATTTTTACGGGTATTCAGGTATTAAACCAAGGGCATACCAGGATTATATAGATGTTGTTGGCCCTGCTAATCCTACACTGTGGCGGATGGCCAATGTTAAATATATTATTACTGAACAACCTGTTAATTTCCCGGGATTCAATCTAATTCAGAATACTCAATCAGGAATTGTTTATGAGTATTCGGAAGCTCTGCCAAGAGTTTATCTTGTAAACAGGGTAGAAAAAAAGGATAACCTTGAATTCTTAAATATGGTTAAGGCATCCTCATTTGATCCTAAAGATGCTGCCTTTGTACATGATAAAGAAATAAATGCAGACCGGCCTGATTCAACTGCAAGTGTATCTATTTTAAACTATCTTGAAGATAAACTAATTGCAGAAGTTAACGCAACAGGAAATAATTTTCTGTTCTTCAGCAATACTTATCTGCCCACAGGCTGGAAAGCCTTTGTTGATGGAAGGGAAACTGAAATTGTAAGAGCTAATCATGCATTTATGGGATTAATAGTGCCGGCGGGTAAACATAATGTTGAATTCGTGTATTCTCCGGATAGTTTTTATATTTCTAAAAATATATCATTAGTATTAAGCTCGTTGGTAATTGCCGGATTGGTTTTTGGAATCTATTTAAACCGTAAGAAAGAAAAAACTAAAATTGCAGGATAAAAGTAATACCAAAATTAATTTTGGTTCAGCAACCTTTAAGAAATATCTTGCTAATACATCATGGCTTTTCGGTGAGAAAGTATTCAGGCTAATTCTTGCCGCCTTTGTACAAATTTATATTATCAGGTATCTCGGTGCAGGGGAATTTGGTATTCTTAGTTATGCCATCAGTATCGTTGGTTTATTTGCTGCAATTTCTACTCTGGGGCTGGACAGCATTGTAACACGTGAATTGATAAAACAGCCTGAAAAAAGAGATAACCTGCTCGGAACTGTTTTTTACCTTAGGGTTTTCGGAGCGGTTCTTTCATTTATTTTGCTGCTGTTTGCAATACAACTAACAGGTGACTCATATGACACTGTTATACTGATTTTTATTATTGCGGCATCTTCTTTTTTCCAGGCATTTTATGTTATTGAGTATTATTTCCAGTCAAAGGTGCAGGCAAAGTATTCCTCTTCAGTTTATCTTATTACTTTAATCTTTAGTTCAGCTATTAAAGTTTTCCTTATTCTTGTTAAGGCACCTCTCCTTCATTTTGCAATTATTACCTCACTCGAATTTTTATTTGTCTCAATTGGCTTTGTTATAGTTTATCAGCGGCAAAACCTGAGTGTTTTTAACTGGAAGTTTAATAAAGATCTTGCCAGAATATTATTAAAGGATTCCTGGCCATTAATATTATCCGGAGTTGTAATTGCTGTTTATATGAAAATAGGGCAGGTAATAATAAAAAACATGATGACTAATGAGGATGTGGGTTATTATTCTGCGGCTGTAAGGTTGTGTGAAGCGTGGTATTTTATTCCAATAGCCATAGCCAATTCGTTATTCCCGGCTATTGTAAATGCAAAAACAACAAGTGAGGAACTATACAACAGCAGGCTTCAGAAATTTTATGATCTTCTTGCATGGATTGCAATAGCTATTGCAATACCTGTAACTATCTTCTCAGAACTTATTGTTAAAATTCTTTTTGGCAGCGAATATCTTCCTGCAGCGCCTGTGCTTACAATTTATATATGGGCGGGTGTTGCTGTTTTTCTTGGCGTGGCAAGCAGCCAGTACCTTATTACAGAGAATTATACTAAGATATCTTTTTACCGTACCTTTATCGGAATGTTAGTTAATGTTATTCTGAATATTTTATTAATTCCGGTTTGGGGAATTACTGGTTCAGCAGTAGCTACCCTTGTTTCATATTCGATAGCAACTTTTTCTATTGGAATTGGTAAAAAAACATCCTCTCAGTTAAAGATGATGTTAAAGGCAGTCTTTTTAGTAAATCTTTTTAAATATGGATTAAAATATGTCCGTTCCATTAAATGAAAAATTTTCCATTATACTTTCGCTTATTAAAACCCCAGGTTTACTCTCAGCGTTAATTTCTTTTAAACACAGTGGATATTTAGTAGATACCGGATGGATTAAATCGTTTGTTAAAAAACAGCCCCTTGATAAAGATGATAA
>JAWOJF010000218.1:0-10625 GCA_046481785.1 Ignavibacteriaceae bacterium | reverse complement strand
CGTCAATATTATTGTAACCCACTGCATAGTTTGCAATTACCTTGCATTTTTTCAATTCGTCAATAACCGATGCATCAATTTTTTCAGAGAGCATAGGGATGATGCCATCGGCATCTTTTGCCAACCTTATAAAGTCTTTTCGTGTAACAGGAACATTTTGTCTATAAACAGAAACTTTGAACTTTTTACTTTTCAAAAATTCAATAGCCCCGGCGGGTATGTCGCGTGTAATAAAGATTTTCAAATTCTAATTTTTTATGTATTAATCCGTAGATTCAGGGTTTCATCCATTACTATTATATGGGTTAACACCTCTATTTTATTTCTTAGAAGTATCCTGTAAGCCTTTTAAAAGTTCAATTCTTTTATCCAGTTCTCTGATTTTATCATCAAGATTAATAAGTTTTGATTCTATAGCATCCTCATACTCTGCTTTATCCCAGTAACCCCGTTCTTCAAAGTAACTTTTAAATAACCAGTTGTGTTTTAATGCTTCCATGTTTTCTGCAAGACGTGATGCAGCAAGTCTTGCATCTTCACTTGTCAACTGTACATTTCTTAAGGTACTTGTTATTACAGTATCAAGGCTTGTTCCGTCAACAAGCAGGGCTCCCATAACTCCTTTCCCTTGTTTAATTCCTGCAATAATCGTATCAATATCAGTTATAACCGAATCGATATTATATACCACTCTTTCAACACCGGTTCCAAGCTGGTTAAAAAGGTCTGTAACGTTTTTTAATTCATCAGTAATTGCAGCAAGACTTTGATCGGCTCTTCTTGTAAGCTGTGTTGCGCTTGCATAAAGCTCTTCATCCACAAGAAGCTTACCAATAGAACCCTCGCCTTTGTTTACCCTGGCTACAATTTCTGAAAGATCTTTTGTAATTTCTTTGGTGTACTGCATAATTCCCTGTGTCTCTTCAATAACCGCAGCAAATCCAATTGGTTCTTTTGATTGAATGGTACCGCCTTCTCCCACAGGATCGGCAGAACTGCTTCCTATTTCGATAACAACAACTTTATTTCCAACAAGGCCTTCAGTTTCAATTGTAGCCCTGGTATCAGTGCGTATAAACCTTTTAATATCCTCAACAAGACTCATTGTTACCTCTACACGCCCGGATGTATCATTTACAATACGTACTCTATCAACACTTCCTACATCAATTCCGCTAAGTCGAACGGTTGCACCGCTCCTAAGCCCCTGTATATCTTTAAAATATGCTTTTATTTTAAAAGTGGAACTGAATAATGCATCCTTGTCTCCTATAAGAAAAATTCCCAGAACAAGAATAGCAATTCCGATAAATATAAAAACTCCTAATTTTACTGCAGAAGTTTTTTTAGCCATAACTCTCCTTATTTTAGCAGTCAGTATCAATCAACTGACCTGCTCTTATATCAATTTTGTGCCTGATTTTCTACATCCATACTGAAGAATTTTTTTAAGAAACGATCCTCTGATTTTTCCATTTCACTAACATCACCCTGGAAAAGTATTTTTCCTTCATTAATTACAACCGCATGGTTAGCAACTATTTTAGCACATATAATATCATGTGTTACAACAATAGAAGTTATATTCAGATCTTTTTGCAGCTCAACAATAAGTTCACTAATTTCTTTTACTGTAATAGGATCAAGGCCGGTAGTCGGCTCATCATACAAAATTAATTTTGGTTCTGAAATAATTGTTCTTGCAAGGGCAATTCTCTTTTTCATTCCGCCCGAAAGCTCTGCAGGCATTTTATTTATTGCTGCTTCCAGTCCCACATTTTTCAGAACTTCTCTTATTTTATCATCTCTTTGTTTTTCAGAAAGTTTAAAATTTCTTATTAAAGGAAATTCAAGATTTTCCTTTACTGTCATCGAGTCATATAAAGCACCGCTCTGAAATAGAAAGCCGATCTGCTTTCTTGCTTCAATTAATTCTTTTTCTTTAAGACCAAGCATATTTATATCGTCAACAATAATTTCACCTGCATCTGGTTCAAGCAGCCTTACTATACATTTCAACAAAACACTTTTGCCTGTTCCGCTTCTGCCGAAAACAACAAAGTTGTCCCCTTTTTCCACACTTATAGAAACATTATCCAGTACAACATGACTGCCGAATGCTTTGGATAAGTTTTTTATGTCAACCATTACATCGCCCATATCCACACATGAACCTTTACTAAAACCATATCAACAAGAAGTATTAATAATGAAGACAAAACAACAGAACTTGTAGAAGCCTCTCCCACACCAACAGTTCCGTTTGTTGCATTAAAACCTTTATAGGCTCCAACAGCACCAACTATAAAACCAAAAAATAATGTTTTGGCAGTGCTTGGAAGAAAATCTGTAAACTCAAGCGATCTGATAACAGCGTCAGTATAAAGTTCAAAACTTATTCCGCTTGATAAAAGAATAGCAATAAATCCGCCAATAACAGCAAGGAAATCAACATATACGGTAAGTATAGGAAGTATTAAAGTACAGGCTAATATTCTTGTTACTACAAGATATTTATAAGGATTTACAGCACCAACTTCCATTGCGTCAATCTGTTCGGTAACCCGCATAGAACCAAGTTCTGCACCAATACCTGAACTTACTCTTCCTGCAAATATTAATGCTGTTAATACCGGGCCTAATTCTCTTACTACAGAAAGCGCAACCATTCCCGGTAAAAAAGATTCTGCACCAAAACGCATCATAACAGGCTGGCTTTGCATTGCAAGAACAAGCCCGATAATAAATCCTGTTACGCTTACAATCGGCAGTGTTTTTACTCCAAGTTCAACCATGTGTTTTCTTATTTCAGCTACCTCGTAAGGGCGGGTAAACACTTCTTTAAAAAACCTGAGTGAAAAAACACTTAAACCGGCAACAAGTTCGAAAAAATGCGTTAATTTTTTTGAAAACTCAGATTGCGGAATATTTTCTTGCTCAACTGTTTCCAATTAAATAATTTTCCTGGTTAGTTAAATTCCCATTTAGTGCGGAATCATTCGTTACGAAAAAATAACAAAAAATAAGGCTTAAAAAAACTATAGCAGGTCCTTTATATACAATCGGAGTTTTATAAATATTCATTATTATTAAGATAATAACAAAAATTTATATCTACAGTACAAGGTATCACATTGAAACGGGGGAGTCTTAATCAAAAGCATTTATATAATGCTCAATTTTTGTATCCTGTTTCGGTATCATAAGTATGGCAATTACATCAAACCGGCAGCTTAGTTCCTTCATTTCCCTTTCGAACAAATATCCCATAGCCACTCGTTTAAGCTGACCAATTTTCTTTTTAGTTATAGAATATTCGGGCTCACCAAAATTCAGGTTTTTTTTCAATTTAACTTCAACAAATACGGTGTAGCCGGTTTCAGGGTCTAAAGCAATAATATCAATCTCGCCCTTGTTGCCGAAGTGATAATTTCTTTCAATTATTTCATAACCTTTGGAAGTCAGCAGTTTTACTGCTAAATCTTCCCCTTCATTACCTTCCTGACGTTTGTTAATCATTCTTCAGGCGGTTCCATTTCGGGTATTAGCTCTTTAGAAAATTCAAACTGAGGTTCACAGCCTTCATACAGAATTTTCCTTAAGAAAGTTTTTCTGTGTAAACAGCATGCACCGTATGTTTTAATTGCCTCTATATGCTCATGTGTTGCATAGCCCTTGTTTTTAGACCAGAGATAATTGGGAAATTTGAGGCAGAGCCTTTTCATAATTCTATCACGTGTTACTTTGGCAATAATTGAAGCAGAAGCAATAGCAAAAGATTTGGAATCCCCCTTAATAACCGGTATTGATGGAACAGAATAATTAAAAGTTTTATTCCCGTCAACAAGAATTAAATTCGGCTGTACTTTAAGGCGCTTAACTGAAGTTAAAAGCGCAAGTAGTGATGCCTGAAGAATATTTATCCTGTCAATTTCTCCATGCGATACCGAACATACAGCATAAGCAAGAGCGTTATCAAGAATCTGCGGAAACAGTTCTTCTCTTTCTGCTTCTGTTAACTGCTTGGAGTCATTTACCCCTTCAATATAAACATTGGGCTTAAAAATAACAGAAGCGGCAACAACCGGGCCTGCCAGCGGGCCTCTGCCTGCTTCATCAGTGCCAGCAATTAATTTAATCTTTCTTGTTAAATAGGAATTATCAAAGTCTTTCATTTGCCCATGTATATTGCTATGAGTCCGATAAGCATATTTAATTTTAAAATGTTACTTAACCTGCTTAAATTTTGTAACGACTGGTTTTCAAAAAAAGATTTTAAGAAAAAAATAAGGAAAGGATTAACAACAGCCATTACAATTATAAAGAACTCAATTTTGTAATAATTAAAAATGAACGGATGAAATGTAAGCAAAATAAGTAAAAGAGTGATCGAAAAAATTATCCACTTGCAAAAATTTATTCCTTTTGTTATTGGCAGGGTGTTTATACACGCAGAAGAATCACCCTCTATATCTTCAATGTCTTTAACCAGCTCACGCACTAAATTAATAAGAAAAGCAAAAATTGATGGAATAACAGAATTGGTTATACTGCCTGATACAGCCCCGCCATAAATAAAAACAAGTCCTGTTAATAAAGCGATAACTATATTGCCGGCAGCAGGTACTCTTTTAAGTCTGTATGAATAATAGAACAACAGAAACTGGGCCCCAATAACAATAATAAATGAAGGCATGTTAATAAATAATGCCGGAATTAATGCAGCCAGGTTTAGAGATATATATAGTTTAATTGCCGAACTTTTAGAAATACTGCCTGTTACAAGGGGACGGTTTGGTTTGTTTATTTTATCCGTTTCAATGTCATAATAATCATTTATTATATTTCCTCCGGCAGCCGTTATTGCTGCAGAAATAGCAGCTAATAAATAAACCATTCCTGGAATATCAGTTTCTTTTGATATAAGGATTGCAACAATAGCCGAAATAAACGTAATAAAAACGTTTAGTGGACGAGTTATTTGTATGAAGGATAAAATTTTCATTCAGGTTTATTTATGCTCCTGTTAACCCTGATGTTCCTGTAAATAATTTTATTCATAATACTTTTGAGATAACCGGGAGATACAGGGTAAATATAAATAAAATTCTTAGGTTAATTGCCAATCAAAATCTTAATTAATAATCACCGGAGAAACCGGGAAATGGAATAAATTTTCTCTCCACTAATTGGGGGGTATGAGGGTGTTTTCTTTTTTATAAAAAGTTATTTTAGTATTAAATAAATATCAAAGTATATGAAACAAAAAATTGCCCATGTTGCCCTGGTTGTAAAAGATTATGATGAAGCCATTAAGTTTTATACAGAAAAGCTTGACTTCAGATTAATTGAAGATACTGAGCTTAGTAAAACAAAACGTTGGGTTTTAGTAGCGCCTCCGGGAGCAAATGAATGCTGCCTGCTGCTTGCAAAAGCTGCCGATGATTACCAGCTTACGCGGGTTGGAGACCAGACAGGGGGGCGTGTTTTCCTGTTTTTATATACTGATGATTTTTGGTGTGATTATAATAAAATGCTGGATAAAGGAATTACTTTCGTCCGTCCCCCAAAGGAAGAGGAATACGGTACTGTAGCAGTATTTAAAGATTTATATGGTAATCTGTGGGATTTACTTCAGCCAGCCAATCCCAACCTTCTCAAAGGGAAGGAGTAGGATATATTAGCCGAATTTTTATAGTTCAACATAATTTTAGATTAAAATAAAAAAGGCGGGAAAAATTTCCCGCCTTTAAGTTTTTTAGTCCTTCCTTAGAGAAGGCCTGGAATGTTTTTTTTCTTAATACATTCCGCCCATGTCACCCATGCCGCCGCCCGGCATCTGAGGCATAGACTGTTCTTTTTCTTTCTTCTCATATACAACTGCTTCGGTTGTAATTAAGAGTGCAGCTACTGAAGCAGCATTTTCTAATGCTGTTCTTGTAACTTTAGTAGGATCAATAACTCCGGATTTGATAAGGTTTTCATAAACCTCTGATGCAGCATTAAATCCGTAATCATCTTTTCCTTCTCTTACTTTCTGAAGAACAACTGAACCATCGATACCTGCATTATTAACAATCTGTCTTAACGGCTCTTCGAGCGCTTTCTGAATTATCTTAACACCGATTGTCTGGTCGGGATTTTCGCCTTCTACTTTATCAAGAACTTTAATAGCTCTAACGAAAGCAACACCGCCGCCGGGAACTATACCTTCTTCTACTGCAGCACGGGTAGCGTGTAAAGCATCTTCAACGCGTGCTTTTTTCTCTTTCATTTCAACTTCAGTTGATGCACCGATTTTTAATACTGCAACACCACCAGAAAGTTTTGCAAGTCTTTCCTGTAATTTTTCCCTGTCGTAATCTGATGTTGTTTTTTCAATCTGAGCTTTAATTTCATTAATTTTTTTCTTGATCTCATCTGTTTTTCCGGCGCCTTCAACAATTGTTGTATTGTCTTTATCAATAACAACTTTTTTTGCTGTACCGAGGTAAGAAACAGTTGCGTTCTCTAATTTAAATCCTCTTTCTTCAGAGATAACAGTACCGCCTGTAAGAACCGCTATATCTTCAAGCATAGCTTTTCTTCTGTCACCAAAACCGGGAGCTTTTACAGCGGCAATTCTTAAAGTTCCGCGTATCTTGTTAACAACTAATGTTGCAAGAGCTTCGCCCTCAAGATCTTCGGCTATAATAAGCATTGAACGCCCCTGCTGAGCTACTTTTTCAAGTATCGGGAGCAGGTCTTTCATTGAAGAGATTTTTTTGTCATGGATTAAGATGAGTGGATCTTCAAGTTCAGTTTCCATTGTTTCGGTATTGGTTACAAAGTAAGGTGAAAGATAACCGCGGTCAAACTGCATACCTTCAACAACATCAAGACCGGTTTCTGTACCCTTTGCTTCTTCAACGGTTATAACACCGTCTTTACCGACTTTCTCCATTGCATCAGCAATTAAATCGCCGATTGATTTATCGTTATTAGCAGAGATTGAACCAACCTGTGCAATTTCATTTCTACCCTCTACATCTTTGCTGATTGATTTTAAATGCTCAATAACTTTAGTTACAGCAAGGTCAATACCTCTTTTAAGATCCATTGGGTTAGCGCCTGCAGTAACATTCTTTAATCCTTCTCTGTAAATTGCCTGAGCTAAAACAGTAGCTGTAGTTGTACCGTCACCGGCAACATCACTTGTTTTAGAAGCAACCTCGCGCACCATCTGTGCACCCATGTTTTCAATCGGGTCTTCAAGATCAATTTCTTTTGCAACTGAAACACCGTCTTTTGTAACTGTAGGAGCATCGAATTTCTTTTCAAGAATTACGTTACGTCCTTTGGGTCCTAATGTAACTTTTACAGCGTTTGCTAACTTATCAACGCCTCTTTTTAATTTAGTACGTGCATCGCTGTCAAATTCGATTAATTTTGACATATTATATCCTCCATTAATAATTAAAAAATTTTTTCAAAAATGTTTGAGCTTAAGATTAACCAACTATAGCAAAAATGTCGCTTTCGCGCATAATTAAATATTCTTCGCCTTCAACTGTAACTTCTGTTCCGCTGTATTTGCCGTAAAGAACCTTATCGCCAACTTTTACTTCCGGCTTAACAGTTTTGCCGTCTTCACCTACTTTACCCGGCCCAATAGCTACAATTGTTCCTTCAATTGGTTTTTCTTTTGCTATATCAGGAAGGATAATTCCACCTTTTGTTGTTTCTTCAGCCTCGGCTGGTTTTACAATTACTCTATCAGCTAAGGGTTTTAAGTTTAATTTAGCCATAGTATACCTCCAATTATTATTAAAATTTAGGGATGTTTTTATTAGCACTCTAAAATGATGAGTGCTAATATACGGCAGATAAAAAGTTTTGTCAAGATTAAAAATTCTCGGTTTTATGTTGAAAATGCATATTTTAGAGTCAAAAAACTCATCTTTATGCGTTACAGCACATTTATAATTGAAGAGCTAAGGATTTTCTGGTCTAAGGTAAAATCTTTGGATAAAAAAGTCATTTTTATATTTCTCGCGGTTTGTATTCTCCAGACAATTTCCTGGTATTTTACTTCAAGAAGATTTTTCAGAATATATTTTTTTGAGGCGCTTCAGTCCAATTCTGATGTTTTTCTTTGGGAATATCTTTACTGGTTTGCCACTGATTTTATAACGCTTTTTATATTACCCGTTCTGATAATTAAAATTTTATTTAAAGAAAAAATCAGAGACTATGGGATTACTTTAGGTGATAATAAAGCGGGACTAACATTTTCCCTGCTGATACTATTTATTATGCTCCCGGTTATATGGTTTGCTTCTTCATCACCGGAGTTTTCGGAAACATATCCGTTGTTGTATTCGGCTAAACAATCATGGCGGGTTTTTGTTACATTTGAGATAGGGTTATTCATTTATATGTTTGCCTGGGAATTTATCTGGCGCGGGTTTATGCTCTTTGGCTTAAAGGAAAAATTTGGGTATTATGCAGTGTTAATTCAATTGATTCCTTTTGTAATTCTGCATAATGGTAAACCTGTTCCTGAAACATTTGGTGCCATTATTGCCGGTATAGTTCTGGGGGCTTTAGCTTTAAGAACCGGATCAATTTTTTATGGCATCATTGCCCATGCAGGTGTTATATTTGTAATTGATTTAATTTCAACCCTAAGATTTAAAGCAGAGGATTACGGAACCGGAATAAGTTCGTTCATAAACATAATTCGCGAATTGACGAATTGACGAACCTGCCTGTCGGCAGACAGGTTCGATAATTCGATAATTTTTTCTAGAGGAGTTATATGAGATTTGCATTAAATGTAGATCATATTGCAGTATTAAGAAATGCAAGAGGGGAAATGCAGCCTGATCCCGTAACCGCAGCATTGCTTGCAGAGCAGGCAGGCGCTGATGGTATTGTAGTGCATCTGAGGGAGGACAGGCGCCATATAAATGAAAGAGATTTAAGATTGTTGAGAGAGCTTATCTCAACAAAACTTGATCTTGAAATGGCAGCTACTGAGGAAATAATAAAAATTGCCTGCGATGTAGGCCCTGAACTTGCCACAATTGTTCCCGAAAAAAGAATGGAACTTACTACTGAAAGCGGGATAAGTGTGATTGATAATGTATCATTATTAAAAGATACAATAAATGAACTGCACGAATATGAGATAGAAGTCTCTCTTTTTATTGAACCCGAGATAGAACAGATAGATGCGGCTGCTGAAATAAATTCAGATTATATTGAAATTCATACCGGTGTTTATGCAAATGCTCTTTCTGAAGAAGAACAGTTTGATGAACTTGAAAGAGTAAGGCTCGGCGCCAAACATGCTAAAAAACTTGGACTTGGAGTAAATGCCGGTCATGGTCTTAATTATCAGAATATAAAAATTTTCCGTGAGCTGACTGATATTGATGAAGTAAGTATTGGGCAGGCAGTAATTGCCCGCGCAGTTTTTGTCGGGATTAAGGAAGCTGTACAGGAGATGATAAGGCTTATAAGATAAGCTTTAAAGACAATGAGCAAGAGCAAGAGTAAGAGTAAGTTCAAGTTCAAGAGCAAGTTCCCTGCCATTGGCAGGTTCCAAAGCAAGGATAAGAAGGAATGCTTCTGCGCTAAATTCCTTCCCATATACTTTTACCTTATTGTTCAATATAATTTACTACGCCTACACGTTTTGCTTTCCAGGGCTAATTCATACACTTGTTTTTACACAATATTATACACATATTTATGTGCATTAATCGAGGGTGAAATGTCTGATTTAAAGGCGACAAAAAATAAAGAGCGGTTTAGCTTTTTTGTACACAAAGAATTATCAAATAAAATAAGTAAAATTTCTAAACAGAATAATCAGTCTGTAAGTGAGATTGCCAGGAAGGCACTGGAAAATTATGTTGAACAGATTGAAAAACAAAAAATTGAAGCTGAGCTTGAAGCCGGTTATAAAGCTAATTATAACTATTATGTAAAATCTCAGGAAAACTGGAAACATGCTGATAAAGAATAGAACAGGAATAATTGAACCTCTTTTAAGAGGTGATATTTATCTGGTAAATCTCGATCCTGTTTATGGAAAAGAAATAGCTAAGGCGCGGCCGGCTGTAATAATACAAAACAATATTGGAAATAAATTTAGTCCTGTAACAATTATTGCACCAATTTCAACAGTTAAAGAAATAACAAGGCCTCTTCCAATCATGGTTCATCTTGAAAAAGGGGAAGGCGGTTTAAAAGAAGAAAGTTATATTGATTGCGGACAAATAAGAACAGTAGATAAAGAAAGATTAGTCCAAAAGTACAGTTCTTTGGATAAAAGCAGAATGAATCAGGTAGATACCGCAATAAAAATCTCTTTATCTCTTTAATTACCACTGAGGCACTAAGGACACTAAGATTCACTTAGATATGGGTTCCTTTTTTTCTGACTTTATGTTTACTTGCTCTTACACTTGCTCTTGAACTTGAACTTGAACTTGAACTTGAACTTGAACTTGAACTTGAACTCTGCCCTTACTTCCTCATCTTCTCCATCTGCTCAACATTAAAAATCAATCTAAGTATGTGCAGCTCATCGTAACTCACTTCACCATTAAACTTTTCAAAAATAGGTTTTAAAC
>JAWOJF010000215.1:0-4668 GCA_046481785.1 Ignavibacteriaceae bacterium | reverse complement strand
CAAATATTTGCAAGTTCCGTAGGAACGAAACATATTATTATTTTGGACAGATATGGATTACAAATTGAATCAATGGTATTTCTTGTTGTGTTATAGATATGAACTATTTAAGTTTGATATGAAAAACAGTATTCTGCTTATACAGAATACAAACAAAAATAGTATAATTATATAAAAATTAGAACCTTCATTTATATCTAAGAATCCTAAAAAGGAGGAGCGAAAAAAATATTTAAAGAATGCTTACCGCGTCCTTTTAACACGTGCACGTCAAGGAATGGTAATAGTTATTCCACCAGGTGATATGGGTGATCACACACGTAACCCAGATTTTTACAGTCCTACTTTTGACTATCTAAAAGAAATCGGATTTAAAATAATTTGAATTGTAATCTGACAAAATTTATTTTTCTATCCTGTTAATCCTACAATCCGTTTAATCCCGGTTCAGACATTTACTCCCGCATAATCCCTCAAATAAATTTATATTCTTCCATCATGGTATCATTATGAATCATCCGAAGATTGAAAAGAACCGACTTTAAAACTTTAATAGTTCACATCAAAAAATTATTGCCGAAGGTGAAATCAGTCATAGTTTTTAAATTCTTCGTTCTTTATGTTGCATTTGAACCGGTTCAAAAAAGGTAAAACCGTTATGGTTTTACAAGATACATTTCACACGTTAGGGGAAGTTAAGGGGATAATTAAAAGCAGCTATTTGAATGTGTCCGCCGCCCGGCTTATCACACCACGTATCTGCGGAGGCAGTAATGTACTATATATAACTTAGGAGCAGTTCTATGAAAAAGAGTCACTTTCTTTTCTGGACTATTCTTCCTTTTTGCACCACTCTACATCTATCTTCCCAGGGTCCACCTAAAGCTTCTGTTCTTTAATAAGTTCTTTTCAAATAATAAAATTTCAAAATTAAAGAAAACAGGAGGATTTAAGTGAACAATTTATTCTCTACTAAACTAAAAGCAATTTTAGTTGCAGCAACTTTAATGTGCTTTGCAGCTTCTTTTAGTGCAACAGCACAAACGATAACCTCAAATCAAACCGGTACTAATAACGGCTACTGGTACACATTCTGGAAAGACAGCCCGGGGTCAGTAAGTATGACTTTGGGATCCGGCGGCAATTTCAGTGTTTCATGGAGCAATGTCGGGAATTTTGTTTGCGGTAAAGGCTGGAGCACCGGTTCAACATCAAGAACTATTACCTACTCTCGTTCCGGCAGTGCGCAATATATTGGTGTATATGGGTGGATGACAAACCCATTGGTAGAGTATTATATCGGGAATCACAGCGGTGGTTCCAGGGTAGGTACATATTCTGCTGATGGTACTACATATACTTTATACAGAGAAAACAGGAACGGGCCGAACATTCAGGGCAATGGTCCCTTTATGCAGTACAATGCAGTTGGTAATGCTTCAAGTGTAAACTTTGGCCAGCACGTTAGCGGATGGCAAAGTATAGGAGCATCAGTAGGCAGCCAGAATTACCAGGTAGTTGCCATAGAAGGATGGAACAGCAGCGGTAATGCCAGTGCAACTGTTGGCACCGGAAGCAGCAGCGGCAGCAGCAGCGGAAGTTCAAGCGGCAGCAGCAGCGGCGGTTCCAGCACAATAGTTGTAAGGGCTCGCGGAACAAGCGGACAGGAAAGCATTACCTTACGTGTAAATAATCAGAATGTTCAAACATGGACCCTAACAACAAGCATGCAGAGCCGTACTGCTACAACTTCATTAACAGGCGGTATTACTGTAGCATTTACGAATGATGCAAGCGGCCGTGATGTTCAGGTTGATTATATCCAGGTTAACGGATCAACAAGGCAGTCCGAAAACCAAAGCTATAATACCGGTGTATGGCAAAATGGTTCTTGCGGAGGATCCAATAGTGAGTGGATGCATTGCAACGGAGCTATCGGTTACGGCAATGTAAGTAAGGAGGGTGCTGATGATTTAGAAGAAATTGCCGCACTCCCCACGGAGTATTCACTTAAGCAGAATTATCCGAATCCATTCAACCCTCTTACAAATATTGATTATTCACTTGCTGAGAATGCATTTGTAAGACTTGCTATTTATGATCTGGTAGGCAGAGAAGTAAAAACCCTGATAGAAGGGAATCAGTCAGCAGGCACTCACACTGCAGTATTTGATGCTGAAAATGTTCCAAGCGGTGTTTATTTCTATACACTTCAAACAAACGGGCAGTCATTTACAAAGAAGATGATCCTGATGAAGTAAATTTAGTTCGTTAGTGTGGATCAATAAGGCGAACCGGTTAATCAGCCGGTTCGCTTTTAATTTTATAATTCAATTAATTTTATAATATTGCCGGTGTTTGACAGAAGTGGAAGTTTTTTATAACAAAAAAAAAGAAAAAACATGAATGGCATAAAATATTTTGCTGCATTTATAGTCATAGCATTATTCGGCCTCGGTTTATATATATATATTCAACAAAAGGAGAAAGTACCCGAAGCTAAAAATGGAGATTACAAAATAAGTTTTGAAGAAAAACTTCTTGCTGTTTTACCCCCGGATATTAAAGAAGAAGAACTTAACAAACACGTCTTTAGCCCTGACGGCAGAAGTGTTGCATACATTCTTAAAAAAGGAAACAAATTAGCAATAGTTGTAAACGATTCAACAGGCCCTGAGTATGATGATGTTGGGCCTCCGCAGTTTAGCCCTGACGGCAGTATGTTAGCATATAAGGCAAAAGCAGACAGTATGTGGTTTATGGTTACAGGCGATATAATATCAGAGAAGTATGATGATATTGATTACCCGCTTTTCAGTCCTGATGGTAAAAAAATTTCTTACGCTGCAAAGGAAGGTAATAAGTGGTTTGTAGTTATTGATAATATAAAGAGTGAAAAATATGATAAAGTTGAAGCTCTTTCTTTTAGCCCTGATAGTAAAAGGTTTGCATATCGCGGGAATTTAGAGGACGAGAAAAAATCGCTTATTATTATTGATGGCAAACCGGGGGATAAGTATGAGTGGGTTACTGAACCCCGTTTTAGTTCAGACAGTAAAAGAGTTGTTTATAGTGCAAGGGAGGAAGAAAAATGGTTAATGGTTATTGATGAGAAAAAGAGTGAAAAGTATGATGCGGTGGGGATACCTGTTTTCAGCCCTGATGGTAAACGGTTAGCTTATGGTGCAAGAGAAGGAGATAGTTCTGTTGTAGTTATTGATGACAAAAAGAGTGAAAAATATGACGGAGTTTGGAATCCTCACTATAGTCCTAATAGTAAAAGAGTTGCTTATTTTGCAAAGGAAGATAATAAGTGGTTTGTGGTTGTTGATAACAAAAGGAGTGAAGGATATAATGATGATAGTGATCCTGCATCGTTTATACTAAGCAGGATGAGGCCGGGAATGCCGAATATACCGATTGGTGTTCCTATCTTTAGCCCGGACAGCAAAAGGTTAGGTTATTGGGCAAAGGAAGGGAATAAAAGGCATATGGTTATTGATGGTAAAAAGAGTGAAGGATATGATGATATCAGTATTCCTAATTTTAGCCCCGATGGTAAACGGGTTGCCTATGGTGTTAAAGAAGGTGACAAATGGTTTATGATTGTTAATGAAGAAAAATACAGCGCCCTTTATGGAATAATTCCAAAAGAAATTCCAATAGATAAATATAGTATAAAAGTTACCAGGGAAAATGTTATTGTTTTCAGTACAAGCATGGATAAGACGGCATATATCTGCCTTACTGATAAAGGATATTGTGTGGCAGTAAATGACAAAATCAGTGAAGAATATGACCTCATAGGGGGAGCAGTTGTTAATAATGGACTTGGGATTGTCTTTCGGATTCATCCATCTGAAGGAAGTTTGACACTTGATGGTTTAGATCACTTAGGTACCAGTCTGTTATCTTTTGGTAGTGAGTATTCAGGTACACCATATCTTCATGTAAGTTCTGACGGTAAAAAACTTGCCTTTGGAGCAAGGAAGGGGAGAGAGTTATGGTGGAAAGTGATAGATATAGAAGGGTAAATAATGTTGCTTGCCGTATTAATTTAGGCGATACGATTCCGTCTCTATAGATACTTATATAATTTCTTAAGAATTTAATATCAGTACATCTCATAAACGATTATCGGAGCCGGGTATGCCGAAAAAGAATTTTAAGAATACAGGAATTCTTCCTAAATCTCCTACCTCCATGGCAATTAACTGGATTGCTGTAATTGTTTTTATATATAGTCTTGTTTTGGTTAAGGACAGCAGCTTAACCGGACTGGAAGCAGCAGTGGTTACAATGATTGCGCTTGCACTTCCAATAATTATTCTTGAATATATTTTTCTAAAACCGTACAGGCGTCCATCAACAGGGCTTAGTTTTGAAATTAAAAATAAAATTGATATTGGCAGAGTTGCAGTTAAAATTATTGGTTTATATGCCACAATAGGATTTGTTGCCCTTATTTATTGGGCTTTCCCGGTTTACCGGACAGACCCGTTTTTTGATAACTACTGGGTCTTTGCTAAATACATTGCTCTTATTATCCTGGCTGGGGGTATACCATATTTTGTTATACTTGATAAATACCTGCTAGAGCCGCGTGAGAGCTACTGGCACTTTGGCATGTTTGTTTTAGGTAAGTGGGCTAAGACTGACAAGAGGATA
>JAWOJF010000182.1:0-3891 GCA_046481785.1 Ignavibacteriaceae bacterium | reverse complement strand
TTTCAATCCACAATAACCCAATGGATTGAAATTGGTAATGAAGACCTGCAATTTGCAAAACATGGCTTGTCAATGTCTTCTAATGTGCCTTATAGGCTGATAGCTTTTCATTCACAACAATGTGCTGAAAAATATTTAAAAGCATATCTTTTGTTTAAGAATGTTGATTTTCCATATACTCATAATATTACAACACTACTTGATTTATGTGGAGAGAAAGACTCTTCATTCGAACATTTAAGAGATGCTGAAAAACTTACCGGTTTTGCTATAGCTATGAGATATCCCGGTGAGTATAGAAAATTGAAGAAAGCGGATGCAACGCAGGCATTAAAGCTGGCCGATAAAGTATTATCTTTTGTTAGAAATAAATTATCCGGGGAAGGATTTCCTTTAAAAAAGTAATTATATCAAAAAAATATCTAATGTCTCATTTCATAAATAATAGAGAGAAATTCAGGAAATGCAGGAACCAAAAGTAACCTTAGAGCTTGCCCTTGAACATGGACTTACCGAAGAAGAATTTGAAAAAATAGAAACAATATTAGGAAGAACACCTTCATTTACTGAACTAGGAATTTTCAGTGTAATGTGGAGTGAACACTGCAGTTATAAAAATTCAATTGCCCTGTTAAAAACACTCCCCCGGAGCGGCGGCAAACTGCTTGTTGGAGCCGGTGAAGAAAATGCCGGACTAATTGACATAGGCGATGGTTACGGTGTTGCCTTTAAAATTGAAAGTCATAACCATCCTTCAGCAGTTGAGCCATACCAGGGAGCGGCCACCGGTGTGGGCGGAATTATGAGAGATATTTTTACAATGGGTGCCAGACCAATTGCGTCACTTAATTCACTCAGGTTTGGTTCATTAACCGATGCCCGCACAAGATTTCTTTTTGAAGGAGTAGTTAAAGGTATTGGAGATTACGGCAATAGTTTTGGTGTTCCAACGGTAGCCGGTGAAGTCTACTTTGATGAATCATACCAGGAGAATCCGCTTGTTAATGCAATGGCTGTGGGAATTGTTAAGAAAGAAGATGTAGCCAGTGCAACTGCAAAAGGAAAAGGAAATGCAGTAATGATTGTCGGTTCATCTACCGGCAGGGATGGAATACATGGCGCTACTTTTGCATCGGAAGAAATATCTGAGAAATCCGAAGCAAAACGTCCTTCCGTTCAGGTAGGTGATCCTTTTACCGAAAAGCTTCTGCTTGAAGCATCACTCGAGATTATTCGCAACGGCTGGCTTGTTGGCATACAGGATATGGGCGCTGCGGGAATATCCTGCTCCACAAGTGAAATGAGCGCTAAGGGCGAATCCGGTATGAATGTGAATCTTGATAAAGTTCCCCTGCGCGAAGAAGGAATGACTGCCTATGAAATTATGCTTTCCGAAAGCCAGGAAAGAATGTTATGTGTTGTAAAAAAAGGATTTGAAGAAAAAGTAAAAGCAGTATTTGAAAAATGGGATCTGCACTGTGAAATAGTGGGTGATGTAACCGATGACGGCCTGCTCCATATACATTACGGGGGAGAGGAAAAAGCTGTTCTTCCGGCATATGAACTGGTGCTTGGCGGCGGAGCCCCGGTATATAAAAGAGAAACAAAAGAACCTGAATATTTAAAGGAAACGAGAAAGTTTGATTTCAAATCTTTACCTGAAATTAAAAATATTAAGGAAGCCTTTGAAAAAGTTTTCTCCTCACCAAATATAGCTTCCAAGAAGTGGGTTTATCAGCAGTATGATTCAATAGTTAGAACAAATACAATTGTCGGCCCGGGCTGTGATGCTGCGGTAGTTTATATTAAAGATACTAATAAGGCTCTTGCTGTTAAAACAGACTGTAACTCGCGTTATGTTTATCTTAATCCTAAAGAGGGAACAAAAATAGCCGTTGCAGAGTCAGCCAGAAATATCGTCTGTTCAGGCGGAATTCCTCTTGGCATTACCAATTGTCTTAATTTCGGCAATCCTTATAAGCCTGAAGTTTACTGGCAGTTTACCAAAGCTATAGAAGGAATGGGGGAAGCATGCAGATTTTTTGATACCCCGGTTACCGGCGGCAATGTTAGTTTTTACAATGAAGCACCGAACACAGCCGTTTATCCTACCCCTACTATCGGTATGGTAGGGTTAATAGAAAACCTTGAGGATATAACAACCTCTTATTTTAAGAATGAGGGGGATATTATTTATGTTCTTGGTGAGGATTATGAGGAACTTGGCGGCAGTGAATTTTTGAAACTGATACATAATAAAGTAGCGGGCGAGGCTCCCAAAATTAATCTGGATGTTGAAAAGAAACTTCATGATTCAATCCTTGAATTAATAAAAAATAAAATAATTAATTCTGCTCATGATATTTCCGAAGGGGGCATTGTTTGTGCCCTTGCAGAGTGCTGCATTATGGATGAAGAAAATTTACTTGGGGCAGAAGTTGATATTCCTGTACAAACAAGAGAAGATTTCTCATTTTTTTCCGAGTCACAGTCAAGAATAATTGTTTCAGTTTCTTCCGGCAACAGGGATAAGTTTGAAAAGATACTGAAGGATAAGAATCAGTCCTTTACATTCCTCGGAAGCACGGGGGGAAAGAAAGTTATAGTTAATAAAAAATACAGCTTTCCGGTTGAAGAACTGGCAGACAGATATTATAATACAATTTCCAGAATTATGAATGGATAAGAAAGGAAAAGAAAAAACATATCAGGTATATAAGTCTTTACAAAAGGTGTTACATTCTTTTTTGAAATTGATAAGATCATATTCCGCAAGAATTACCTCCTGGGACAAGATAAAAGATTTTTCCGTTCATTATTTTGGGGGGCTTTACACCAGAATAGACGAACATCATGTTTTTTTACTGGGGGGCGGACTTGCATTTTCTCTTTTTGTCTGTATAGTTCCATTTGTATTAATAATTTTTTCAGTTCTTGGAAGCCTCCTTGACTCGACTGATATGCAATATCAGATCACTAACCTTATTGATGCTATAATTCCATATTACCAGTATTCTGAATTTGTTAAAAAAATAATATTCTCAAGAATTAATGAAGTTATAGAATACAAAACCATTGCCGGTATAGTGGGCGCTTTAGGTCTGCTTTTTGCTGCAAGCGGTCTGTTCAGCAGTATGCGTACTATTCTTAATACAGTTTTCGGGCTTGAAACAGATATTCATTTTTTGCTCGGCAAGTTAAAAGATTTTGCTCTAATCCTTATGGTTATACTTATTTTCTTTGTAACAACCATTTTTATGCCCCTGATTGATGTTTTCAGGAATGCTGCTTACCAGTTTGACAGTCTTGCAATTTTTCGTTCGGCAATTTTTGAGCATATTCTTTTTTCCACGCTTTCCTTTTTTCTTATCTTTTTCCTTTTTGTAATACTTTATTTTACTGTGCCGGTAAAAAAAATACCTAAAAGGGCTACAATAATAAGTGCACTATGGGCAGCGCTTTTATGGGAAGCAGCAAAACAGGCTTTTGGTTATTATATATATAATTTCGGTACTCTTGGCAGGATATACGGCGCATATGCTTTAATTGTTGTGGTTGCCTTCTGGATTTATTATTCCTCAGTTGTTTTTATTATAGGAGCAGTGATAGGAAAGCTCTATTCAGAGAGGCGTTATGCTTTAAACAGGGAAGAGGATATAGTTCCTGATTAGTCAAACATTTCATACCAGACTATCTTATTTCATAATTTAAAATAAAAAAAGCGGAAGTATAAATTCCGCTTTTTATTTAGAGCTGGCGATGGGACTCGAACCCGCGACCTGCTGATTACAAATCAGCTGCTCTACCAGCTGAGCTACGCCAGCATTTTTGAAACTCATTAAAAATGAGCCTTAAATATAGAACATTGTTTAATTTTATTCAAGTTCAAGT
>JAWOJF010000052.1:0-2571 GCA_046481785.1 Ignavibacteriaceae bacterium | reverse complement strand
CATAATTCGGCAATCAATTCCCTCCAAAATCAAAAGGAAAAATAAAAGATATTCTTGGTTCAATCCTTCTCTGAGGTTCATAAGATATTACATCATCGTTAGCCCCTCTTACCGGAGTAAAAGTCCAGCTATAAACCATTGAGACGAGCAGGTAAGGCATTGGCTTATAACCAAGTTCAGTAAAAAGGTATGAGCGGTCATCAAGAGTGAACAGGTCTTTTTCATCTTTTATATTACTTTTGCTGTAACCCGCCCGTGCAAGAAAAGACCCATCTTCAGGATTTATCTCAGTACTCAAAAACAATATCCCGCTCTCCGGATCTTTATCAAGCCTCTGGTAGCTGCCGATAATATCAAAAAGACCGAGTACATTAACACCAAGTTCACCATAGTAACCGTTACTGTTGTCAGTTGCTGCTTCCAACTGGTGAGCTTTGCTGGATACAATACCGGAAGCGGTATCTATCCTGAATCTCTGTATTTCATATAGGGAATTAAAATATGAAGGAATATAGTTATCTCCGTTAAATCTTCTTTCAAGTTTAGCTGATGCAGTTACCAGACCAAGCCCGCCAAAGTTCACCATAATACCGGCAGCAGAACCGGCTCCGAAATTAATTATTTTATTTATATCATAATACAGTTCTACATTAAACATACTTGTACTAATAACCGGCAGACCTATATCCAGTCCAATAATATTAATACTCCCCTCATCTCTCAAGGGTTCAAAATTATTTTCCGGGTTAATATACCCATTAGTTACTCCGGCATTTTCATGGTAATCACCGGTAAAGGAGGCACCCACTTCAAGATTTCCTATGACGGGTATTGAAGCCGCTTCTGTAAACTGCAGCGGTTTTACAAAACCTCGTACACCAACAACTCCGGCTTCGCCAAACCTGCCATATATTGATTCAAAACCAAACTGGCCAAAATCAATATCCACTACCAGGCCATTATTCCGGTTATCAAAGCCTGGATTATTATTATACCGGTACATTATTGTACCGTGCCCAAGTGTGTACCAGTCAATTGCACCAAGTCTTATATACAAGGGATCATTTTTTAAACCATATCTTACATATCTTATAATGCTGAAATAATCTGAAAGCTCATTAAAGTTTTCTTTTCTCAAATTCCCTTCTTTATCAAAATCCAAGGAAAGGTCCAGGCCGACACCAAAATTAAGGAATGATAATTCAGGCCGGAAATGGAAGGAGTAATGAAGATCACCGTCTATATAATTTAATCCGAATCCACCTTCAAGCTGCCCCTGCCCGGGACGCGGGAACTGATCAAATTGTGCAAAAGCTGAAACAGAATAAAATAAAATAAGTAGAGTAGTAAAAATTTTCATTTGTCAAATACCTGTATTTATTAATAACTCCGGTTACATGATTTTAGAAAGAAATTTACTGAAAAATTCCAGTAAGACATGTTAAATTACAACAAAATAATGTAAATGTGATTTTGCAGAACCCCTTATAGTATAATGATATGTGAAGAGACTACTTCAACAATAAAAACTTCTTTGTATCTGTAAAGCTGCCCGCTTCAAGTTTGTAAAAATAAATGCCGCTTGATAATCCGATGCCGTCAAACTCTATGTTATATCTGCCTGCGGGTTTATGTTCATTAATAAGTACTGCTAATACCCTTCCGAGAACATCATATATTTTAAGTGTAACAAATCCGGCATTACCAATTTGCAATCCGAAATTAGTTAAAGGATTAAACGGATTAGGATAATTCTGATCCAGGCTGAAGTTAGTTATAATAATTTGTGAGGTTTCAACTGAGGTAATAAAATCAACAATAACGGTATCCTCCCATGAATATTCAAAACCGCCGCTTAAGTCGAGCTGTTTCAACCTGTAGTAATAAATATTATTGGCAGTAATTGAAGTATCTTCAAACTCATAATCTTTGGGAACATTACTGTTAGAGGGAGGCTTGGATACAAATCCAATCGTGTCCCATATTCCTGATGAATCAGAACGCTGTATTTCAAATCCGTAATTATCCTGTTCTGTTGCAGTCCCAAAAATTAATAAAACGGAATTAGCTTGTACAATTGCTTCAAAATAAACAAGTTCAACAGGAAGCGACTGAGGCTTAACAACTGCTGCAAAAAAAAGTATGGATACCAACACCAGCATTGTTCTCATAGTTATCTCAGTCTTGCAAGCTTTTGAATAACATCTTTTGTTTCGCCCCCCTTTTTCATAATTATTTTATAAAGGTATACGCCGTTAGCAATCTGGTCGCCATCCTCATCTTTGCCGTCCCAGGCAATTGTATTAAAATCGAATCGTAATTCTGCCTGCGGCTTTATAATTTCTCTTATTAACCTGCCGGCAATTGTATATATCTTAATTTTTAATTCATCAGGAATTTGCGTTAACCTGAAAGTAAAATCGGTTCTTTCAGTAAACGGATTTGGATAATTATAGACATTAAGAATATCCATTTCGTTACTGACAGTAAATAATCTTTCATATCCGGCATTGTCTTCCATATTCCCCAGAATAGTTTTACCAAAAACTCTTAGGAGGTGCTCTCCGTCGG
>JAWOJF010000047.1:0-5546 GCA_046481785.1 Ignavibacteriaceae bacterium | reverse complement strand
ACTTCATCTGCCACATTGCCTGCTACACGTATTACAAACAGATCTCCCAAACCTTCATCAAAAATTACTTCCGGCGGCACACGGGAATCAGAGCAGCTAAGAATTATTGCAAACGGATGCTGTTCGTTATAAATTTCATGGACTCTCTCCATACTCCTGCCGGGATTCTCCAATTGTCCTGATACAAATCTTTTATTACCGTCAATTAATTTTTGAAGGGCTTCAGATGAAGTAACCTGTGCAAAAACTATATTAAAAAATGAACACAAAAATACTATATAGACAGGTACTCTTTTCAGCATCTTCTCTCCGTTAAATTTTATGATTATATTATCTAAATTAAACTATGATATGTTTACAAACAAACTTATATATTAAGTTCTTTTTGGATCAATCTGGTAGTATATTATAATGCAGCACAAAGTAATTAAATAAATGGTTTGATATATTTTAACTCTTTCGATATTTTATCATTCAAAAACAATGAGGTAATATGATAAGCAAGGATTTACTCGATATATTATGCTGTCCTGAAACAAAAGCTGATCTTGTTCTTGAAGGAGAAAGTCTGGTATCTACTGATAAAACAACAAGAAGAAGTTACAGGATTGAGAATGATATCCCGGTTATGCTTATTGAAGAAAGTGAACAGTTGAGTATGGAGGTTTGGGAAGATATTATGAAGAAACATGGGAAACTCTAATTATTCACTTTATTAAATCTATTTTGGGGACTGCATGAAAAAATTTTACTTCCGCAATAAACCTGCTGTAATGCTGCTGCTGGCATACCGTAAATAATTTAAAACAAATGAGAAAAAAGAATATGAAAAAATTACACATTCTTAGCCTGGTTATATTACTCTGTTCAGTTACAGAAGCACAGTTAATAAGAGGTTATGGATTAAAAATCGGCGGAACAGTTGCCAACCAGGTATGGGATAATTCTACAGGTATAAATCTTGATCCTGAGAATAAACTTGGTTTTAATATAGGGGCTTTTGCTGAGTTTTTAGATGTACCGTTTTTTAGTGTAGTGGGCGAAATTAATTATGTACGCAAAACAAATAAAGATGAATTGTCTGTTACCACTGTTGACAATCCGGAAGGTACAGGCGAAATAAGGGACTACGAAACCGGCGCAAGTTTCCTGAACATTTCTCTTCTGGGAAAGCTTCGTACTAATTTGGTTTTGCTTTCACCTTATATAATTGCAGGTCCCAAAATTGATATCACTTTGGATAAAATAAATGATTTTGATATGCCTGATAGTTTTAACAGTGAATTGATTGGTATGAAAGCAGGCATAGGAACCGAAATAAACCTTGTGGCTGTTACCCTTCTTGCAGAATTTATTTATGATTTTAATTTTAACCCCCTGTATGACAGTGATTTTCTCGAAATTAAAACCAGCTCTTTCGATTTCAGAATTGGTGTGTATTTTTAAATTAAAATATTTAATGGAGATACAATGAAATATTTGCCAATCCTCCTTCTTGGATTTTTATTTTTTACAGGCTGCGATGATTCTAAAGAAATTCAGAACAATGTTCAGGTTTTTCTTGATGATTATAATAAAGAGTATCAAGAGCTTTATTATGAAGCATCAAAAGCCGAATGGGAATTAAACACCCATATAGTTGAAGGAGATTCCACCAATGCAGTAAGATATACTCAGGCATCTGAGGCAATAGCTTCTTTTACAGGAAGTAAAGAAAATATTGATAAGATTCAAACTTTCTTAAAGGAAAAGAATAAACTAACACCACTGCAGGTAAAACAGCTTGAGGCAATGCTCTATAAAGCTGCAAATAACCCGCAGACTATTCCGGATGTTATTAAAGCCAGAATAGCCGCCGAAGCAGCACAGACGGAAACTCTGTATGGATATAAATTTAAAACAAACGGACAAACTCTTTCCGCAAATGATATTGATGAAGCCTTGGTTAACAATACTGATCTTAATAAAAGATTAGAAGTGTGGACTGCAAGTAAGGAACTTGGTAAAGAATTAAAACCCGGCATGATTAACCTTCAGCAGTTAAGAAATAAGGCTGTTCAGGCACTTGACTATTCTGATTATTTTACATACCAGGTCTCAGCGTATGGAATGGATGCAAAAGAAATGCTTGAGCTTAACCGGCAAATAATCGGTGAAATATGGCCTCTCTACAGGGAGCTTCATACATTTGCCCGTTATGAACTTGCAAAAAAATACGGCGTAAATGAGGTGCCTGATTATCTGCCTGCTCACTGGTTACCTAACAGATGGGGACAGGACTGGAGCAGTATAGTGGATGTTGAAGGCCTTGACCTTGACGGGATATTAAAAGAAAAATCTGCAGAGTGGATTATGAAACAGGGGGAAAGTTTTTATCTTAGCCTTGGATTTGATTCTCTGCCACCTGTATTCTGGGAAAAATCAAGCCTGTACCCTGCACCGCCAAATGCCGGTTATATGAAAAACACCCATGCTTCTGCATGGCATATGGATCTTGAAAATGACCTGAGAAGCCTCATGTCTGTTACTCCAACCGCTGAATGGTATGAAACTGTACATCACGAGCTGGGACATATTTACTACTTCCAGTCTTATACAAATCCTGATGTACCGGTTACATTAAGAGAAGGAGCCAACCGTGCTTTCCATGAAGCAATAGGAAGTCAGATGGGCTTAGCCGCCATGCAGAAACCTTTTCTTGCCCACCTAAACCTGCTTCCTGCTGATTCTCAGACAGATGATATGAGTAAGCTATTAAAGGATGCATTAAACTACATTGTGTTTATGCCATGGTCATCAGGAGTAATGACTGAATTTGAGCATGATTTTTATGTAAATAATCTTTCCCCCGATCAGTATAATAAAAGATGGTGGGAACTTGTTAAAAAATACCAGGGTATTATTCCCCCCTCAGACCGCGGAGAAGAATATATGGATGCAGCAACAAAAACACATATTAATGATGATGCAGCACAGTATTATGATTATGCATTAAGCTTTGTGTTAATGTTCCAGTTCCATAATTATATAGCAGAAAATATACTTAAGCAGGATCCGCATGCAACAAATTATTTTGATAATAAAGAAGTTGGGGAATTTTTAAAATCAATTCTAAAAAGCGGCGGCACTGTTGATTCACAGAAATTACTAAAAGATACAATTGGTGAAGAGATGAGTGCAAAGGCAATGCTTAAATATTTTGAACCTCTTATGAACGAACTGAAAAAAATAAATGAAGGAAGGCAGTATACTCTTCCGGAAAGTATTTAATTATTTACAGTGTGTACCTTAGTGCCTGCACGGTTTTCTAAAAACCACTGAGGCACTAAGGTCACTTAGAATCACTAAGAAATCTCATTTATTATTTCAATTCTGCTTAAAAAATTTACTATATTATAAAAAGTAAATTTTCATTCTTTATGGATCCAATAAATATACTGGCAGGTATTAACTTAATTGCTACTTTTGGAGCGCATGTTTCAGGTGCAAAAAAAGGGCTTCGTTCTGCAGTTTCTGTACCTAAGGAAAAACCTAAAACTTACCTTCAGAAAGTTCCTGTCGTAATTTCAACACTTACATTAGTTGTTTTTATATTTGGTATTTTTCAAGTAGGCACTCTTCAGTATACTGATCAGAATTTTAATATAAGATTTATAGGACTGTCACTTTACCTCACATTCTCATGGATACAGGTATGGGCTTACAAAAGTCTTGGGGAAAATTATTCGCAGGAAATACTTGTTTTTAAGAATCATCAGTTAGTAAGAAAGGGTCCTTATAAAATTATCAGGCATCCGCAGTATGCATCGCAGGTTTTAATGGATTTGGGCGCGGGATTATTAACATTAAGTTATATCGTTCTTCCCCTGGTTTTAATTGAAATTCCACTGCTGGTTATGCGTGCTTCAATGGAAGAGCATTTATTTGAAAAACATTTCAAAGAAAATTTTGAAGAATATAAAAAAAATTCCGGTGCATTTTTCCCATACGTGGGATAATTATTAAAAAATAAATGATAAATTAAAACCAGGTAACTAAAGAGCCTGAATAATCTGTTGTGCCTGAGGCTATTATTTGAAATATATAACGCTGATATGAGTAAAATATTTCTGTTTTTTATATTTGCCGCTGCTGTTAATATTTTTGCTCAAAATAGTTTAACTGTTTCAGTTGAAAATAAAACATACAATATACCTGTCTATGAAAGACAGGGAATGCTCTATTTTTCTGTAAAACATTTTGCAGAAGCACTCTCAATAAACTACTATTATAATTCCGAAACTGAAAAGACAGAATTAAAGTTCAGGGATTACAGGCTAAAAATTACGGCTAAGAACCCATATCTTGTTTTAACACAAACAAGAAATAATGAATCCGAAGTATACCAGTTACCTACTTCATCATACCTTATTAAAGAATCTCTTTTTATTCCGCTGGAATACAGTTTAAAGGCATTACAAACTGCATCAGGACTAGCATTCACGTTTAATAAGCCATATAAGCTTAGCATAAAAGGGAAGCTTTCAGAAATTGCTGCAGAAACCAGGACGGCTGAACCATCTGCCAACGCCAGTTTTAATCTTACCGGTATTACTATTGATGAAAAAGCAAATGGAACACTTATAAGATTAAAATCAAATAAAAGAATTAAAACCTATAACAGCAGTTATAAAGACGGAAGGCTTATAATAACATTACGAGATGTAATTGCTGATGCCGCCCGGTTAAATACGGAAAACCGGAAGGGACTGGTAAAAAATATTCAGGCAAAAAATACCGGTAACGATACTGAAATTCAGTTTACGTTTAATAATGAATATACCACTTTTGAAGTTATTGATGCACCGGGAAGTAATGATATACTTATTACAATCCACAATAAAATTTTTGCAGGAAACCGGCCCAATGAATTTAAAGACAAATGGAATTTTGATGTAATTGTTATTGATGCCGGGCATGGCGGAAAAGATTATGGTGCAATAGGTGTAAACGGAACAAGAGAAAAAGATGTAAACCTTGCAATAACACTTAAACTTGGAAAACTTATTGAAAAGAATATGAAAGGCGTTAAGGTAGTTTATACACGGGATAATGACACATTTGTTGAGCTGTATAAACGGGGGAAAATTGCCAATGAAAAAGGCGGGAAACTTTTTATATCAATACACTGTAACTCCACTCCAAAAAAACCAACGAATGCAACCGGGTTTGAGGTCTATCTTTTACGTCCGGGGCGGACAAAAGAAGCTATATCAATTGCAGAAAGGGAAAACAGTGTAATTCAGTATGAAGAAAATCCCGGGCGTTACCAGCAGTTAACTGATGAAAATTTTATCCTGGTAAGTATGGCGCATTCAGCTTATATGAAATATTCTGAAAAATTTGCTGAACTGCTTAACAGGCAGTTTTCCAATGACCTTAATCTTGCATCACGCGGAGTTAAACAGGCAGGCTTTTATGTTCTTGTCGGAGCTTCCATGCCAAGCGTTCTTATTGAAACCGGGTTCCTCTCAAATAAAAAGGATGCTGACTATCTTAAAAGCAGT
>JAWOJF010000035.1:0-17390 GCA_046481785.1 Ignavibacteriaceae bacterium | reverse complement strand
TACAGGCTTGCTCTTGCATTTGAGATAACAGGGGACAGGAACACCGCCAGAAAATATTTTTCCCTTTCAAAAAATGGAAATATGGATATTGAAGATGATATCTTTGCTAAGAGGAGGGGAGAAGTATATTCCAAAAGAACATTATCGCAAAGCGAAATAGTAGTAGTTAAGGCCGGTAATCTTATAGAATCTGCATAATATCCTGAAGCAATTAACAGCCTGACTAACCTGTTAAGTGAAAATAAAACGGAAAAAATAAAAGCAGAAATATATCTGCTGATGAGCGAAGTATCATTTCAACTAAAAAGGTTTATAGAATCTGCAGATTATGCTTTAAATGCGGTTAAAATAAATCCTTCGGACGAAAGCTGGATAAAACCCTTCGGTTATTTTTACGCCGCACGGTCATTTGAGGCCGCCGGGGAGAAAGAGAATACCCAAAAGTATCTGAATCTTGCAGAGGATCAGAACGGATATGATTACCAGAAGAAACTTGAGAACATGATTAAAGCATTGGCAAAAAAAATATAATTTCCTTCGTTTTTTAGCTAAAACAGCTTAAATTTCATTGACAATTTTTCACTATTTAAGTAATTTGAAGTTTATATTAATACAGAGTTTTTTTTGAAAATAGCTGTATTTGTCTCTGGTAGAGGTTCCAATCTACAGGCTATATTAAATTCCCAGGAAACTAAAGACATAGTTGAAGTTAAGGCTGTTATTAGTGATAAAATTGATTGCGGGGCATTTGAGATTGCAAAGAACCATTCAATACCAACCTTTAGCATTAGCAATTCGCCTGGGGCTAATGGCCGTATCGGTTATAATGAACTTTCCAAAATTTTATCTGAATTTAAGGTCGAACTTATTGTTCTTGCAGGGTTTTTAAAGTTGATCCCGGCTGACTTTATATCTGAGTATAAAAACCGGATTATAAACATACATCCCGCATTGCTGCCTTCATTTGGCGGCGAAGGAATGTATGGGAAAAATGTCCATAAAGCGGTATTTGAATCATCGGCAAAGGTATCCGGCCCTACTGTCCATTTTGTTGATAACAGCTATGATACCGGTAAAATTATAGGCCAGAGATGTGTGGATATATCGGATGCCAGGTCCCCTGAAGAAATAGCCGAAAAAGTTTTATTGGAAGAACATAAACTTCTCCCTTATATTTTGAGAAAATTTGCCGATAATAAAGTAGTGTTTCAGGAAAATAGAGTAATGTTATTGTAGTAATTCTCCACGGGGGATTACTATACGAAATTTAAAAGTGATTAAAACGGGAAGTAAGTGGAAAAATTAGCTTTAATTAGTGTGTCGGATAAAACCCATATAACCGATTTTGCCGCTGCACTGGTAAACTTAGATTACCAGATTATTGCTACAGGCAACACAGCTAAAATGCTGGCATCTTCCGGTATCCGGGTAAAGGAAATTAGCAGTATAACTTCGTTTCCTGAAATATTTGACGGAAGGGTAAAAACTCTCCATCCAAAGATTTTTGGAGGCATTCTTTTCCGCAGGGATAAGGAAGAAGACAAAAAACAGGCTGCTGATAATGGTATTCTGCCGATCGATATAGTCTGCGTTAATCTTTATCCTTTTATTAAAACAGCCGAAAATAAAAACTCAACCTTTGATGACATAATAGAAAATATTGACATAGGCGGACCAAGCCTGATAAGAGCATCTGCAAAAAATTATAAACATGTATCAATACTTACTAACCCCGGTCAGTATGAATCATTCCTGGAAGAGCTTAAAAACGGAAATGTAAGTGAAGAAACCAGGGTAAGGCTGGCGGTTGAAGCTTTTTCGCATACTTCACATTACGATACATACATAGCCAACTTTTTTGAAAACAAATTTAGCCTGCCCCAGACCCACATAAGAATAAATTACAAAATAGATAAAAAATTACGGTACGGCGAAAATCCTCATCAGCAGGCCGCCCTTTATGGAGATTTCCATAATTATTTCAACGTATTTCATGGCAAAGAATTATCATACAATAATATTCTGGATTTAATATCTGCAGTTGACCTGGTTGAAGATCTTGGAAAAAATGCCTGTGCAATAATAAAACATAATAACCCCGCTGGCGCTGCAATAGGTTATGATAATTATGATGCTTATACTAAAGCTTTAAAATGTGACCCTGTTTCAGCATTTGGCGGCATTGTTGCATTTACTTCAGAGGTTGATGAAAAACTTGCAGAAAAATTAAATGAAATATTTCTTGAAGTAATTTCCGCTCCTTCTTATACTGAGGGTGCAATTAAAATTTTAAGTAAGAAAAAAGACCGCAGATTATTATTGCAGTTAAAACAGATTCATGAAAATGTGTCTTTCAGAAATATACCCGGCGGCATAATTGTTCAGGATGCCGACAGCTTAATGCTTGATGAAGACAAGATAAAATTTGCAACTGATAAAAAACCTACTCAGGAAGAGATGGAAGATCTGCGGTTTGCGTGGATAATTGCAAAACATACTAAATCAAATGCAATTGTTTTTGTGAAAGATAAAACTACACTTGGTGTAGGAGCAGGGCAGATGTCAAGGATTGATTCGGCTAAAATTGCTAAAATGAAAGCTGAAGAACATGGCCTGGATCTGAAAAACTGTGTTGCTGCATCAGATGCTTTTTTTCCATTTGCAGACGGTTTGTTGGAGATAATTAAATGCGGTGCTGTATCGGTTGTCCAGCCCGGCGGTTCTGTTCGTGATAATGAAGTAATTGAGGCAGCCAATAAAAATAATATTTCAATGATATTTACAGGTGTAAGGCACTTTAAACACTAATTTTCAAGTTCAAAAGCAAAAGCTGGTTAAAGATAAGTTTTCTCCATACATGATTATTTTTAACTTTAGTTTTTTAACTTTTGAATAATTTAATACCACAATGAATCTAAGATTCATTTTTTTGGAGAAGATATATGGGAGTACTAGATTTTTTTTCAGCAGATATAGCCATGGATCTTGGGACTGCTAATACGCTGATATATGTAAAAGGAAAAGGTGTGGTTTTAAATGAACCTTCTATTGTAGCATTTGACCGGAATACCAAACGGATTATTGCTCTTGGTAATAAGGCAAAAGAAATGCAGGGAAGGGAGCATAAGGAAATTAGAGTTACACGTCCGATGAGAGATGGTGTAATTGCAGATTTTGAAATTGCTGAAGGAATGATAAGGGCCTTTATTAAAAAAGTAAGAGGCAACGCATTTGCAAGCAGAAGAGTTGTGGTTGCAGTACCCAGCGGTGTTACAGAAGTTGAAAAAAGAGCTGTGCGGGATAGTGCAGAACATGCCGGTGCAAAAGAAGTTCACTTAATTGCGGAACCTATGGCTGCTGCAATTGGTATAGGTATTGATGTTGAAGCCGCAGTTGGCAACATGATTATTGATATTGGCGGCGGTACAACTGAAATTGCTGTTATTGCTTTATCTGGTATTGTTAATGAAGAATCGATCAGGATAGCCGGTGACGAAATGAACTATGCTATTATGCAGTTTTTTAAGAAAAATCACAATATTCTTATAGGTGAACGTACTGCCGAAGCTATTAAATGCGAGGTTGGTTCTGCTGTTCCTCTTAAAGAAGAAATTACAATACAGGTAAAAGGAAGAGATCTGGTCGGCGGAATTCCAAAAACTACAGAAGTTAGTTCAGTGGAAATAAGGGATGCTCTTAATGAATCGGTAGTTCAGATTGTGGAAGCTGTAAGGCAATCACTTGAAAGAACACCACCTGAACTTTCTGCAGATATTTTGGACAGGGGCGTTATGTTAACTGGAGGCGGAGCATTGTTAAAAGGTTTGGATGAGCGTATCAGGATGGAAACCAATCTTCCTGTCCATGTAGCTGAAGATCCTTTAACTGCAGTTGTAAGAGGTGCCGGTAAGGTTATTGATAATTTAAATCATTATTCAAAAGTATTAATTCGTAATAGAAGATATTAATGTTAAGATTCCTTTCGAACTTATGGGAAAATTTTAAAGAGTATATACTTCTTATTGTTCTGTTAATTACCAGCCTGGTTGCTTTGTCTTTAAACCAAAAATCTGAAATTAAAAAAGTTAAAGCAGTCGCCTTCGGCAGTTTTGCCGCTGTAACATCTGTTGTTTCAGATGTAATTAATATTTCAAAAGTAAAAGCTGATAATGAGAAACTGCGTAAGGTTAATGCGGAACTAATGCTGCAGGTAAACAGATTGAGAGAGCATGGAATAATTAACTCTGACCTTAAGGGCCTGCTGGCTTTTAAGGATTCAGTCAATTATCCCCTTATACCTGCCAAAATAGTTTCAAAATCACTCACTACCTCTCAGAGTTCAATTACTATTAGCGCCGGCTCTAAGGATGGTATAAAAGTGGGCATGCCTGTTATAAATGATCAGGGATTAATAGGAATTATCCATACTACATCGGATGATTTTTCTATTGCCCGTACTTTGAAAAACCGTGATTTAAAGTTAACTGTTAAAGATGAACGCAGCCGTGTTGACGGGATTATGAAATGGAACGGTGAAGACCTTGTAATTGTAGATGTACCTAAAACATACGACATTGAACCGGGAGACAGGATCATTACCTCTGAACTTAGCTCTATTGTTTCCTTACCCCTTTCCGTTGGGATAGTTGCCGGCCTAAATAAAGTTGAAACCGGAATATTTAATGAAATTAAAATAAAACCCTATGTGGATTTTATAAAAGTAGAGTATGTATTTGTTTTAGGAATCGTTTCCAGTAAACAGAAGAATAATCTTGAATTAAATTTTTATAACAGATAATGCGCTCCCAATATATAATTTCATTACTCCTGTTCTTTCCTATGCTGGTTGTTCAGACCACCATTGTACCGCTTATTTCAATTGGCGGAGTTATCCCTGACTTAATACTGATACTGCTTATTGTTTATGCAATAAGATATGGGCAAATATATGGCACCATACTGGGATTTGTTTATGGTTTTCTTTTTGATTTAATTACTGGTAGTTTACTTGGCAGTGCAATGCTTTCTAAAACACTTACTGGTTTTGTAGCTGGTTATTTTTCCAATGAAAATAAACAGGACATCTATTTTAAGTCTTACGCTTTTGCTCTTATAGTTTTGCTTTGCGGTATTATTGATTCTATAGTATATTCATTTTTTACAGCAGTAGAATTCAGTACTAATATAATGCTTCTTTTTTTCGAGCAGGGGATAATGCCAGGTTTGTATACTGCTGTTCTTAGTGTTTTTGTTATAATATTTTATCCGAGAAGGTATCTGAATTGAAAGCAGAGAATTTTGCTTCTTCACACAGAAAATCCATAATATACTTTATAATTGTCGGGGTGTTTTCCGTCCTTGTCTTCCGCTTATTCCAGATGCAGATTATTCAGCAGCAATCTTATGATGAAAAATCTGCCAGCAACAGTATAAAAGGCATTGAACAGACGCCGCTTCGCGGAGTTTTTCTCGACAGGTATGGCGAGGTACTGGTTAGTAATATTCCTGCTTATACTTTAAGAATAACACCTGCTTATTACGAAAGGAAATTTAACAGGGTGCTGGAAACGGTACTTGATGTTGACTCGGGTTATATAGATAAAATCTTATTTAACAACAGGATTTATTCAAAGTTTGTTCCGCTTAGGATTAGAAGAGGGGTTGATTTTAAAGTAGTATCCTGGTTTGAAGAGAATTCAGAACATTTACCGGGTGTAGATTATATCGTTGAGATGCAGCGCGGATATCCTGCAGGCATTATGGCTTCCCATATGTTTGGATATACAAAAGAAATTTCTCCTAATCAACTTGCCAGGGAAAAAGATTATTATAATCCCGGTGACTATGTAGGTTACAATGGCATCGAGAAAACTTACGAGCAGCTTTTAAGAGGAGTAAAAGGATATAATTATATACTGGTAGATTCCAAAAGAAGAGAGATAGGGAAGTTTAAAGACGGTGTTGATGATTTAAATTCTATAAAAGGGAATGATCTTGTTCTTTCAATAGATGCGGATGTACAAAGGGTGCTTGAGCAGGAGTTTCAGGGGAAAAGCGGCGGGGCTGTTGCTATTGAGCCAAAGACCGGCGAAGTACTGGCAATGGCAAGCTTTCCGCAATATGATCTTAACCAGTTTTCTTATATTACATCAAGAGATTTTTTAAGCCAGTTATATAGTGACCCGCAGAAACCATCATTTAACCGGGCTACCATGTCTCCCAAACCTCCCGGTTCAACATTTAAAGTTATGGCGGCAATTGCTGCGCTGGATTTGGGAGTTATTACCAAAGAAACAACCATCTATTGCGGCGGCGGTTTTACATTCGGCAGGTTCTTTAAATGTCACGGCGGTTCACATGGGTCAATAAACGTAATACGTGCAATCGAAAAATCCTGTAATACATTCTTTTATAATCTTATATATAAAATAGGCCTGGATAAATGGCATGAATATGCAAGACGTATGGGCTTTGATAAAAAAGTGAATATAGATATAGGTGAAGAAGCCGCAGGTTTAATTCCCGATTCAAAATATTATGAAAAAATTTACGGACCTAAATGGCCCCGCAGTATTATGGCAAGTTTAGGAATAGGGCAGGGAGAAGTAAACGTAACTCCGCTGCAGCTTGCTCAATATGTTTCATTAATTGCTAACAATGGAAAATCTTTTGTTCCTCATATAGTAAAGGGATATAAGGAGGACCAGACCAGGGAAATGATACCATTAGAATTTCCCGTAGTGGATACAGGTATTAAATCAGAAGTATTTGATATTGTTAAATATGGCATGTTCCTGGTAGTACAGGGTGCGGGTACAGCAACCCGTTTGCGCACGAAAGATTTTAATATTGCAGGTAAAACAGGAACCGCACAAAATCCCCATGGTAAAGACCATGCATTATTTATAGGGTTTGCTCCTTTTGAAGATCCTAAGATTGCTATTGCCGTAGTTGTAGAAAATATTGGTTTCGGCGGAACTCATGCAGCTCCTATTGCAAAAAAAATGATGGAAGCATATTTACTTAAAGATAAAATTAAAAGAGAACAGCAGCAGATACCTGATTTGAAGCAGCAGATTATCGGAGCCTCACTTGAACGTTGATTATAAATTAAAAGATAAGTTTGATTTAGGGTTGTTTTTACCCGGTTTAATTCTCTTTTTTATAGGGCTTGCGGCTATTTACAGCTCAACAACTAACAACCCTGCTGCAAGCGGAAATTTTGAAAAACAACTGATACTTGGCTCAACTGCCATTATTATTTTTTTTGTTACTTATTCAATTCCAACTAATTCCTTCAGAACTATTGCAGTACCAACTTATCTCCTTTCACTTTTCTTTCTTGTAGTTGTACTTGTAATTGGAAGAAAAGTATCAGGTGCTAAAAGCTGGCTTGACCTTGGCGGTATCGGTTTCCAGCCTTCTGAACTTGCCAAGATTGGTACTATACTGGCACTTAGTGCATTCCTAAGCAGAAAAAATACAGATATAGATTCATTTAAGGATATTATATTTGCGCTTGCTATCGGGTTTGTTCCGGTAGGACTTATCCTGCTTGAGCCGGATATGGGCACCTCGTTTGTTTTTATCGGTTTGATACTAACCCTGATCTTCTGGAAAGGAATCAGCCTCTTCGGGTTATTTGTTGTTTTGTCTCCCGCTCTTGTTGCCATTTCAAGTCTTTTTGGTACTATGTATTTTGTGGTTTCACTAGTTCTTATTCTTGTTGGTTTAGTATTTTTCCGTAAAGATATATTTTTCAGCGGATCTATTTTTGCCCTTAATATGGGTGCAGGTTTTTTTGCCGATTATGTATATAATGCCTTAAGCCCTCATCAGCAGAAAAGAATACAATCATTTATTGATCCTATGGCTGATCCCCTGGGTGCAGGATATAATGCAATACAGGCAAAGGTAGCCATTGGTTCAGGCGGAATATTCGGGAAAGGTTTCCTGCAGGGGAATCAGACGCAACTACAGTATATACCAGAGCAATGGACCGATTTTATTTTCTGTGTTATTGGGGAAGAATTTGGTTTTATCGGCAGCGTTACTACTTTAATATTATTCCTTGTCCTTTTTACAAGAATCCTGAAAACAGCATCTCAGACAAAGGATGAATTCTTAAGTCTCACTTTAATCGGTATTCTTGCGGTTTATTTTATCCACTTATTAATAAATATCGGAATGGCTGTCGGCATTATGCCTGTAATAGGTATTCCTTTACCTTTTGTAAGTTACGGCGGAAGCTCTCTTTTAGTAAATATGTTTATGCTGGGCATAGTTGCAAATATTTACAGAACGCGTAAAAACTATACTTAATTTATAATATTATGAAGGATCGGCGGGACTCGTCGCTCTGAATATTTTCTTTTAACAAAACTGCACACAGAGAAGACACAGAATTCCCCGGAGAAAATTCTAATATGACTGCTTTAGAAAAACTTATACTGAAAAACGATCAGAATAAATTTATTTGTATCGGTCTGGATACTGATATAAATAAAATTCCTTCGCATCTTAAAGATACTGATAACCCTGTTCTTGAGTTTAACAAAGAAATAATTAAAGCAACATCAGCACACGCCGCAGCATTTAAAATTAATTTTGCGTTTTATGAACGTGAAGGAGCCGCCGGGTTTGAAACTCTTGAGAAAACAATTTCCCTTATTGATAAGGATACTTTAATTATTGGTGATGCAAAAAGAGGGGATATCGGGAATACTTCTGAAATGTATGCTGATTCTATTTTTAATTACTTTAAATGTGATGCTTCAACAATCCATCCTTATATGGGGGAAGATTCCGTACTGCCGTTTTTAAAGGATGAGAATAAATTAAATTTTATTCTTGCATTAACTTCAAACCCCGGTGCAAATGACTTTGAAAAATTGAAGCTTGCAGATGGTTCATTCCTTTTTCAAAAAGTGATAACTAAAGTTAAGGAATGGAATAAAAAAAATAACTGCGGTATTGTTTTTGGCGCAACAAAAATTGAAGAACTAAAAGACAACATATCCTTGTTTGGAAACTTACCTGTATTACTTCCCGGAGTAGGTGCGCAGGGCGGGAGTTTTGAAGATGTTTTAAGTGTATTCCATAATCACCGCAGGAAAAGCTTTCTTGTTAATGTAAGCCGGGGGATTATTTACAAATCATCTGGTAAAGACTTTGCTTCAGCCGCCGAAGATGAAGTAAAAAGGATGAATAAAATTGCGTCGGCTATATTCTAGTCATTTATACCACCAATAATGGCCGTTAACGCTTATTCTACTTCCAAATTTAGCTTTTGTGCCGCTTCTCCGAAGCTTGATTTTTTTTGGTTTTAATATATCTACTAATATGTCGCTGCTCTGCAGCTTAGAACAAATAAAAGTTTGGAGCTAAAGCTGCGTAGCAGCGCAACATTGACCACACAATTAGTTTCAATTATTCATAACCCATCTTAACAATAAATTGGCCGTTTTAATGTTTATTCTAATTCCAAATTTTAGCTTTTGTGCCGCTTCTCCGAAGCTTGTTTTTTTTGCTTCTAATATATCTACTAATATGTCGCTGCTCTGCAGCTTAGAAATTAAAAAGCAATTGATTTAAGCTGCGGTAGCAGCGCAACATTAGTAGGTTATAAAACAAAAACAGGGGCCTTAGCTCCAGAGGAGCGGCACATTGACTTGATTTTTTTGGTTCTAATATATCTATAGCCGCCGAAGATGAAGTAAAAAGGATGAATAAAATTGCATCTGCTGCATATTAATATAACCTCTGCTTAACCACCGTAATTTATTACACAATTGTAAACTAAATTATATCGAATTTTACAGGAATAAGTTTACTATTAACCCTAATATTTGTACATTATATTTAGTATTTACGCAACCTCTTTATAAAGAGTGTCCAATGCCGGTAAAACAGGGTGAAAATAACAGCAGGGGAAGAAAAGATAAAAATAAATCACACCGAAACATTCCGGTCTATATTCTGCATTTAAAAACTCATTCTTTTCTGAAAACAATATCTTCCAGGGGTTGTTCATAATTTTTTAGAAGGGGCATATTATGGAAAAGACAGTGAAAGTTCATGAAAAATTTCTATGTGAAATATGGAAGAAACAGAACTTCACAAGGGAACTGACTACAAAAGACGGCCAGCAGGTTTCTGTTATTGATATGGGTTCTGAAAATAAAGAACTTGGCGGGCCCGATTTCAAAAACGTTCGTATTAAGATAGGGAATATCACCTACCTTGGAGATGTTGAAATAGACAGTTTCCATTCTGACTGGAAGAAACACGGTCATAGTCTAAATAAAAAATACAATAAAGTTATTCTTCACGTGGTTATGAAGAATGATTCAAGCATTCCATATGTATTTACCCAGGACGGAAGAAAAGTACAGAGCATCTCTCTTGAAAATTGTTTAACTAAAGATCTGCGTACTACTCTGCAGGAAGCAATTGAATCGGGCAGGGATGAGCATATTAATAAAATGCCATGCAAAGAGATTAATGAACTTGTTACTGAGCAGGAAAAGCTTAACTATTTATATGAACTTGGATTAAACAGGTTTAAAAAGAAATCAGAAAAAATATTGGAACGGCTGAAAGAAATAATATATTTAAATGAATATGTTGTTAAAGAACCGGTGATGAAATATGATCTTGATGAAAAGTTTTATGAAAGGAAATTCACTGCCCAGGATTTCATGAAAGTTGAACCATGGCAGCAGTTATTTTATGAATTAATATTTGAAGCTCTTGGTTATTCCAAGAACAAAGAAATCATGCTTCGATTATCACAGGCAGTACAGATAAATTTTCTTAAAACCCTTCCTTCAGATGATTTTAGTACTCAAATGGAAGCGGCATTATTTAACATCGGGGGAATAATACCAGAGGATAAAAGCAATCACAGTGAGGAAGTTACTGAGTATTTGAAAAAACTTACTCTGCTCTGGAATAACTCGAAGGATAAGTATGACGGCAAAACTTTCCAGTTATCCCAGTGGCATTTCTTTAAATTGAGGCCGCAAAACTTCCCCACAATAAGATTAGCCGGCGGCGTCACTCTTCTTAGAAGAATGCTTAAGGAAAATATGGTTGCTAATTTACTGGCATTATTTGACAGCACAATGAATCTGAATAAACTGACAAATGAATTGAGAAATCTTATTATTGTAAAAGGGGAAGGGTTCTGGTCCAAACACTATGTGTTTGAACAGTCGGCCAGCCAGGAAATAAAATATTTTATTGGTGTATCACGCGCAGATGAAATACTGGTGAATGTAATACTTCCTATCGCCTCAGTATATTTTGAAGTGTTTAACAAAAAAGAAGCAGGGGAAAAAGTAGTAAAGCTGTTCCTGAATTACCTGCAGAAGAGTGAAAACAATCTTGTTTGCGAAGTGTCATCCACACTATGCCTGCATAATGCCTGGCAAAGAAGTGTTCTTTATCAGGGGATGATTGAACTATTCAGAAATTACTGTTCCAGAGAAAAATGTATGGAATGTAATATAGGTAAAAGGGTATTCAGCTAATTATTACTTGTTAATTTCTTTATATCATCACGTAATTTAGCTGCCCTTTCATATTCTTCAGCCTCAAGTGCTTCACGCAGCTTATTTTGCAGGGCAGCTAGTTTAGCTTCTTTTGTCCTTGGTACCGGCTCCGGTTCAGATTCTGGTTCACTATCTATATCTTTCTCAGATTCTTCAGAAGGTACAAAAGCAGCCGCCTCCATAACAGTTTCTGAAACATAGATAGGTGACTGTGTCCTTACTGCCAAAGCAATTGCATCGCTTGGACGTGCATCAACTTCATTTGACAAAGCCGATATTTCAAGAATAATTTTTGCATAAAATGTATTTTCCCTTAACTCATCAATAATAACCTCAAGAACCGATGCTCCAAGATTATCAATTATCTGCTTCAGAAGATCGTGTGTAAGGGGCCGTGGTGGTTTTATGCCTTCAATTTCAAGCGCTATTGCCTGTGCCTCAAATGCTCCTATAATAATTGGCAGTCTCCTGTTTCCATTTACTTCTTTCAGTAAAATGGCGTAGGCTCCGCCTGTTGAAGGGCTTGATGATAATCCTAATATTTCGCATTGAATTTTTTGCAAAATGGAAACTCCTAAGTATTTATGATTTAACCTTTTTAATTTCTTCAATTAATGCCGGTATTATTTCAAAAACATCTCCGGCAATACCGTAATCGGCAATAGTAAAAATAGGGGCATCCTTATCTTTATTAATTGCAACTATATATTTTGATGACGACATTCCGGCCAGGTGCTGGATAGCCCCGGAAATGCCGCATGCTACGTAAAGAGTAGGGGAAACTGTTTTACCGGTTTGACCTACCTGTTCACCGTGTGAACGCCATCCTGCATCAACTACTGCACGGGAAGCCCCTACTGCCGCCCCAAGAACCTCAGCAAGATTTTCAATCAGGGTAAAGTTTTCCGGATCTTTTAATCCTCTGCCGCCCGAAACAATAATATCTGCTTCTGCTACATCAAGTTTTCCGGTAGATTTTTTAAACTCAACAACCCTTGATCTCAGGTCCGGTGCGTTTACTTCTTTAACTGTTATTTCCGGACTTACTGATTCCTTTACTGGTTTGAAGATATTGGGCCTTAATGTAAAAACTTTTACTTCTGTCTTAAGTTTTACCTCCTGCAAAGCTTTTCCGGCAAATACCGGCCTGGCAGCTATCACCTCGCCATTCGAACAGTTAATCTCTACAATATCTGTTAATATACCGGCATTTAATTTAACAGCTACAAAAGGGGCCAGATCTTTGCCCATTGCGGTATTGGCAAAAACCAGGTAGCCGGCAGATATCTCTTTGCTGTAATCTGCAATTATACCGGAATAAGCCGATGAAGAATAATTAGCAATATCTGCATTCTTAAAATGAACAATTTTGTTTATGCCATAATCAGAAACTTCGCTGAGATTGTCAATATCATTACCAATAACAAGTGCTTCAGGTTCCAGATTTAGTTCTTTCGCTAATTTTACGGCAATACCCGCTGCTTCAAAAGCCGACCGTTTTAGTATACCTTCTCTTTGCTCAAGAACTGCTAAAATTTTATTTGACATTATAAATTCCTTTCCCGCAAAACAGAATGATTAAATTACTTTTGCTTCTTCCCTTAATAATCTAACAAGCTCAGGTACTGCAGAACTGTCTGTTCCCAGTATCCTGCCGGGTTGTTTTGCAGGGGGTTTTTTTAATGATAATATTTCTATTGTATTTTCGCCAGCCGCAGCAGGTTTTTCCTCAATAGTTTTTTTCTTTGCTGCCATTATGCCCTTTAATGAAGCATACCTGGGTTCATTTAATCCTTTTTGAGCAGTAATAACAGCAGGAGTTTCAGTTTCAACAACTTCTCTTCCGCCTTCAATTTCTCTTTCCGCTGTTATTTTATTTCCTTCAATTTTCAAATCCACAACAACTGACACACAATTGTAATCAATCATAGAGGCAATTAGCTGCCCGGTAATTGAGTTATCAAAATCAACTGATTGTTTTCCAAAAAATACGATGTCATATCCATTTGTCCTTATTTCCTCTGCCAGTGCTTTTGCAACAACCATTGTGTCTGATGCCGGGTCACCCTTTAACAGTAATCCTTTATCTGCTCCCATAGCAAGAGCTTTTCTAATGGTTTCTTTATTACTGTCATTTCCAAAACTAATAACAGTTACCTCACCGCCGAATTTTTCCTTTGTCTTCAGCGCTTCTTCAACTGCAAATTCGTCATAAGGATTTATTATGTAGGTAACCCCTGTTGTATCTATTGATTTTTCATCGGAAGCAATTTTAATTTTCGTAGCAGTATCTGGAACGTGACTTACACAAACTGCTATATTCATTAATCCTCCGTTATTGATAAATTATTCGTTAAAAAATATAAACATACACTGTTATAAAATCAAACTGTATTATGGCTCATATCACTAAATAAACCATGTTTTACAAATACATTCTGCCTGAAATACTACATGTTTAAAATAGTACAAATTTTATGAAGAAAATTGTGCTTTACTGTGTATACATATTTTTTTACATTTTTAGTATGGAAAAGAAACAACTAGAAAATCCTGCAATTGAAGTAGTAACCGAAGAAGAAATTAGTATAGGCTTATCCAGCAAAGTTATTCTTTTTAATGATGACTGGCATACTTTTGATGAAGTTATTTACCAGTTGATTAAAGCGATTAATTGCACCTTTGAGAAAGCACGGGATTATGCTTTCGAAGTACATATCCAGGGGAAGGCAGTAGTTTTTACTGGCGACCTTAAAGATTGCCTGAAAGTATCCTCTGTATTGGAGGAAATTGAATTAAACACCCAGGTTGTTACCTAAAGCAAGAATGGGCAGATTTTAGGTTTATAACGATCTACCAAATCAACTAGTTCATATTTGGATCTATCTTAACAGGTTAAAACGCATGTTTTTGCTCATATTTTTGGATAGTTCTCAAATAGTGACTATCAAAATAAATTGTTTATCCTTATGCTTCTTTTTATATTAGTAATCCCAATTTTTTAAAGGAAGAAGATTTGTGAGCACAAGGAATGATATAAGAAATATTGCAATTATTGCCCATGTCGATCATGGGAAAACAACGCTGGTTGATTATATGCTGAAACAAACCGGAGCATGGAGAGAAAATCAGCAGGTTGAAAAAAGAATAATGGATTCTAATGCTATTGAGAAAGAAAGAGGCATTACTATTCTTGCAAAAAACTGCAGTATACACTATAATAATATAAAAATAAATATTGTTGATACTCCGGGTCACGCTGATTTTGGCGGCGAAGTTGAAAGAACATTAAGAATGGTTGACGGCGTTCTTTTACTTGTTGATGCTGCTGAAGGACCTTTACCGCAGACAAAATTTGTATTGAAAAAATCTCTTGATCTGGGGCTTAAACCAATAGTTGTTATTAATAAGATTGACCGCAAGGATGCCCGGCCGAACGAAGTATTAAATGAAGTATTCGATCTTTTTGTGGCGCTTGGTGCAAGTGAGGAACAACTTGATTTCCCTTTTGTTTATGCAATAGCCAAACAGGGTATAGCTAAAACCAATCTTGAGGATGAATCTGATTCCTTAAAACCCATGCTTGATGTTATAATTGACCGTGTACCTGCTCCGGAAGCAAACCTGGATGAACCTTTCCAGATGTTAATTTCTGCTATTGATTATAACGACTACCTGGGCAGGATAGGGATAGGCAGGATAAGTAACGGGCAGGTTAAAATTGGAGACAGCATTGTTTTAATCCCGCGTGAAGGTCAAAGTATAAACGCCAAGATAACACGCTTGTATACGTATGAAAATGTTAAAAGAGTAGAAGCCCAGGAATTAACTGCCGGTGATATAGGTGCTATTGCAGGTTTGGAAGATGTTGATATAGGAGATACAGTTGCAGACCAGAAAAAACCTGAGCGGCTTCCGTTTGTTGCAATTGATGAGCCTACTATTACCATGAACTTTATGGTTAACAATTCTCCTTTTGCCGGCCTGGAAGGAAAGTATGTTACTACAAGAAATATAAGTGAAAGATTATCAAGAGAATTAAAATCAAATGTTAGTCTTCGTGTTGAAATGACCGAGTCCCCCGATACTTTTAAGGTAAGCGGACGCGGCGAACTTCATCTTGCTATATTAATTGAAAATATGAGACGTGAAGGATATGAACTTCAGCTAAGCAAACCTGAAGTTATAATGAAAAAAATTGATGATGTTCTTTCCGAACCGGTTGAGCATGTAATTATAGATGTACCTGAAGAGTTTGTTGGAATTGTAATTGAAAAGCTTGGTAAGAGAAAAGCTGAAATGAGAAATATGGTTACGTTTAATGAAAACACCAGGGTTGAGTTTTTAATCCCCTCCCGCGGCCTTATAGGTTACCGTAATGAGTTTATGACTGACACTAAGGGCACCGGTATTCTTCATCATAATTATCATGGTTATGAACCACATAAAGGCGAAATATCACACCGTACAAAAGGTGCACTTGTTGCCATGGAAGCAGGGACTGCCTCCTCATATGCCATGTTTAAACTACAGGAAAGATCTGTTTTCTTTGTTGACCATGGTACAAAAGTATATGAAGGAATGGTTGTGGGCGAAAACTCCCGCGAGAATGATATGCGGGTTAATGTTACAAAAACAAAACAGCTCACAAATATGCGTTCTTCCGGTGCTGATGAAGCAATACGGCTTGAACCCCCAATAATTCATACCCTGGAACAGGCAATTGAATGGATTACTGACGATGAGTATGTTGAGGTTACTCCGGAAAGTATACGTATTAGAAAAAAATATCTTACAGAAATGGATAAGAAGAATGCCAGGATTGCCGCCAAACAAAAAGAAACTGAAGCGGCGTGAGCAAGTCAATTAAAAATTACAAATTACAAATTGAGAACAAGTTCACCGGGGTGAAATTCAACGGATAACTGTTATGGCTCTCCAAACAGACAACCACCCCCGATCTTGTCTCCGGCAAAATATCCCCGCTCTTGCAGAGATTGATTTTATTGGTTAACCCCGTGTGTTTAACATGGGGAACCTGTCCTTTCTTATCGGCTTTATTATTAACATATCTGTCCAAAATAATAATTTGTTTCGTTCCTACGGAACTTGCAAATATTGAGATTACCTATATCTATAAACATAACGTCCCTGACGGGACTTAAAACAGCAATATATATTATACCTTAACATATAGTTACCTGTTTATGGTATAAGTCCTTGTATTCCTGTAATTATTACAATCCTGTAGGGATTAAACGTTTATAGAATAAATTACAGAATGAAATAAGTCCCGTAGGGACGATAGATTGAGGATCGATTTGATGATAATAAAAAAAATCCGGATTCTGCCTCTATTTAGGAGTATTATTTTAATAATAATTTTAATTTGGACAGCACTGATTATTAATTAAATGCAATCCATCAAATAATTGTTGGAATTGTATCTCCTAATATCTATTTTTTTGTGTCTCTTAAAGAGTTGTATTATAAAGTAGATATAAAATTACCCCAGCGCGCAGCAAAAGCTACAACTAATATTTAAAACATATCATTTCGGAAAAATATCCAGGTAGTTTTTTGGTCCGGTATTTGAAACTAAAGAAAATATTTTTAAGGGGATAACAGATGAAAATATTCTTTTTGTTTTTTCTTTTCAGCATATCTGTAAGTTTTTCACAGAATCTTAAAATAACCGGCACTATCCGTGATGCTTCAAGCGGAGAGCCGTTACCGCTTGCCAATATTTCTTTAACTGACAACTCAAGGGGAGCAAGTACAGATATGAATGGCAGGTATGAACTGACTCTGCCGCCGGGAAATTATATGCTTATA
>JAWOJF010000340.1:0-23982 GCA_046481785.1 Ignavibacteriaceae bacterium | reverse complement strand
GAAATGCGGCAATGGATGGAAAACAAACTTAAAGCAGGTTAAATAACATTGGTAATCCTTTAAATTATAATCATCCGGATATTAAGCAATCTTAAAATGGAGCTTTAATATGTCTATAAAACAAAACCGGCGTGACTTTTTAAAAACAGGGGCATTTTTAAGTGCAGGTGCTTTAATACATTTAGATTTAGAATCATATTCAAAAACTGTAAGTAACATATCTTCAGAAAAAACAGATTTATCTGTTGTCCACGGAAATGATTATTATGCCAACACATTTAAAGCTGTTGAAATGCTTGGCGGAATGAAAAAATTCGTCAGCAAAAATGCATCGGTTGGTTTATTGGTTAATTCCAGGTATAACAAACCGGGCACTTATGTTAAGCCTGAAATTACCCTGGCGGCAGTTAACATGTGTCTTACTGCTGGTGCCAAAGAAATAATAAGCCTGGAAAATGTTACCTCCTCATACTGGCGGTTAAGTTCTTTTTCTGCAAAACATTCTAATGTTATTAATAAGATTAGAAATGCCGGCGGTAATTATAAAAAAATGAAGATACCAAAAGCAGTTTCTCTTAAAGAAGCAGAAGTTGAAAAGGCTTTTTTAGACTGCGATGTTTTTATAAACATTCCAATATTCAAACAGCATGAGGGTATCAGGGCAACCGGCTGCCTGAAGAATTTAATGGGATTAACATCATATGATACAAATAAGTATTTCCATTTCGGTTCAAATGGAAGCGATTGGTATTCGGATGTAACTTTTTTGGCTCAGTGTATCGCGGATATAAATCTGTTAAGAAAAACTGATTTATGTATAGCTGATGCAACCGAATATATTTCAACCAATGGACCTTTCGGACCCGGTAATGTGGTTAAAGCTAAAAAAATTGTAGCAGGTACTGATATAGTAGCAGTTGATTCTATGGGGGCAAAGATACTCGGGTATAAACCATCAGATATTTTAGCAGTTAAATTTGCTGATAAACATGGGTTAGGAAAAATGGACCTGTCCGGGAAAAATATTAAGGAGATAGAGGCTTGAATAAAATATTTTTAATTCTTCTTCTTTTTTCTGTAAATTTTTTTTCTCAGGATCTGCAGAGTGTATTACCTGATTCAGCCGGGAACTGGAAAAAGGCGGGTGTGTCTGATACATATGTGGAAAATGAGCTTTACAGATTAATAGACGGTGGCGCAGATATTTTTATTGAATATGGATTTAATCAAATAATAACACAGAGATATATAAATCCTGATGAAAATATTATTGATGTAGAAGTTTATGAAATGAAGGATTCATCCTCCGCTTATGGTATATTTTCACTTTTTACACTTAATAGTGGCGATAAAATTAATTTTAATAGTGAAGCTTATGCCGGTGAAGAGTTTTTACTTTTTTGGAAACGTAATTATTATGTGAGCCTTACCGGAATTAATTTTCCCGGGAATGCTAAAGAAGATTTACTGCTCCTGGCAAAAGAAATAGAAGTAAAACTTCCTCCTGGAGGAAAACCTTCATTTATCAGCATGTTTGATGAATCGGGAAACTTAAAGATTACATATATTAAAGGTAATCTGGGATTTTATAATATAAGCAGAATTAATTTCGGCAGAGAATTTAAACTTGAGGAGGGGATTCATTTCATCAAAGGAACAGTAAGCATTTATATATTCCGTTATGGAAGTGAAGATGAATGCCTGGAAAATTATTCAATATCATTACAAAGTTTTAATAATAATCCCGGTTATATACCCCAATATTCTGAACCGGATTTAAACTTATACCGGGTAGTGGAGGATTATCTACTGCATCGTAGCATTAAAAATAATTCTATTCTTTTAGTATCAAAAAACAGAAATGAATTAGAAGAAATTTCAAAAGAAATTGAAGATATCCTTCAAAGGTAAAAAGTAAAACAAATGACCAATAAAAAAGATGGAGTTTAAAATGATTAACAAAGCTGATATTGCAGCACAGAAATTTTTTGCAGGTTTTAATTGTGCACAATCAGTACTTTTTGCCTGCAGTGGTGAGACAAAAATGGATGAAGAAACAGCTTTAAAAGCGGCTTGCGGTTTTGGTGCAGGAATGGGGCGAAAACAGGAAATATGCGGTGCTGTAACAGGGGGTATTATTGCTATTGGCGCAAAATACGGCAAAGGCAAAAATGATGATCAGTCTGCAGTTGAGACAACTTATGCTAAAACCAAAGAGCTTATGGATAAATTTCAAACAGAGTTTGGTACATGCAGTTGTCTTGAACTGCTTGATGGATGCAATCTGATGACTGAACCCGGACGGAAATATTTTTCGGATAATGATTTAAAGAATAAAACATGTAAGAAATGTGTAGAAAAGGTAATGCACATCTTAGAGGATATTCTCTAGAAATATTTCAGAGGATTCACATAATTTGTGATGATTTAGTATTGTTCACAATCCACTTGATTTTTAAAGAACGGCATAATAAATTACTGCAAACGTTTCCGCAAACGTTTGCAAAGCATGAAACAAATCACTATAAAAGATATTGCCTCCAAACTGGGCCTTTCAGTCTCAACTGTTTCAAGGGCTCTTAACGATCATCCGGATATTCATGCCGATACAAAAAAAATTGTTAATGAAACAGCCGTCAGCTTGGGCTATAGACCCAATATTGTGGCGCGCAGTTTAAAATCCAGCCAGTCTAACCAGATAGGAGTTATTGTTCCCGAAATCCGCCATGATTTTTTTGCTAATGCTATAAGCGGAATAGAAGAGGTGGCATACCAGAATGGCTATACAGTAATTGTATCCCAGTCAAATGAAGATATAAACAGGGAAAAGATAAATCTGAATTCAATGTTCTTAAACAGGGTAGCAGGTATTATTGTCTCAATCTCCCAAACCACAAACACTTCAGAACATTTTGCTCAGCTTCTTAAACATGATGTTAAAATGGTTTTCTTCGACAGAGTGTGTGAAGACCTGGATGTTTATTGTGTAGAAGTTGATGACCAGGCAAGTGCATATAATGCTGTTAAGTATCTGATAGACAAAGGATACAAAAAAATAGTTCACTTAGCCGGAGCGCCCAACTTAATTATATGCCGCAACAGAAGTACCGGATATGAAAATGCTCTGATGGATCATGGCCTTGCCTCGGAAATTAATGTAATAAAAGGTGGTATGCATGAGCAGGACGGTTATGATAGTATGGATAAACTTATTAAAGAAGGAAATATACCTGATGCTATTTTTGCTGTTAATGATCCGGTTGCAATAGGGGCTTTTAAGAGACTTAAAGAGGAGCACATAAAAATTCCGGATCAGGTGGGAATAATTGGGTTTTCAAACAATCCAATAACTGAAATGGTTGATCCCCCTTTAACTACAGTTGAACAGCCTTCTTTTGAAATGGGGAAAACTGCCGCTAAAATATTACTCGATCAGATTGAAGGTAAGGTTATCGGATTAAATTCCAAAATTATCAGGCTGGAAACAAAATTAATTATCAGAAATTCTGCCTGATAAAATCTTAATATTTTTTTTGAATATTCATATGAGAGAATCCAGTCATAGAAGATTTAATATATTAAATGGAGAGTGGATACTTGTCTCCCCCCACCGGTCTAAACGGCCATGGCAGGGGAAAGTAGAGAAGATATCCCGGGAAGCAAGACTTCAATATGATCCTGCCTGCTATTTGTGCCCGGGAAATATACGTGCAAATGGGGAAAGAAATCCGGATTACCAAACCACTTTTGCATTTAATAATGACTTTAGTGCTCTTCAGAAAGATGTACCGCATGATTTGGTTAATGAATCTGGATTATTAATTTCTGAGTCGGAAGCCGGAATTTGCCGCGTTATATGTTTTTCCCCCAGGCACGATCTTACTTTAGCGGAATTAAAACTTAGTGAAATAAAAACTGTTATTGGGCAATGGAGAAATGAATACACACTGCTGGGAAATATGCCGGAGATTAATTATGTGCAGATATTTGAAAATAAAGGTGAGTTAATGGGGTGCAGTAATCCTCATCCGCATGGGCAGATTTGGGCACAGGAGCATATACCCGTAGAACCTTTAAAGGAACAGATACGCCAGTTAGATTATTTTAACAGCCGGGGCAGTTCTCTCTTGCTTGATTATTTGAATCTAGAACTGGATAAAAAAGAAAGAATAGTTTATGAAAATAATTCTTTCGTCTGCCTTGTTCCATTCTGGGCTATCTGGCCGTTTGAAACAATGATATTGCCAAGAAGAAGTATTCAGAATATAAATCAGTTAACTGATAAAGAAGTTAGTCTCTTTGCCGAGGTATTAAAGGTAGTAACAGTTAAGTATGATAATATTTTTAACACATCATTCCCATACTCAGCAGGTATCCATCAGGCACCAACCGATGGTGAGGAACACAGTGAATGGCAGATGCATATGCATTTTTATCCTCCTTTATTGCGTTCAGCCGCGGTTAAAAAATTTATGGTGGGTTATGAATTGCTTGCAAACGCCCAAAGAGATATTACACCTGAAAAAAGTGCAGAAATATTAGTTAATTCTTTATCCACACATTATCTGGAGCAAGACTAAACCATGACAGCAAAGTTTTTTTTATTACTAGCGATTTTTTTATCGTTTTCATCACTGTACATATATCCTCAATATGGGGATATAAATGTAGATGACTATATACAGAACCCTGAAGTTTTCGAAGAAAACCAGCTTAAACATACAAACCTATTAATTCCTTTTGAAAGTTTTGATGCTGCAAAAAGTAAAGATGCCTCAGAATCGCTGTATTATTCTTCTCTTAATGGAGATTGGAAATTTCATCTTGAGAATACTCCGTATACATTCCCGGAGAATTTTTATGCTCCAAATTTTGATGATAATAAATGGGCCGAAATAGCTGTTCCGGGTGTCTGGCAGATGCAGGGATATGATCATTTGATATACCGGAATGTACCAATGGAATTTTATCCGTATGATCCTCCGAATGTACCAAAAGAAATAAATCCAACCGGGGCATACCGGAAAACATTTTCACTGCCTGATCAATGGGGTGGAAGAAGAATTATACTTCATTTTGACGGGATTATGTCTGCCGCATTTGTTTGGGTCAATGGAAATTATATTGGCTATGATGAAGATTCATATGTTTCTGCTGAATTTGATATAACCGGTTATGTTAAAGAAGGAACAAACCAGCTTACTGTTTTAGTACCGCGCTGGTGCAGTGGTTCATACCTTGAAGATGCCGATACGTGGAGATTTTCAGGAATATTCAGAGATGTATACTTGTATTCAAAACCTGAAGTATCTTTAACTGATCTTTTTATTACTACTGATTTTGATAATACTTACACTGATGCAGATCTGACTTTAAATATTTCGGCTGATGAAGAGTTAACAGTAAATCATAAAGTCAGGTATACTCTTATTGATAAAGACAATAATCAGATTCTTTATGAAGAAGGCGTGCTTTCCTTTAATGAAAATGGTATTGCCGGAATAAAACGCAAAATAAAAAATCCTCATCATTGGTCAGATGAAATACCATACTTATACACTCTTATACTTGAACTCCGTAATCCGGCGGGTGAGACAATTGAGATTGTAAAGAAAAAAATCGGTTTCAGAGAACTGGAAATGAAAGATGGTGTTGCATGTCTTAACGGTAAAAAATTATATATAAGAGGAACAAACAGGCACGAGTTTCATCATCAGCTTGGACGAACGATGACTAAAGAAATGATGCTGAAAGATATTTTTCTGCTGAAACAAAATAATCTTAATTCTGTTAGAACAAGCCACTACCCAAATACCCCTTTATGGTACGACTTGTGTGATGAATATGGAATTCTTCTTATGGATGAAGTAAATGCCGAATGTCATTATACTGAAAATACATTCCCCGCACGCAAAAATTTTTTTAATTCTTTCCTGGACAGGTTTACAGGAATGTTTCACCGGGATAAAAATCATGCATCCATAATAATCTGGAGTACTGGGAATGAGTGCGGACTTGATGAACCTCATTATAAAATGGCTGAATTTATCAGGGCTAATGATCAAACAAGATTTTTAATGCATCAGCCAAACTGGCCTGATGGTGAAGCTCCTTTTGTTGATATTATCGGCCCTCGTTATCCAACGCCTTCCAGTTTATTAAATATAGGTCTTCATACAAAAAAACCGGTGATGATGGGGGAATATGCTCACGCAATGGGAAATAGTCTCGGGCATTTTGATGATCACTGGGACCTTACATACTCTGTTCCGAAACTGCAGGGAGGATATATATGGGACTGGGTTGACCAGGGGCTGGAAGTTGATTTAAAGCTTGTTGAGGATAATGCTCCCTATAATATAATCAGCGCAGTTATCGGCAACCCCTTATTGATTGAGGGAAGGAATGGCAGGGCAGTTCAATTAAGCGGCCTTGATGATTGGATTGAAATATATAACGACCCCATATTTGATTCCTTAAAAAAATATATAAAGGCAGATTTCTGGATTAAACCCTCTAAATGGTACCAGGAACAGACTATAGCAGCCCGCGCAGATCAGTTTGGCATTACACAGAATCATGCCGATTCGATTAGTTTTTTTATAAACGATTATAGGAATTCAGTAACTGCCGCGGTTCCGGATAATTGGGTTAATAACTGGCATCATATAAATGCAGTATATGATGGTAAAGAAATGAAATTATATATCGACGAAAAATTATCCGGTAGTAAAAAAAATAACTGGGATTTAAAGTATGTACATCACCCCTTAAATATAGGCAGAAATATTCTGGTTCAGCATGAACAACATACCGGGTGGATGTCAAATTGTGCAATAGATGATTTCAAGTTATATAAAGGAACTGAAGAAAAAGACCTGATCCTTTCACTTGGGTTTGATGAGATATTTTCGAAGGGTAAGTTCGTCTATTATGGGGCAAGTTCTTTTGTCTGTAACGGTATTATTTTTAGTAACAGAGATCCTCAGCCCGAATTATTCCAGGCAAAAAAAAGCCATTCGCCCCTAAGATTTGAACTTATTGATTCAGCCGCATATAAGGTAAGGATTAAAAATTATTTTAATTACTATGCCCTCAATAATTTTGATGTAAATTGGTTTATTTATGAAAGAGGTAAATTAATTGATACCGGAAGCCTGGATATAAATTGTCCGCCCGGAAAAAATATAGAAGTTGATATTCCGTTTACCAATACTTCTATAGCATCAGACCGGATACTTGAAATCAACTGCAAGCTTAAAGAAGATATGCCATGGGCTGATAAAGGATATGAGATTGCTTTCGAACAGTTTGAGTTTACATCCGTTTTGCCTTCGGAAAAATCATTACCTGAGAAAAGGATAGAAATAGTAGAAAAAACATCTGAACTGGAAATAAACAATGATCCTTTTGTTTATACTATAAATAAAAAAACAGGTGAATTAACTCTCCGGCATGAAGCAAAAAAAATAAGTATTGCGGGTCCGGAACTAAACGTCTGGCGTGCGCCTGTTTCAAATGAAAGAGTGAAAGACTGGGGAAGAGGAGAAGCCGAGGACTGGTACAGGATGGGATTAAACAGACTGATTCTTGATTCTATTGATGTATTAAAATCTAATTCTGAAGGTCAGCCTGCTATTATTGTAAAACAATTTTACAGGGTTCCTGAAAATAGCGACTATATCATTAACCAGTTTATTTATACAGTTCTGAATTCCGGGGAAATTAAAATAGACCAGCAGGTTGACTTCCTCGGCAGGTTCCATGTTGACTGGCTCCCAAGGGTAGGGATGAAATTTGATTTGCCGGAATCATTTGATAAGGTTGCGTGGTATGGCAGAGGGCCGTTTGAAAATTATCCGGATAGAAAAACAGGGGCAAAAATAGGCCTGTACCAATTACCGGTAGACTCATTTTATGTCCCTTATGTAGAGCCCGAAGATCATGGTAACAGGGCAGATGTAAAAGAAGTAATATTATCAGGTAACGATGGTATTAGTCTGCAGGTATACAGCACTGAAAAATTTAATTTTTCCGTAACACCATTTAAGAACCTGGACAGAGTTGTTTATCCGTTCCAGCTAAAAACAGGTGAAACGATTACACTAAATATTGATAACAAAATTGCCGGAGTTGGTGATACACCGGTTCCGGTAATGCCTGAAAGCAGAGTTTACCCGGTAAGGCACAAATATACTATTTATATACTGCCTGTAAGTGAAAATTGATGGAGCAGTATTAATGGATAATAATCTGAAAAACCTTTTAAGCAAGTTATATAATAATGATCTGGATGAACAGGTACCAAGATATTCCGGACTAATAAAAGAGTTTGTTGAAAAATTTGGCAGAGAAGATTACCAATTATTCAGCAGTCCGGGCAGAACAGAAATAGGCGGCAACCACACTGATCATAACCATGGTAAAGTAATTGCCGCAAGTATAAATCTTGATTCTATTGCCGTTGCTTCACCCCGGAAAAAAAATGAAGTAATACTATATTCAGAAGGATATAAGGATGCTTTTGTAGTTAATCTGGATACAAGCGGGCCTGTTAAAGAAGAAAAATTAACAACAAGTGCGCTAATAAGAGGTGTAGCAGCCGGGTTTAAAAAATACGGCTATAAAACCGGCGGGTTTGAAGCCTGTATTACAAGTAATGTTTTAGTGGGTTCTGGCTTAAGCTCATCAGCTTCCATTGAGGTTTTAATAGGTACTATTTTTAATTTTTTTTATAATGAAGGTAAAGTTCCGGCTGACCAAATAGCCATAATAGGTCAGTATTCTGAAAATAATTATTTTGGAAAACCATGCGGACTTATGGACCAGGTTGCATGTGCAACAGGAGGAATTATTACTATTGATTTTTATGATCCGCAAAATCCGGTAATAAAAAAAATTAACTTTGACTTTCTTGAAACCAGGTACAGGTTAATAGTGGTTAATACTGAGGGAAATCATGCTGATTTAACGGAAGATTATGCAGCCATACCAAATGAAATGAAAAAGGTTGCTGAATTTTTCGGCAAAAAATATTGTGCTGATGTTTCAGAAGGCGAACTTCTTTCAAACATAAAAGAATTAAGGAAAAGAACAGGCGACAGGGCAATACTGAGAGCAATCCATTTTATAGAAGAAAATAAGAGAGTAATCAAACAGGTAGAATATTTAAATAAAAACCTGTTTAACAAATTTATTTCTCTTGTAAATGAATCGGGGAATTCATCCTATAAATATTTACAGAATATATTTTCACCTAACAGCTATAGTGAACAGGGTGTATCATTAGGTTTGGTTTTAAGTGATATATTCATTAAAAGAAAAGGCAGAGGCGCATGCAGGGTACATGGCGGAGGTTTTGCCGGCACTATCCAGTTGTTCCTTCCGGAAGAACTAATTGCAGAGTATACCGACTTTATAGCTGACCTGTTTAATAGAAATTCTGTTAAAGTACTTTTAATTAGAGATCAGGGTGCAGTTTGTTTGAATAACCTTTAATACAATTATCAACGGGTAGACAAATGGAACTAAGTTATCTGGATATTATTGTTTTTTTGCTGTTCATTATAATTGTTGTTGGCGTAAGCATGTATAAAAGCCGGAAGGAAGAGACCGGGGAAGATTTTTTTCTTGCAAGCCGCGGTTTAATATGGCCTCTTATAGGCCTTTCATTGATAGCTGCCAATATTTCTTCAGAACAATTTGTCGGTATGTCCGGCCAAAGTGCCGGTAATGTAGGCCTTGCTATTGCCAGCTATGAATGGATGGCTGCAATTACACTAATAGTGGTTGCATTCTTTTTCTTACCCCGTTTCCTTTCAAGCGGAATTTATACTATACCTGAATTTCTTGAATACCGTTATAACTCCACTGCCCGCTCATTAATGGCATTCTATACTATGATAATATATATCGGAGTAACTATCTCCGCAGTTCTGTATTCCGGCGGAATAACAATATATACTATCTTCGAAGTTGACCTTACTACATCTGTCTGGATAATAGGGATTGTAGCTGCCTTATATACCACATGGGGAGGATTAAAAGCTGTAGCATGGGCAGATCTTTTCCAGGGCTCGGCACTGATAATTGGCGGGGCAATAGTTTTAGTATTCGGTTTTGTTGCTGTAGGGGGCTGGGATAGTTTCTTTTCTTATAATGAAGAGAGACTTCATATGATTCTGCCATCTGATCATCCTGTTCTTCCATGGACCGCGCTTGTAATCGGATTATGGATACCAAATTTTTATTACTGGGGCCTTAACCAATATATTACCCAGCGGACATTAGCGGCTAAAAATCTAAAAGAAGGACAATTGGGGATAATTTTTGCTGCAGCACTAAAATTGATTATACCATTTGTAATTGTATTTCCCGGTATAATGGCAGCTCAATTGTACAGTGGTACAATGAAAAACACAGATGCAGCATATCCTTTACTTATTAAGAATCTTATACCAGGCGGATTAAGAGGTTTTATGCTTGCTGCAATTGCCGGTGCGGTTATCAGTTCTCTTGCTTCAATGCTGAACTCTGCTTCAACAATATTTACAATGGATATTTACAAACGTTATATTAAAAAAGATGCTTCTCAAAAAAATCTGGTTACTACGGGGAGGCTTTTAACAATACTTTTTGTTTTAATAGGATGCTTTATTGCCCCTGCGCTTGGTGATCCGCGGTTTAAAGGAATTTTTACCTATATACAGGAATTCCAGGGATATATTTCACCCGGTATACTAGCCGCATTTGTGTTCGGTTTTGTAGTGAAGAAGGCACCGCCTGCAGCAGGCGTAGCTGCATTGGTTGTCTGTGTGCCTGTTTATGGATTCCTTCACCTGTTCTTTAGTGAGATAGCTTTTTTAAATCGTATGGCAATAACATTTGCAGTGATATTAGTTATTATGGCATTAATTACACTGATAAAACCGCTTAAACAACCTGTTACACTTCCAAAGCGTGAAGATATTGATATGAGTCCAACTCCAAAAGCAAAATTCCTTGGTATTTCGGTGGTTGTTATAACACTTATTCTTTATCTCATATTCTGGTAATTAAGGTGAGATCAGCTTTTAGAATTGGAGAACCGGAAATATATAACTAAAGCTCAAACTATCTCTTTTTCTTTTTCGATTCCTCAACCTTAACAGGTGTTAATCCTGCATCTACTTTTTCAGGAAGCAGGTAATACATTGAGCCGGTGAACATATCTATTACCATTCCGGGGATAAATCCGTTCAAACCATTTAACCAGAACCAGCTTGAAATTTTCCGTGTCAGGAGAATTTCATAAGGTTCATAACCCTCTAGTTCAAACTTAACAAGATGGTTGCTGCCCCGCTCTATATTAACTGTCTGCGGAGTTGTCCCAAATTTATTTCCGTCTATTATAATTATTGCATTAGGCGGAGTAGTGGCTAATTGAATTTCTTCGGTAGTTGTATTCAACACTGTTGAACATGCACTTAAATAAAAAATGCTCAATATTACGGGCAATATACCCCATATTTTTCTCATTTCGGCAGACCCCTAACTTATTATTAATATATTATCGGAAATAAGTGGCAAATAATTAACACACAGGTAGAAAAACCTTCCTTTTCCCCTTATATTAGCAAAATTAGAGTTCTTATTTTTATCTTTGTAGTGGTAATATGAAGGGATAACATATTGGACAAAATTTCTCCAAGGCCGTACAAATTATTTAATAAAATTCAATATTATGAATGGGGGACCAAAAACAACAATGCATATATACCTCATTTCCTGGGAATAGATGTAATTCATGATATGCCCTATGCCGAGTTATGGATTGGTGCACACCCCAAAGCTCCTTCGGAAATAATTATTGAGAGTACATCATATCCTCTGGATAAAATCATAAGCTTATATCCAGGTGAATGTCTTGGTGATTATACCGCACAAAAATTTAATAACACATTACCCTTCCTTTTGAAAGTATTATCTGCAGCCAGGGCGTTATCCATTCAGACGCACCCAAATAAGGAACAGGCAAAACAATTGCATACTTCCGATCCTGTTAATTATCCGGATGATAATCATAAACCGGAGATTGCAATAGCAATCGATTTTTTAAATGCTGTTGCCGGTTTTCGTTCACTGGACGAAATAGCTGCCAACCTGAATAAACATCCTGAGCTGCTGGCTTTTGCAGGAAAAGATTTTGATAAATCCCCAACAGCGAACAAGGGGGAACTGCAGGAGAATATCAGGGACCTATACAGTAATATCATGAGATCTGCACTAAACAGAGAAAAATTAAGCACGGTTATTAACTCTATTGTTAAAAGACTTTCAGATAAAAAAGATTTAGCTCCTGATGAAGAACAGTTTTTGAAACAATTCAAATTATATGGAATTGATGCCGGGCTTCTGTCATTTTTCTTTTTTAATATAATAAACTTAAAGCCCCGCCAGGCAATTTTTACCGGGGCAGGCGTTCCGCATGCTTATCTTCAAGGAAATATAATTGAGTGTATGGCTAACTCAGATAATGTAGTAAGAGCGGGACTGACTAATAAATTCCAGGATATAGAAACCCTGTTAAAAATTCTAAAGTATGATTTTTCAGGATTTGGAATTTTAAACGAAGAACAAAAGGCTGATGAACTAATTTACAAAACAGGAGCTGAGGAATTTCAAATTGTCAGTTTCAATAAAAAAAGAGCCTTTAGAAAAATATTAAGAACCGGTAATAAACCGGCAGTTATTCTTATTAAAGATGGAACTGTTTCTGTAGAATGGGTTGAGAACAATGAACAGGTGGCTAAGACTTATACAAAGGGAGAATCACTTTTTATCCCGGCAATAATGAGTGACTACAAAATTACCAGTGACAAGGCAGAGTTTTTTCTTGTGGAAATACCTTAAATATTCCTAAGACTGAATCGATTTTTTTAATAAGGTGGCGGGATGTACAACCTCAACATTTACATTAAACTTTTTAGCACCATACTGAATTTGAGATATACATCCGGGGTTGCCTGTAATAACCACCTCTACATTTGCTTCCCCGATATTTTCCATTTTTCTTTTTAAAATTACCATTGAATCATCATATCTCATTACATTATAAATCCCGGCGCTTCCACAGCACCATGAAGATTCATTAAGAGTTTTAAGTTTTAACCCCGGAATTAACTGCAGAACAGCTCTTGGCTGAATTGTTATTTTCTGAGCATGAACAAGATGACATGCATCGTGATAAGCAGCAGAATTATTTATTTCTTTTAGGGGGAGTTGTGCTTTAGTCTCAACTAAAAATTCCGTAAGATCTTTTACTTTTGCTGAAAACATTTTCGCTTTTTCTGAATAGGTGGAATCATCGGCTAATAACTGGCCGTACTCTTTCATAAAAGCCCCGCACCCGGCAGAATTCGAAACGAGGTAATCATAATCCAGATTATTAAAGATATCAATATTCTTTTTTGCTAATTTTTTTGCAGTCTCAAAATCTCCGTTATGTGCATGAAGCGAGCCGCAGCATACCTGGTTTTTAGGTGTAAAAACTTTGCTGCCTGAAGCTGCAAGTACCTCAATCGTATCTTTATTGATATCTGCAAACATTACATCCATTAAGCAGCCTGTAAGGAATGCAGTTCGGTTTTTCTCTTCCCCTTCAGGAAATGTTACTTCTTTTATTACACTGCTGCTGAATGTTGAAGACACTTTAGGAGACATTGAATCAATTTCACCAAGTCTTTCTGACACCAGTTTAAAAAATCCAATTGAATGGAGGAACTTTTGAAGCCCGGATACCTGGTAAAAATATAAAAGTTTTGCTGCTGCTTTAAGATTAAACCTGTAAGCAATAATATATTTCAATGAGATTCTTTTAATGAACCGGCCAAATACAGAGCCGTACAAGCCTGCACTATCAACTTCTGCCCTTGCTGCTTCTACCATGGAACCATATTTTACACCTGCCGGACAAGCAGTTTCACAGGCCTGGCAGTCGAGGCAAAAGTACATTTCATCTGCAATTGCTTCAGTTAGAAGCATCTCTCCTCTTGCAAAGGATTTTATTAGTTTTATTCTTCCGCGCGGGGATGAAGTCTCCAGTTTTGTCATTTCGTATGTAGGACAGGTACTTAAACACATTCCGCAGTGAATACATTGAGAAAGGACATCATCATTTGGCAAAACATTAAGCAGTTTTGTATTCTGTTTCGGTTTTTGAGGAATGTTTGTTATCATTACATCTGCAGATTTATAGTATGTTACCGGCTTTTACCGGTGCTGAATACGATTCACATTTTGGCGATATTGAAAAAATTTTTCCCGGGTTAAGAATATTGTTCGGATCAATAACCGACTTTATCTGCTTCATAAATTCAATACCGGGAATACCCGCAACTTTTTCTAAAAAATGTTTTTTTGCAAGGCCCGTACCATGTTCACCGGTAATTGTACCACCCAGTTTTATAGCTTCATTAAAAATAAAATCAAAAGCTCTGTGAGCTTTTTCAACCTCATTTTTATCTCTTTCATCCGTTAAACATGTTGGATGAAGGTTACCGTCCCCTGCATGTCCAAAATTTCCAAAGATTACATCAAACTTATTTGCTGCTTCTTTTACTTTTTCAATCATTAAAGGAAGTTCACTCCGGGGTACGGTTACATCCTCCAAAATTGTAGTAGGACGTTTTCTTGCAAGAGCGCTAAAAGCACTCCGCCTGGCAGTTTTAAGAAGCAATGCTTCCTCTAAATTACCCGCCATCTTAATAAGAGAGGCATTATTCTTTTTAAGAATATTTATAATTATTTCTGCATCCTCTGCAACAACACTTTCCCTTCCATCTACTTCAATTAAAAGGACTGCCTCGCTGTTTCTATGCAGCCCTGTTTGGGTATAGTCTTCCACGCAATTTATTGTAGTATTATCAAGGAACTCCATCATTGATGGAGTAATACGGTTTGCTATAATATCCGAAACAGACCTGGCACTATCATTTAATGTATTAAAGTATGCAAGAATTGTTCTTGATTGAGCAGGGAGGGGGATAAGCTTTAATAATATCTTCGTAATAATTCCTAAGGTTCCTTCACTGCCTATAATAAAATCTTTTAAATTATACCCGGCAACATCCTTCATATTTTTACCGCCGGTTTTTAATAAATCTCCGTTCGGTAAAATCATTTCAGTACCAAGAATGTAATTTTTTGTAACGCCGTATTTAAGTCCCCGGAGTCCCCCTGCATTATTGGCAACATTGCCGCCAATTGTACAAACATTTATACTCCCCGGGTCAGGGGGATAGAATAAACCAGCTTTTTCAACCTCTCTCTGCACGCTTCCGGTAATTACTCCCGGCTGAACTGTGGCAGTTAAATTATTTGTATCAATTTCTAAAATATTATTCCATCTTGTAAGAACAATAACAACTGAATTCTCCACCGGTACAGATCCTCCGCTTAAACCTGTTCCAGCCCCACGTGGTACAATATTAAATTTTTCTTCATTCGCCAGCTTCATTAATTGAGAGATCTGTTCCTCATTCTCAGGAAAAACTATTGCTTCCGGAATGCATTGAAATAAAGGGGTAGCATCATAAGAATAACATAATTTATCTTCTTCTCTGTCAGTAAAGTTTTGAGTGCCGACAACAGATCTTATTTTCTCTTTCAGGTTATTTTTCATAATTTATCATACAGTACTGGAATATAAAAAAGTTCTTTTCACAATATACTGAAATGGCTTAAAATTACTTAATATATAACTGAATATTTTATTCTATTCATATTTGAAAATATATCACCGGGTATTCTTATGACAAAAAAAATACTATTAAAAACTTTAGCTGCTTTTGTCCTTATATTTTTATTAACCAGCGGCAAGATGGTTAATAAAGGAGATAGTATAATCATTATGTCTTACAATATAAGAGTTGGTGTTGATGAAGGAATAAATTCATGGGAAAACAGGAAAGAAAAAGTTGCCAGTATGATCATGTTCCATCATGCTGATATAATTGGTGGACAGGAGGCATTAATTAATCAGTTTGATGACCTGTCTAAACTTCTGCCTGATTATGATTGGTTTGGCGTTGGCAGAGATGATGGTGAAAACAAAGGTGAGTTTTCTGCTGTATTTTATAATAAGAACAGGTTCCATGTATTAAACAGCTCAACATTTTGGCTTTCGGAAACTCCTCAGGTAGTATCAGTTGGATGGGATGCCGCTTTACCCCGTATTGTTACATGGGGAGAATTGAAAGATAAAAATTCCGGACAATCTTTTTTTATCTTCAATACCCACTTTGATCATATAGGAGAGACTGCCCGTCAGAACAGCGCAGAGCTTATAGTTAATAAAGTTAAAGAGATTGCCGTTGATAAACCTTCTTTTGTTACCGGTGATTTTAATGCTAAGCCTGATTCAAAGGTTTATGAAATTTTAACTGTTTCATTAAAGGATGCGCAATTTGAATCTATAAACGGCCATTATGGATCGGATATTACTTTTAATGATTTTGGGAGATCAGCAGCACCCGGGAATAAAATTGATTTTATTTTTGTAAAGAATGATGTAAAAGTATTGCAGCATGGAGTAATTGGAGATACCTTTAACGGTAATTACCCTTCAGACCACATGCCGGTTATTGCTGAAGTAATAGCCATTGGATCAGAATAAAAATGATAACACTCCATGAGAAGTATAGAAATATACGGTTGCTTTTTGGAGTCACTTTTTAATGTTTGATATGGATGCAGTATATCTAACACAAGCTTTAACCATCTGATTATTCATCCCTAAAAATGAAGTATTTCAACCTTTGTTTAGAAAAACTTCATTTAATATATTAGCTTAATCAAATATAATGTATATACAATGAAAGGTAGTACAAACAGATGAAACTGGCCCTTATTGGAGGAACATTAATTACCCCCTTCCGGGTAATTAAAAATGGTGCACTGGTAATTGAAAAAGATAAAATTTATGAAGTTGGAAAGGCAACTGATGTTACTATACCGGAAGATTGTAAATTAATTGATGTTAGCGGAAAGTTAATTTGTCCGGGATTTGTTGACCTGCTTGTACATGGCGGCGGCGGATATGGTTTTGCAGATGATAATGAGGAAAGCATTGAGAAAGTAAGTAATTATTTTTTACAGCATGGTTCAACTACGGTTTTAGCTTCTTTATTTGCCAAACCTGAACAACAATTATTGAATGACCTGAAAAGGCTCGCAGATTATATTGATGCAAACCCTGGTTCCAATATCCGTGGAATTCATATGGAAGGCCCTTATCTTAATAAGCTTTTAAAAGGGGCTATGAATGAAAATTATTTGTGGTCTCCTACTGTTGAATCATGGAAAAAATTATGGGATGCTTCAAGAGGTAAAATTAAAATTATGACTATTGCTCCTGAGCTTCCGGGAGCAATTGAAGTCATGCGGGAGGCCGCTCAGCTTGGAGTTGTACTCTCAATCGGACATTCTACTGCGAGTTATGATGAAATTGAACTTGCCATTGATAACGGCGCTGCACATGTAACTCATATTTTTAATGCGATGAATCCATTCCACCACAGGCACCCCGGCGTTATACTTGGCGCATTTCTTCGTAACGAGTTAAAGATTGAGCTTATTGCCGATACACTGCACGTTCATCCCGCCGTTATGGAGTTCCTGCTTAAGCTTAAAGGAGCAAGTGGAATAATACTTGTTTCAGACTCGATCCGTGCCGGTGGAATGCATGAGGGTGAGTATGAGTTTGCCGATCAAAAAGTTTTTATGAAGGATAAGAAAGCATTTCTTGAAGACGGTACTTTAGCCGGCAGTACCTTAACTCTTAATATGGCAGTTAGAAATATGGTGGAGACAGCAAATGCTAAAATAACCGATGCAATTAGAATGGCATCTCTCAATGGTTCCAAGGTAATAAATGTAGATCATAAAAAAGGAATTCTGGCTGCCGGTAAGGACGCTGATATTATTATTCTTAATGACGACTATCATGTTGAAATGGCTATTATTGAAGGGGAGATAGGTTATCAGAGAAAATCATCCTGAGAATGGATTATTCTGTATTATTATTCAAACTAAGTTACCGGTAAACATTTTATGAATTTAAGAACTGTAACCGCCGTCAGATATGTTACGCCGTTACGCGAAGGCGGTTCTCTTCCTGCAATAGTTGAGGCAGATGATGATGGATTGTACGTTCTTAAATTTCACGGTGCGGGACAGGGGGCCAAAGCTCTGATTGCTGAATTAGTTTCAGGAGAAATTGGACGTGCATTGAGCCTGCCCATTCCCGAAATTGTTTTTGTTGAACTTGATCCTGAACTTGCCCGGACAGAACCTGATCCCGAAATCCGTGAACTTATTAAAGCCAGTGGAGGATTGAATCTGGCTCTTGACTATTTGCCGGGTTCCGCTGCATTCGATCCCCTTGTGGAAAAGGTTAATCCTGAATTAGCATCTTCTATAGTCTGGTTTGACGCATATATAACAAATGTTGACCGTACCCCCCGCAATACTAATATGCTTATGTGGCACAAACGGCTTTGGCTTATCGATCATGGTGCATCACTTTATTTTCACCATACCTGGAACAGCTACATTGAAAAAAGTATGGAACCGTTTAGTTTAATAAAGGACCATGTACTTCTGCGTTTTGCAGACTCTCTTGAAGAAACCGACAAAAAGATGACCGGTATTTTAACATCAGATATAATTGAAAGTATTATAGAATCTATTCCTGATGTCTGGCTTTCCGGTAATTCAAACTTTCAAAACAGTGATGAGTACCGTAATGCTTATACTAAATACCTTGTAAAGCGGCTTAAATCTTCTCACATATTTACAGAGGAGGCAATCCGTGCACGCAGATAAAAAAATTAAATATGACTATGCTGTTATACGCGTTGTCCCTAAGGTTGAACGGGAAGAATTTGTTAATGCCGGAGTAATAGTATCTTGTCCTCCTTTGGAATATCTTGATGCGCGCATTGATCTAAATGAACAAAAGCTAAAGGCGCTTGATCCTTCAATAGATATGGAACTAATCAGGTCTTATCTGGCGGCTATTCCTGTAATTTGTAAAGGGGGAGAGACGGCAGGCCCGGTTGGTTTACTCTCACTAAGAGAGCGTTTTCACTGGCTTGTATCCCCCCGCAGTACAATTATTCAAACTTCCCCGGTACACTCAGGATATTGCAAAGATCCTGCTGAAGCGCTTGATCATTTACTTAATACTATGGTCAGACAGCCGGTAAAGTAACCTAAATTTCTTTTACCGGGTTAACCAATTCACCAATGCCTTCAATACGCGTTTTTATTATATCCCCATCTTTTAAATATATAGGAGGCCGCCTGCTGAAGCCAACTCCGCCGGGTGTTCCTGTTGCTATAATATCCCCCGGTTCAAGTGTAAAGGCATGAGACAGAATAGACACAAGATCAGCAGCTCCAAAAATCATATTTGATGTAGAACTGTCCTGCATATTTTGTCCGTTAACTTCACAAACCAACTTGAGATTTTGGGGATCTTTTATTTCATCTGCGGTAATAATAAAAGGTCCCATAGGGCAAAATGTATCTAATGATTTTGCCCTGACCCATTGCCCGTCTGAAAATTGCAGGTCGCGTGCAGATATATCATTAAGTACCATATAACCATATACATAATTCAAGGCATCCTTTTTTTTAACGTTCTTTGCTTTTTTACCAATGACTATCCCAAGCTCAACTTCGTAATCAACTTTTTGAGTAAGGTCTCTGGGAATATAAATAGTGTCTGCCGGCCCGGTTATGGAATTAGGAAATTTTGCAAATACAAGTGGGGTTTTAGGTATCTCCAGTCTTGCTTCTTTCGCATGATCCGAATAGTTTAAACCAATGGCTATAATTTTTGAAGGATTTTTTAAAGGTGCATCAAAAAGTGATATATCAACTTCTTCGTAATCATTATAATTCTCCATCAATTCAGATATCTTTTTGAGCTGACTATCACCTGCTTTAATAACATCAAGCATAGAACTGGTGATACCTTTATCAGATATCCGCAAAAAGTTATTTCCTTTTACCGCAGCCAGTGATTTATCTTTTAATACACCCAGCTTCATTGATAACCCTGTTTTATTAATATTGCAAATCCGGTACTGGTTTTTTATGCTTCTTTGTACCTTGGTATATGTCCTTTTACACCATAATATGCAATATATATATAACATAATACAGGCAAAAAGAAAGCATGATGAATACCAATATTATCAGCAAAGTATCCCTGCAAAACAGGAATAATTGCCCCGCCCACAATTGCCGTGCAAAGGATACCTGATGCCTGTCCGGTATGTTTACCAAGCCCTTCAATAGCCAGAGCAAAAATTGTTGGGAACATAATAGAATTAAAGAAACCAACTGCAAGAATAGAATACATGGCAACATAACCGCTTGTAAACATTGAAATTAAAACGAGAATAGCCGCAATAACAGCCAGTATAGCTACTGTTCTTCCCGGTTTTGATTTACCGAGATTAAAAGCAGCATAATTTAACAAAGCTACCAGTAGAAAAACAATTGTTCTGCTAAAACCTTCAATAGAGAAATCTGAAAAGTTCTGATATTCTTTTGTTACATATAACGAAAGAACAAGAGCCAGAACAAATATAAGCGCTATATAATAATTCTTTTTCTTCGAATAATTCATGTCTGATAAGGTAATAGAGCCCAAAAATCTGCCGACCATTAAACCGCCCCAGTAAAGGGCAACATAATTCCCTCCTTCAGATTCAGGCATTCCCAGGAGCTCTTTAAAATAGTTTACCAGGAAACTTCCTATTGATACTTCGGCTCCGACATAAACAAATATTCCGATTGCGCCTAATACAAGATGCCTGTAGCTCCATGCACTTTTTCTGGTTACAGCGGAAGTGCCGGATGAACCAGTACCGTTTGATGTTTCAAATTTGGGAAGCTTAAATAGTGCAAAAACAACAGCAATTACTACAAGCATACCGGCTAAAAGCAGATACGGAAACTGTACTGAACTTGCTTCTGCAATCTTGTATGCCTCAGCTTCCATAGCACCCATTGCAGCAAGTTCATCCGCTCCTTTTACAGCTAAGGACAGGATAAGGATTGTACCAAAAATAGGACCGATTACTGTACCAATTGAGTTAAAACCCTGGGATAAATTTAGCCTGGCTGAAGCTGTTTCGGGTTTTCCCAAAATTGCTACATAAGGATTGGCTGCAACCTGCAGTAAAGTTATTCCTGCGGCAAGAACAAAAAGAGCAAATAAAAATATTCCGTATGACCTGTAATCGGCTGCCGGGTAAAAGAAAACACACCCTAAACCTGCCACCAGGAGCCCTAAAATAATTCCTTTCTTGTAGCCTATTTTTTCAACAAGCATTCCGGAAGGCAGAGAGATAATAGCATAAGTAGTAAAAAATGTAAACTGAACAAGCATAGCTTCGGTATAGTTCAAATCAAAGACAAGTATCAAATGAGGGATAAGAATATCATTAAGAGAAGTTATAAGCCCCCACATAAAAAATAATGATGTAAGTACAATCAGCGCAGGTGTATAATTAATTTCTCCGTTTTGAACAGATGCTGTATGATTAACAGGTGACGTTGGTGAACCAGCCATTTATTCTCCTTTAAGATTACTTCTGGTGATAATGTTTAAGGGATAAAAGTAACATAACAATAATTATTTAATTTATGTGCTTTTAACAAAATTTATTTAAGTGTTTTACAGGAACCTCCTATAACTAGCTCCGGCTTTAACACAATCCTTGTCCTCTTTTTTGAGCCGGGATTTTTGATCATCTCAACCAGTGCCGTTATAACCTCTTTGCCAAGCATCTCTATTGGCTGAATTACATGAGTAATTTTTGGTAAAAAGATTTCATGCCCCGGTATTTCGTCAAAACTTAGAAGAGAAATGTTGCCCGGCATTTTAAGTTTAAGTTTCTGCACTGCCTTAATTACCCCTATTGTCATTAAGCTGTTAAAAGGAAAAACTGCAGTAGGTTTTTCTTTTTTGCTTAATAATTCCAGGGCGGCTGCATAAGCCTTATCTTCTTTAAACTCACAGTTCAGGACAAATGGTTTCTTTATTTCAATGCTGTGCTTTTTCATCGCATTCTCAAATCCGGAGTACCGTTCAATATCAGGATACAGGATGCCGGGGCCCTTTAGTACAGCAATTTTCCGGTGTCCTTTTCCTATTAAATATTCCGTTGCTTTAAAAGCACCTTCATAATGATTGGAAGTAATGAAGTTTGTTTTTGTTTTCCTTGACACTCTGTCAAACAGAATAAAACGCATGCCGCTTTTAATAAGATAATCTGCTGATTTTACTGAATTTGGTGCAATGATAATTCCATCTACTCTTTGTGATTGCAGAAGTTTAATATATTTTATTTCTTTTAGCGGGTCCTCATCTGTATTGCAAAGAACAAGATTAAAACCCTGGGTAGCGGCATAATCTTCAATAAATCTGAACCAACTGTTGAAAAAAGTATTCTTAATATCAGGCATTATAACGCCAATGGTGTTTGTTCTTTTGCTAACCATTGAGCGTGCAATCTGGTTCGGCTGGTAATTTAGTTTATCCATTACCATATATATTTTTTCCGCAGTCCGTTTGCTTACAATGCCGGGATTATTTAAAAGGCGTGATACTGTAACAATAGATACACCCGATTTTTTTGCTACATCAAAAATAGTTGACATGAGTTACTAAATGCCTTTTCTTCTTATTTTAATCTGCATTGCGTCGGGTACATCTGATTCAGAAACCAGGATAAGATAACCGCCGCCGCCGGCTCCGGATAATTTCCATCCATAGGCTTTATCACAATACTTATTTATTGTTTTTAAAACATAATCATCAATCATATTAGGAAACATGCTGATCTGAGCCTCAAAAGATTCCTTAAAAAATTTTCCAAAATCTTTTACATCTTTAGAGAGTATTGCCTTCCAGCATTTTTCCGAAGCATCAGCTAATTTTTTTGCAGATGTTTCATCAATATTTGTATTGTCTAGAACGTCATAATCCGCCTGCCTTGGCTGAAGAGTAACAAGGTAAAGATGGTTTTCAAGCCAGTCGAGGATATCATCATTATCTACAGTTTCTATTTTTGCAGGCCAGTAATGCCCGTCATACTCAATTTTGTTAAGGCCCGGCATAACCAGACCGATAGCATCCTGGGAACCGGATACAATTTTGGATCCGGGGGGATTTTCATAACTGAATAAGACTTTTGCCAGGAGTTCCCGGTCTCCGGGAGGAATATCGTTCTGCCAAAGTTTTATTGCCTGTCTGCGTGTACTTGTTGCCATACCGCTTCGTTCATTAAACTCAAATGTGGGTTCAATGGATATTGTTAGTACCGGTCCGGATGCATATTTCCCAACAAAAGGCTGATCCAGCCAGCCGCCTGCAAGATCAATACGGTAAGGCATTGTGCATTCTTTCCGCAGGTAAGTAGTAGAACGTGCCGGCAGATTACCATATGGTATCCGCTTAAGGATAAGGTACTTAATATCAAGCTCCTGGCTTAACTCCTCTTTTGCCAGAGTGTTTCCATCTTCATTTACAATAAATATATCCGGTTTTACTGATTTTATTTCTTTTATAAAGTCCATTATTCCCGAACCCGAATTTATAATACACTCTTTCACGCATGACAGCGCTTTAAGCATATACTTTCTTTCTTCCTGGTTGTTAACTGGGTAACGGCCTTTTAGCTGGAAAATGGTTTCATCCGCTCCAAGGCCTACATATAAGTCGCCGTAGGATGCTGCTTCCTGCAGGAATGCTATATGCCCGCTGTGCAGCATATCGAAACAGCCGGTTACAAAAACTCTTTTATTTGCCATATTTTGCCGGTAAGAATTTTATGATTTTGTTTTAATTTTAAGAGACCCCTGAATTCAGGTTAAGGTCAATCTTTTTAAGTTCTTCTTATCCATAATTTTATTATTTTAAAA
>JAWOJF010000292.1:0-5524 GCA_046481785.1 Ignavibacteriaceae bacterium | reverse complement strand
CCCCGGAATACGTGATAACACTGGTAACTCTTTAGAGCATGATGTCAGTTTTAGTTTTTCTACTGAAGGTAATTATGGAAACACACCTCTCTTTTTAGGTACCGGCGGGGATAACGGCGGTATTGTTGCCTATGTTCAGGGGCTTCACTTATCTGAATTAGAGGGCTATTCCGGTGAAGGGGTACAAACTCCCGCAATAAGCCCTTCAGGTGACAGGGTATACATGGCCAGCATGGATAATAATATGGTTTATGTAATTGATGCTGCATCTCAGTCCGTTTCGGCTGAAATATCTTTGCCGGAGGGTGTTGAGGGACCAAGAACCATTGCTGTAACTCCAAATGGCCAGGAGGTACTGGTTGCTTGCAGCGGCAGTATGGATCTGGCAGTTATTAGTACTTCAAATAATGAGGTTGTTGAAGTTGTCCCTCTTGCCGAATATACCGAAGACATTCATTCGATGGCAATAAATCATGCCGGTACAAGAGCCTACATTTCTACTAACTGGGAACAAGGTATTATTGTTGTTGATATCCCCGGCAGAACTGTTCTGGAATATATTGAAGGAGTAGCAACCGTTGAGTCTGCAGTTGAGTTAACTGTTTCCCCGGATGATTCAAAGATTATCGTTTTTTTAGCATGGGCTTCGGAAGAAATTGCTGTTATTGATGCAGAGTCTAAATCCATCAGCTACTTCACTTTGGGTTCAGAAGGAGACGGTTGGATGATAGATGTTGAGGGAGAATTTATTTACGCTAACGGAAGATCCTCTGGTAATATTTATAAAATTAATATGAATGATATGACTGTTGCTGCTGAAACAAATATTGGAACAGATATGAAGGGTATTGCTGTTGACAGTAACGGAGAAGTAATCTATACAATAGCTCCATTTTATCATGATGATGGTGCGGTTTTAATCTTTTCGGCATCCGACTTAACATTTTTAGGATCAATACCGGCTGGTAATTACAGACACATTGTTACACCATAAACTGCCTGCATGAGTTAGACCGGTTCACCATAGGGGTGAACCGGGTTATTGAAAAAAATCTGTTTATTATAAAACAAAAACTTATAAGGATTTTGCTTTTTTGGAAAAACTAAAACTTCCATTTGCTTTTATTGTATTAGTTATCTGTTTCATTTCAATCAATTCATCACTTTTGTTTGCACAAACAAAAGGCGCCAGATGGATCTTTGAAAACAATGGTAATGATATAGCGGCATGGGATAATTTTGATAATAATGGCTCTTTGGCGGGAACTGCACTGTTTGCTAATACAGGGGCTGGTGTAGAAGGAAGTTACTATTTATCGCTTGAAGATTCTTCCGATTATGGTGTATTTACTGTGGCAGACCATGAAGAGCTTGATTTTAACAATGAGAACTTTGCAATATCATTATGGGTATTTCCTGTTAAAGGATATGATAATCCACAATATCTCATTATGAAGGGGGATAGATCAGGAGCTGTAAAAACAAATAATTATGCTTTAAGAGTTAATAATGGATACCTGGAACTTATTGTGCATTCCGAATCAGGAGCAAACGGTGTTGCAAAATCTTCATTTAAGATTGTTGAAAACGCATGGAATTTTGTTGCCGTCTTTTATGACTATAATAATTCAATACTATATATGTGGGATAATAATGAAACTGCTCCGGTTGATACATTAGATTTTAAAGCACCTTTATTCCCAAATAATAATAATCTATACATTGGTACATCAGGTGAAAATGGATTTAAAAGATTTTGGGGAAGAATAGATGATGTAAGAATTGGTAATAAGATATCTGATATTATAAATACTGCAACCAGTATTAAACCTTCTAAAATCAACTATCTTCCTTTAGGCTTCACTCTCAACCAAAATTATCCCAATCCATTCAATCCGGAAACGATAATAAAATTTTCTCTTGCCGGGAAAGGTTTTACTAAGCTTAATATTTATAATTTACTCGGGATTCAGGTGGCTTCCCTGGTTAATGAAGAGTTAGATAAAGGGCAATACCAGGTTAGATTTAATGCAGCCAATATACCATCAGGCATTTATTTATATGAACTGCGGCAGGGCAGCCGTTCTGAACTTAAGAAGATGGTATTAATCAAATAAAAAAAGCAAAGTCCAATGTTCATGGTGCTTTAGTGTCTCTAAAATATCTTCACACATTATACTAAAATTAAAATAGGTAAATCAATGGAACGAAGATCATTTCTTAAAACTACGGGCGCAATAGCAATTGGGGCACACGTCTTCACTAATAATGCATTCGGATTTATTCCCGCTCATAATTGGGAAAAATATGATTTTGGAAATGGTCCCATAGTTACGGACAGGCTTAATCAGGGGCCATTCCCCATTTATGAACCGGAAGTTGTTGCACCTAATAGTGAAGTTGTAATGACAACTACACCGTCTGATAAAATTCTACAAAATTTTGGTATGGGGCTTACTGTATACATCTCCGGTGATATTGGTCCGCCTAATATTAAGGGGGAGAAATTAGAAAAATCAATAGAGGACTTAGTTAAAATTCCTTTTGTGCAGAAGCTATATATCAGGCCTAACTGGAGAGATATTCAAAGAAGAAGCGGCAAACTGGATTTCCCGGATTATTGGAAAATAACTTTTGAACTTGCAAAACAGTATAATAAAAGAATTGGGTTTAGGATTATGACAGAAAATCCTGACATACCCGAACTGGGTGTTCCTGATTTTCTTTTTGATAAAATTCCTTACACCAATTTAAAAGGTACATGGACAAACAGTTCGTCAGATATTAGAAATAAAAAGGAACATAAATTTCCAAGGTATGATCATCCGGAGTACCAAAAAGCTTTTACTGAATTAAATGAGCTGCTTGCAGCAGAACTAAATGGTAATCCACAGATTGAGTATATGGATACATTTATGTATGGCTTCTGGGGTGAAGGGCATTCATGGCCGTTTGAAGGAAACCCTTTTCCGGATAACGTAACCGCCGAAAAAACCTTTGTGAAAATGTTTGATACACAGTTAAAGTACTGGACAAAAACCCCTTTAGCTACTAATACCCAGCCCGACTTCAGCAGGGTGGGTAATTCTGAATTAGTTGATAGAACTGTAAGGTCTAATAACTGGCTTAGAACCGATACTATATTTATTGAAAACATGCAGATCGAATCGCTCAGCAACAGGCCGCCATGGGTAGCTGCTATTAGTGAAGTTGGGATGGGAACGCTTGAAAGACATGAAAAAGAAATGTATGACGGAGTAGGATATAATGATAATATAATTTCTCACGTAATGGATGTCGGAGCAAATTACTGGTCGGTTTGGAACTGGCACAATATAGCTGCAAGAAATATTCTGGATTACTATGAAAAATATCCCGCTGCCATAGATAACCTTGTTAGAAAGATCGGTTACCGGGTCAGGCCTTCATGGATTTGGAGTTTTGATAGAGATGGTAACCCCGGTTTAATAATGGGATTTGTAAATGATGGAATTGCGGGTGTTCCCGGTGTGTTAAGGATAACCGTCTTTAGTGATGATGGTTCTGTAAATGAAAGCGGCTGTCTTGATCCCGGATATCCAAAACCAACAGGCGTCAGGCAGGCAATGTTTACTTTACCTAAAGGTACTGACTGGAAAGGATTAAAAGTTAAAGCTGAGTTGGAAGTAAAAAGTGTGCGTTACCCGGTTGAATGGGCATGCCGCCAAAAGTTAAATGCTGACGGTTCATTAACATTAGCACCTAATATGTAAATACGCTAATGTAATAAGCCTGTAAGCAATTCTAATTTATTTAAAAGTTTTTGGAAACGGGGTGCTATTATGAAAAATTATCTAAAAATAACAGTTGTTATAATATTCATTATAACCATCTTTGATGCAGGCGGATATTGCCAGGGATCAGCTGATAAAGTTTATAAAGGCGTAACCATTGCCCCCTCTTACATGTACTATATGACGGGCAGGACTGACAGGATAACAGGATATGTGGTGAATGTAGATAATAAAAATATTCCGGATCCAGCTGTAATATTTCTTGCAAGTGGAATCGAAGCAGAAGGAGACGCTTATTTTACTATTAATAATAAAATATATGAGATACCGCCCCTTGCAGGAGATTTTGAAAATAAAATTGATGTTGAATTAGAAGCAAGGGGTAAATCCGGTTTTTATACAGTTAACTCAGCAGATGATATAGTTGGCAAATATATTATCCCTATTGATCCGGATATCCTTAAAGAGGGTATTAACGAGATTGCCTATTTCAAAAAGGATGGCACTGACGGTTTCGAAATTATTGGCACAACAATTCAATCTTCAGAACAAAAAGAACCTATGCTTGTTGCACAGACATATCATATCCTTTCGCGTGGCAGACCGGCAGATATAAGTGATTTCGATTATATACTAAACTACAATGGTGATAAAGCTTTACATGAAAATGATATTCCCGATTGGGCGAAAAGAGGGAAAGTAAATTTTTACAGAACGGGTATAGATTATGATAACCTGGATAGAATGTTTGAGATGTTTAAAGAAGCCAGGATAAATCTGGTTGCTGTTAATGTACCCCGTGAAAAAAACAGCGAGGCTTATTTTAAGGTAAAAGAGTTTATAGAGATATGTCATTTAAATAACATACGTGTTACCGCATTTAATTCTTTAGGGGGTATTAATCTGCGTGAACTTTTGCTGAATCCTGAATTAGAAAAGTGGATCAGTCGTGATGAATACGGCGCTAAAAGATGGCGCCAGACGGGTGAAGTGTTTGCAGCAGATTTGGCAAACAAAGATTACAAAAACTGGGTTCTTGAGCATATTAAACTACAGGTGGATTTAAAAATTGATGAGCTGTACTTTGATTATGCAATTGGCGGAACAGGTGATGTAATAGAATTTTTATATGAGGTCAGGAATATTGCAAAAAATAATAACCAGGAAATTACAATTTATGGTAACTGCAAAGGGAATATTCTTGTTGATGAAGTTTGTGATTTAACTAAAAGTGAGGGAACCACAGAGGCTGGAGTTTGGGACGGGAAATGGGTTCATAATATACCCCAGGCACGGTTCTATTATGCAGTTGGTAACCAGGTAAAGCCATACCGCAGTAAGTATGAAGGTTCAGATCCCGGAGTTCCAAATCCTGGAGCGTATGATGTTAGAGACAGTATGAAGTACGGCTGGAAAAAACCAATTGCAGAAGCAAATGCGTTTCAGTCCCACTTTGTAATTGCTGAATCCGGGGGTAAGATGTTTAACCATTGGGTTAAGAAAGACAATGAACTTGCAATGGAGATATGGAATAATATTGTTCAATACTATACGTTCCTTGATGATCATAAAGATCTGTTTACAGAAGTTTATACAGTTAGTAATATAGGAATTATAGCTCCGCCGCTTGTCCCCAGTTTTGAAGTATCACTTAAGAGAGATAATCTCTATAATACTTTAGCGGAAATGAATGAAATGTATGAAATAGTATTGCTTCATCGATTAAACAATGTTGAAATTCTAAAAAAGTA
>JAWOJF010000252.1:0-4077 GCA_046481785.1 Ignavibacteriaceae bacterium | reverse complement strand
ATTACAAGGGGCTTGTCAATAGCTTGGCAATAAAAATAAATAATAATTTTAATTCCCTTATATTGCATTTCCCCCATCAGTCTATCGTATTAAACTACAATGAGTTAGGGAAAATATATTTTAAAATGTTGACATACTCATTGCTTGTGTGGTATAGTTGTACCAACAAATTATTAAAAATGTGGTATGGTTGGAACCACAAACCTTTTTTGTTGTATAAAGCGTAAGCACTTGTAAAATACTATAAATACTTAAAAGATATTCTTTCAAAATACTTTTTTGGAAGGGACTAATTATGAAATTTGGAGAATTTGTTAGGGAGTTAAGAACCAGAAAAAGATTAAAATTAAGAGAATTTTGCTTAAATTATGGGCATGACCCAAGTAATTGGAGCAAGATGGAACGTGGTGATTTACCACCGAGTGAATATAGGGCAACATTAGAAAAATGGGCAGAACAATTAGATATAAAAAAAGGTAGTGATGACTGGTATAAATTCTTTGATTTAGCCTTTCAGGAACGAGGCAAAATACCCGACGATTTGTTGACCGACGAAGAACTTGTTGAATCATTACCTTTATTTTTCAGAACCTTTAGAGGCAAAAAGCCTTCAGAACAAGAGTTAGATAAAATGATTGAATTATTACGTAAAAGGTAATATTTGAAAGACATATCGAATTTCAAAGCCCCATATCTTTCGTATGAGCGAATCTGGCAGGAGGCAGAAAATTTATTTGCTAAACATGGTCATGGAAACATCCCTGTCGATATTGAGGATATTATAGAATTTGGTTTGGGCTTAGATTATAAGCCGATTCATAATCTTTATTCTCTTTGTTGTTCGGATGCTTTTTTGTCACCCAACTGCAAGGTAATCAATGTAGATTTTGACCATTTTTTTAATACCAATACTCATTTTTATTTGCGTTATTCATTGGCTCATGAAGTAGGTCATTTAATTTTACATAAAGATATTATGGATGTTATCCGACCCGCCAACATTCAAGAGTGGAAAAATGTAATCCTAAATATACCCGAAAAAGAATATAATTGGATAGAATGGCACGCTTATGAATTTGCTGGTAGATTACTCTTTCCAAAAGAAAGATTAATTCAAGAGCTTTTAGCACAAAAGACTAATATAAAAAAAGCATATAATATTTTTCCTGAAATTTTAGATGACGACGTTATAAAACAGGTCTCTGCACCGATTTCAAAAATATTTCAGGTATCAGACGAGGTAATTTCTCGACGAATAAAAATAGAGAAGGTCTGGGATTTAGTTAAATCCAAATAAGTCAACTTTTATCACATTTCCCCAAATTCAAATTAGGGCACTACCGGAAATCCGTTGGGGTTATAATTCCTGATGTAAAGCGATTCGCTGAATCGCTCATGTAGTTTAACGGATATCCTTAGTTTTTCGCAATAACAGAAAGCGAAACAGCGTTTCGCTCTACAATCTTTCAAGGCGGGGATTAACTGATTGAGAATCCTGTTAATTGGGGTGTTATCTTTTTTTATTCTTCACTACCAGGCCGGATTACCTGTATTCTTAAAACAAAAATTAAAACTTAATCTTCGTCTTCGAATATGATCCGCTTGCTTTTATAGTGTGGTTCATCATCCATTCCTGGCTGTTTACTTCTTTATCTTTATCTTTATTTTTTATCTTTTTATAAGTTCCGTCAGGCTGAAGCTCACGTGCTTTTACATTATCTTTTAAAGCAAACTTAAGCAAGGTTTTAATTAATTCATTCCTCAATTTCTGATCTTCAACCGGGAAAGCAATTTCTACTCTCCTGTCAAGATTCCTCTGCATTATATCAGCACTGCTTAAATACATATCTTCAGCCCCGTTATTGTAAAAATATAAAACACGGCTATGCTCAAGAAACCGGCCGACAATGCTTACAACTTTTATATTTTCACTTAGTCCGGGAACTCCGGGGATAAGGCTGCAGACACCGCGGATGATAAGATCAATTTTTACACCATGGTTTGAAGCTTCATAAAGGGCGCTTATAATAACAGGATCAACAACAGAATTAAGCTTGAATATTATTTTCCCTTCGCCCCCTGCTTTAACATTATCAATTTCCCTTAATATCATAGCAAGTATTTTTTCACGCAGGTTGATGGGAGCAACCAGGAGTTTTTTAAACTCGGTTTGTTTTGAATAACCTGTCAGGTAATTGAAGATATCAGATACATCGGTACAGATATCTTTATCACAAGTAAAAAATCCAAGGTCAGTATAAATTTTTGCTGTTGTAGCGTTATAGTTACCGGTTGCCAGATGCACATACCTGTTTACACCGTCAGTTTCTTTTCTAACTACAAGCGTCATCTTAGCATGAGTTTTTAATCCTACCAGACCATACACAACATGAACGCCAACCTTCTCAAGCCTTCTTGCCCAAAAGATATTGTTCTCCTCATCAAACCTTGCCTTCAATTCCACAAGTACAGCCACCTGTTTGCCTCTTTCGGCAGCTTCAACTAAGTATTTAACTATTGGAGAATTTGGGCCTACCCGGTAAAGAGTCTGTTTTATTGCAAGAACATCAGGGTCTTTTGCCGCGTGTTTTATAAAATCAATAACCGGTGTGAACGAATGGTACGGGTGATGCAGCAGGATATCTTTTTGCCTCATTACTGCAAAAATATCATCCTCATCCTCAAAAGCCTTGGGAATTGAAGGGTAATACGGCTTAAATTTATGCTGATGAAGAGGCAGGTCATATAAACTCATAACATCACTTAAGCCTAAGGGACCATCAAAAACATGAACATCCTCACGCTTAACAAGAAGATTTTCCATTAAGGTTTCAAGCATAAATTCGGGCATACGGCTTGCTACTTCCAGTCTTACAACACTGCCGAATCTTCTTTGTCTTATATTTTCTTCAATAACCCGCAGCAAATCATCTGCTTCATCTTCCTGCAGTTCAATATCTGTATCCCTTGTAATCCTGAACCTGTGCGCCTCAAGTACTTCCATTCCCGGAAATAAAAGATTCAGATTTGCTTTAATAATATCGCCTAACCAGATGTATGTTACGTGTAACTGCCCGTTATTAATTATTTTTTTATCGGGTTCAAATATTTTATCAACCTGGAGCAGCCGAGGCAGAATGCTTGGTACTTTAACCCTTGCAAAATGATTTTCACCGTTGGGTTTCCGTACAAGAATTGCAAGACTTAAACTTAAATTTGAGATATAAGGAAATGGCCTTCCCGGATCAAATGCAAGGGGCGTTAGAACCGGGTAGATTTCCTTTTTAAAATAATCTGTTAAAAAATGCTGCTGCTTTTCAGAAAGTTCGTCATAATCTATTATGTTAACTCCACTATCCTTAAGAGCCGGAACAATTTCGTTTGTCCATAAATCCTGGACTTTCTGAAGCATTGGCTGAAGAGTTTTTTCAATTTTCTGAAGCTGTTCAACCGGGGTTAATCCGTCAATAGATGGTTCTGCAACACCGGCAGCAACCTGCTCTTTAAGTCCTGATATCCTTATCATATAGAATTCATCAAGATTAGAACAGAAAATTGATACAAATTTTACCTTTTCCATAAGAGGCATATCAGGATCTAATGCCTCATCAAGAACTCTTCGGTTAAATTCTATCCAGCTTAAATCCCGGTTAATAAAATTAACAGGATCGTTATATTTTTTTAATAATTCTTTACCAGCCATACTTAAACCTTTTAAACTTGGCTAATATAAAACATTTTCCAATAATATTTGGTGCAAAAGGCGAAATCAGAATTATTTTTATCTGATCTGTCCAAAATAATAATTTGTTTCGTTCCTACGGAACTTGCAAATATTGAGATTACCTATATCTATAAACATAACGTCCCTGACGGGACTTAAAACAGCAATATAATTTTACCTTAACATATAGTTACTGTTTATGGTATGAGTCCTTGTATTCCTGTAATTATTACAATCCCGTAGGGACGATAGGTTGAGGATCGATTTGATGATAATAAAAAAAATCCGGATTCTGCCTCTATTTAGGAGTATTATTATAACAATAATTTTAATCTGGACAGCTCTGGTATTTA
>JAWOJF010000081.1:0-6174 GCA_046481785.1 Ignavibacteriaceae bacterium | reverse complement strand
GCTTGACATTCTTTTTAAGAAGATGTATGTTTCGATCAAACCTCTTGTTCCTTTCAACTATTAAACAATTGATTTTTGATAATAACATAGCCCCTACAGCATTTCCGGACAGAACCTTTGAAAACTCATTTTAAACTTATAATTAAAATTAATCATCTTTGTTAGAAATAAATTTAGCAGGACATTACTATGCCAATGGATATCTCTGAACTCAAGTCGAAAAAAATTGTAGAACTCAATTCTATAGCAAAGGACCTGAATATATCGGGTTACAGCGATTTGAGGAAACAAGAACTAATATTCAAAATTCTTGAAGCGCAGACCGCCAAAGACGGTTTAACCTTCTCTAAGGGTGTACTTGAAGTACTGCCTGACGGGTATGGCTTCCTTCGCTCCTCGGATTACAATTATTTACCATCTCCGGATGACATTTATGTCTCACCATCCCAGATCAAGAAATTCAGTTTGAGAACTGGCGATTTTGTAAGCGGGCAGGTGAGGCCTCCTAAAGAAGGGGAACGCTTCTTTGCTTTGCTTAGGGTTGAAGCAGTAAACGGCCTTGAACCCGAAGGTATAAGGGAAAGGACACTTTTTGATAACCTTACCCCTGTCTATCCAACTAAAAAAATTAATATGGAATCTGCCCCCGGTGAATATTCTATGAGAATTATGGATATGCTTTCACCGATTGGTAAAGGGCAAAGAGGTTTAATTGTATCTCCACCTAAAAGCGGTAAAACAGTCCTTCTTCAAAAGATTGCCAACTCAATTACAAGAAATCACCCGGAAATAAAATTAATTGTTTTGCTTATTGATGAGCGCCCTGAAGAAGTTACAGATATGGAGCGTTCGGTAAAAGGAGAAGTAATCAGTTCAACATTTGATGAACCTGCAGAACGTCATGTGCAGGTAGCCGATATGGTTATCGAAAAGGCTAAAAGGCTTGTTGAAGCAAAAGAAGATGTGGTTATCCTGCTTGATAGTATTACACGTCTTGCAAGAGCTCATAATATAGTGGTTCCTCATTCAGGAAGAATTCTCTCAGGCGGTGTTGATTCAAATGCACTACACAAACCTAAAAGATTTTTTGGTGCTGCAAGAAATACTGAAGACGGAGGAAGTTTAACAATTATTGCTACTGCCTTAATTGATACAGGCAGCAGGATGGATGATGTTATCTTTGAAGAATTCAAAGGCACGGGTAATATGGAAATTGTTCTTAACCGTGATCTCAGTGACAGGAGAATTTTCCCTGCAATTGATGTTAACAGAACAAGTACCAGAAGGGAAGACCTGTTAATGAAGGAAGATGACCTGGCCAAGGTCTGGATTATGAGGAAAATCCTGAGTGACTTCAATCCAATAGAAGCTATGGAATTTCTGCTTGATAAAATAAGGGGAACAAAGAACAATAAAGAGTTCCTGCAGAATATGAATAGCTAATTTTGGTAAGTTTTCAGCGGGTAATGATATTTATAAGTTCATCATCTGCCATTCTTCATATCTGTCCTAATTAAAATTTTTGTATGATCCCCCGGCCAACCGGGGGAACTTTATCGGTATGCTATAATTATCTTTAGTACAGAATGCCGCCGGAGAAATTATTATAATACTGGTGATGTCCTTATCCTTCCGCTCTTTCTATTCCTTATATTAAACTTTTCATATTTATAAGATGTCAAAAATTAAAGATTTATGAAAAATTTTATCATTGCATTGATGCAGTAAATAGCTTTAACTTTACATCTAAAAAGGAATAATTGTGAAAAAATTCTTCTTACTTTTAGTAATTGGATTATCCGCTATATCATTTGCGCAGCAAGACTCCGATGAGGCAGAGGAATTCAGATCAATTCTTTTTTCAAACCTGCATATAATGCCTTCCGATTCATCAAATAATATTTTTTATACTTATAAACTGCCCTATAACAGACTTGTTTTTGTGAAAAATGGTAATAAATATACTGCTGAATTTAACATTACCATTGAAGTTTTTGATTCCGGTAATAATTTTGTTGTAAGAACCTATAGTAATAAGAGAATTGAGACTAATGATTTTGAAAGCACTAATTCAAGGGATCTTTATTCTGAAGGCTTTTGTCAATTTGAAGTTGGGAAAGGAGAATTTAATATTCTTCCATTATTTTCCGACGTTAAATCCGGCCGCGAAATAAAGCTTAAAGCACGTAAACTGGTTACTTCTAAATATAATGAATCCGGAATACTTGAGCCTTTAATTGTTAATGCTGATTCTTTTAAATGTAATGGTAAAGAATTTTATGCTCTAGCTAATTTTGAAAGTAATTTTCCTTTCTCTGAAGAAAAATTTGATATGCTCATTCCTGTAACTGATCTTTCAGTAAACAGCATTCATGTATCTGTGGTTAAAGCTAAAGATACCTTGTTAAATGAAACGATATCTGAGTCATTCCTTTCAGGCATTTTATTTGATGAGTGCAGTAATAAAGTAGTTTTAACCAGTACAGGTTCAGGCAAGAAGACAAGGAATTTCGTTGTGCAAAATTTTAGTAATAACCTTTCTCCGGGGAATATTGTTATCACTGTTTCAGAAGATAAAAATACAAAACCAGAAAAGACATTTCAGAAATCAGTTATATGGTATAACAAACCCTTATCGCTTAATAATCCCGAATATGCCATAAAAGTTCTTAAACATATTGAAGGGGATTCAGTAGTTAACCGGCTTTTAAACGAAGATTCTGATAATTACCAGCAGGTTCTTTTAAATTACTGGGAAAAATATGATCCCACACCAGGTACTTCATTTAACCCCCTGATGGTTGAGTTCTATCAGAGAGTTGATTATGCGGCTATGAATTTCACTCCCATTGACGGGAAAAGCGGCTCAGACACAGACAGGGGTAAAATATTAATTCAATTTGGTCAACCGAATAAAATAGAAAGAGCCTCAAACGGTTACGGAAAGGTTGTTGAAACCTGGGTATATGAAAAGCCGCAAAGAAAGTTTATTTTTGTTGACCAAAAAGGAACAGGTAATTTTTCTTTAACCAAAGGATAATTACTTAATAATATGTTGCCCTATTGTATAGAGACGGGAGTGAGTATTTTAGTATTTTGTAACCGAATATTACTGTAATGAATAAATTTATTTTTACCTGCGGTGATAGTAATGGTGTTGGCCCCGAAATAGTTATTAAGACTATAAATAAAATATACAATACATCACCTGGTAAAATATTTTTTGCATGTCCTGAAAATGTATTCAGGAAGGCCTCAGAAATAGTTCCTCCCGGATTTGAATATGTTATAGGCAAATCAGGGATTGACCCTTCGCCCGGAAAAGTAACCATAATTGATATTGGAAAAATTAAATTAGATCCGGGCAGACCCACAAAACAATCAGGTAAAGCTGCATATAAATCAATAAAAACTGCATTTGATTTCGCAAAAAATAAAAAAGCTGATGCAATTATAACTGCGCCTATATCCAAAACAGCATTAAGAATGGCAGGTTATAAATATCCCGGGCATACGGAAATGCTTGCAGAATGGGCAGGGACGAAAAAATTTGTAATGATGTTCCTTTCCAAAAAAATGAATGCTGCACTTATAACTATTCATGAACCAATCGGAAAAGTAGCTCCACTTATTTCAAAAAAAATACTCGCTGATAAAATTGAAATTATAATTAACACACTAAAAAAAGATCTTAATGTAAAAGCTCCTAAAGCTGCTGTTTTGGGCTTGAATCCTCATGCAGGTGAATCAGGGCTGATAGGCAGGGAAGAGGAAAAAATAATTACTCCTTTTATAAGTTCATCTGAATATTCAGAATATTTACACGGTCCCTTTTCACCGGATGCATTTTTTGCAAATCATCAGTATAAAAATTATGATGTGGTTGTTGGAATGTACCATGACCAGGTATTAATTCCATTTAAAATGCTTAACTTTTCTTCGGGTGTAAATTATACTGCAGGGCTGCCCATAGTGCGCACCTCTCCTGACCATGGGACTGCATTTGATATTGCTTATAAAAATAAAGCAGATGAAACAAGTATATTTCAGGCATTTGAATATGCTGAAAAAATTGTTAAATGCAGGAAACCTCTCATATTATGACAAATTCTTCTGCATATAATAAACTTGCCTTTATTTACAGTCATGTAATGAGAAGAGTAAAGTATGATTATTGGGCTGAGTATATCCATTCTATAACAAAAGAGAGTGTCAAAGAAAATCCGCTGGTACTTGAACTAGCCGGAGGCAACTGCAGCCTTGCCAATAATTTAGCCGGTTATTATCCTAATATTGTAGTTACAGATTATTCAAGGGAAATGTTATTTTCAGACAAAGAAAAAAAACTGCCCAGGGTTTGCTGTGACATGTCCCTGCTTCCTTTTAAGCGGCGATTTGATTTTATTTATTCAACATTTGACAGTGTTAATTACCTTACATCAAAGAAAAAACTGTTTAATTTATTTTGTGAAATAAGGAGAGTTCTGGCTGATAGAGGTATTTTTACTTTTGATGTAAGTCTTGAAAGAAACAGTTTTATCCATGTTCAACAGCCGGTAAGGAAAGGGAAGTATAATAATATTAATTATATCCATCACACAATTTATGATGAGAAGAAAAAAATCCATAAGAATATATTTGAAATAAAATTTGCAGACGGCTCTGCATTTAAAGAAATTCACAGGCAGAAGATATATCAGTTTGAAGACTATTTTAAATTAATTGAAAAAGCCGGCTTATACGTAGTAGACTGTTATGAGGGATTTACCTTTAAGGATGCAAGTCCTTCTTCTGTTAGAGCGCAGTTTGTTGTTGCCCGTTCTGGAAAAGATTAGAAACCATTATTGAATATTTTTAAGAAAGGGTGTGCTAGTGCTTTCAATAAATAATGTTGATTTTAATTACCCTGAGCAGCCATTATTTGCAGATCTAAATTTTCAATTAAACCATGGCGAATTCACTTTTCTTATAGGAAAAAGCGGATCGGGGAAAAGTACTCTTCTGCAGATGGTATACATGAACATCATTCCGGTTTCAGGGTATGTGCAGTTAGATGAATTTGATTCACGTACTATAAAAAAGAGGCATCTTCCTTATTTAAGAAGAAAACTTGGTATTATCTTCCAGGATTTTAAATTGCTTAAGGACAGAAATGTTTACGAGAATATTGCATTTGTTCTGGAAGTAATAAATACACCGGGAAGAGAAATTAAGAAAAGGGTAAATAATGCTTTAACTGATGTAGGCCTTTCGCACAAACGATTAAGTATGCCTGATGAGCTTTCAGGGGGGGAGAAACAGCGGGTTGCTATTGCAAGAGCTATTGTTAATGAGCCTTCCCTTATTTTGGCTGACGAACCTACCGGTAACCTTGATCCCGAAACTTCCGGAGAAATTGTTGAAATACTTAAAAAAATAAATTCAAGGGGGACTGCTTTATTATTTGCAACTCATAATTATGAAATAGTTAAAAAATCAGGGGCTAAGATTATAAAGCTGGAAAACGGAAAAGCGTACAAAGCAGTAATGAAACAGAAAACAGAATAAGATTTTTACATATGTAGAGACGTCCCGCTGGGACGTCTGAGCCAGTAACCTTAAAATTACATACTAGCATTTTTGGATATTTACGGATTAAAAAAATGATAATTCTGAATTCCAAAAAAAGAGGCTGTCTCAAAAGTAAGATGAGGAGAATATTTATTCATTTTGTTAAGATGTCAATTGTCTGTCTTGTCATGATAATATCTTCCCCCGGGGATTGTGTGAAAAGTAGAAAGTGGTGAATAAAGGTGCAATAACCCCTGGCTTCAGCCTGGGGGATATGAGCTAATATTATATGGGCTTTAGCCCTGAATTAACTTCAGTTCAGGGCTAAAACCCGTTTTGGTTCTTTAGGCTCCCCCATGTTAAAACATGGGGTTAATCAATAAGGTTAATATTTATTCCAGTCTTTAATTTTTACACAATCTCTTCGGAGGATATTAAAATCTTTAATAATCATGCTAATTAAAAAATGAAAATATATTCACTCAAATTGACTTTTGGGACAGCCTCATCTTTAGTATAGGTCATATCTCTTTAATTATAACTACGGTTTTAGAATTTTAATTATCTCTTTTATATCCGAAATAACAAAATCAGGTTTTTCATCCTGCAGAACTTCTAATGTTC
>JAWOJF010000248.1:0-19403 GCA_046481785.1 Ignavibacteriaceae bacterium | reverse complement strand
AATTCTTCCTGTGTTTTTCTCATATCAGATCAGGCTTTTTCATAATGACTATATGAGTACTTGCTCATATAGTGTGCCAAATTAATTTTTATATTTTAGTGAGTTTTCATAAGGCGATTCTTATTTTCAGGATTTTGTATAATGCTGATTATCAATTCCGGTAATTTTATTTGCCTTAAAGCAAATACCATCCCCAGGATGCCGAATTATTGGCATTTTTTATCAATCAGGGTTGCTTTCGGTTATAGTTAGTATAATATTGCAGATATAATTTTGAATTGGAAAAAATACAAATGGAAACAGACCTGCGGTTTGCGGTATTAATAGACGGCGATAATATCCCATCTGCCTATGTAAAAGAAATGATGGAGGAAATTGCAAAATATGGTAACCCTACTATTAAAAGAATATATGCGGACTGGACAAAACCTTCCCTTTCCAAATGGAAAAATGTTCTCCTGGAAAATGCAATAACTCCTGTACAGCAATATGGATACACAACCGGGAAAAATTCAACTGATTCTGCTATGATTATTGATGCTATGGATATCTTGTATTCTGCAAAAGTTAATGGGTTTTGCCTCGTTTCCAGCGACAGCGATTTTACACGGCTTGCCACAAGACTAAGAGAGGCCGGCATTACAGTTTTCGGCATAGGTGAAAAGAAAACCCCTCAACCTTTTATTGTAGCATGTGATAAATTCATTTATATTGAAATTCTGAAAAATAAATCCGGCGCACTACCCGTTGATGGAAAATCCGATATTATTAAAAGCGGTGTATCAGGAAAAAATGAAGTTGATAAAATTACGCCTGTAGTAATTAAACTAATTTCTTCAACTATATCTGATCTTGCAGATGAGGATGGCTGGGCATTTTTAGGAGATGTTGGAAATCTTTTGCAGAAAAAACAGCCTAACTTTGATCCAAGAAATTATGGATTCCAGAAACTGACACCGCTGATTAAATCAACAAATAAATTTGATATTGAACAAAGAGAAAACCCCAGAGCTAAAGTAAAACTGATTTATGTAAGGAATAAAGAGTAATACCAGCCGGTAATTAGTATAAAAATTAAAGTATGTTGAAATAATGCGGTATTTATGTCTGTAAAGATAAATGCAATTATAACAGGTGCCACAGGCATGGTTGGTGAAGGTGTTCTTCACGAATGTCTTAATCATCCTGATGTTGACTCTGTTCTTGTTGTTAACCGGAGGCCCGTAAATATCAGCCATTCAAAATTAAAAGAAGTAATTCATAAGGATTATTCCGATCTGACAGCAATTAAGGAACAACTTAAAGGTTATAATGCCTGTTTTTTTTGCCTGGGCACAACTTCACTTGGGAAAAGTGAAAATGATTATTACAAAATTACTTATGATATTGTAAAAACATTTGCAGATACTCTTATTTCATTAAATCCTGATACCACGTTTTGTTATATATCAGGTATAGGTACTGACAGTACGGAAAAAGGTAAAATAATGTGGGCAAGAGTAAAAGGGAAAACGGAAAATTATATTCTGCATCTTGGCTTCAGGCAGGCTTATGCATTTCGTCCCGGTTTTATTATACCCGGCAAAGGATTAAAAAACACATTAACACTTTACAAGATATTTTCTCCCCTGCTCCCCTTCATAAAATTATTGTTTCCAAAATATATTAACTCATTGGATGAAATAGGTTTGGCAATGATAAATTCAGTTACTAAAGGTTATGAAAAGAAGGTGTTAGAGGTAAATGATATTAAAGTACTGGCACACAAATAATCAGCTAATGTGAAATAATCAGGACATTTATGTACGAGTACTTGGAAGATGGATATTTTGCTCAGGTAACCGGTAAAATGGAAACCCTCTGTGAAGAGGAGTTAGTTAAATCGGGTGCATCGGAAACCAAAGTAGTATATAAAGGGGTTTACTTTAAAGCAGATTTACCAACTCTTTACAAAATAAATTATACATCCCGCCTTATTACAAGGGTACTAGCGCCATTAATAACTTTTCCATGCCGTGATACCAAATATCTTATAAAAAAAGCAAAAACAATTCACTGGGAAGATTTTTTATCTCTTGAAAAAACATTTGCAATCAGCGCTTCTGTTTCATACAGCAGGATCACTAATTCATTATATGCGGCCCAATGCCTTAAAGACGGAATTGCAGATTATTTCAGGGATGAATATGGCAAACGCCCCAATGTTGAAGTTCAAAATCCTGATGTACGATTCAATCTTCATATTGAAAAAGATATGGCTGTTATCAGTCTTGATACATCAGGTGAATCACTGCATAAAAGAGGCTACAGACTGCTTGCAGGCGAGGCACCTATGCAGGAAACTCTTGCCGCTGCTATAATATACCTAAGCAAATGGGATGGAGAAATTCCTTTATGGGATCCAATGTGCGGTTCAGGTACAATTCTCTGTGAAGCTCTAATGCATTATTGCAGAATTCCTGCACAGAAACTTCGTACAAAATTTGGTTTTTTTAATATGCCCGAATTCAACAAGACTGAGTGGAATACAGTAAAAAAAGAATTTGACAGTAAAGTCCGGCCGCTGCCAAAACATATTATACGCGGAAGCGATAAATCTCAGAAGGCAATTGAAGTTGCAAAGAAAAATCTTTCACGTCTCCCTTATTCTGATGCTGTTAACATTTCATGCAAACCATTTCAGCATGCAAAAGAATTTGAAAACGGAATATTAATTGTTAATCCACCGTATGGGATGAGACTTGGTGAGCTGGAAGAGGTAAAGGGTCTTTATAAAGAATTGGGCGACTTTATCAAAACTAATTGTAATGGAACGTCTGCATTTATCTATACAGGCAACCCGGAACTCCGAAAATCTATCGGTCTTAAAACTACAAAAAGAATTCCTCTTGATAATGGTAAACTGGAAGGGGTCCTTTTGCAGATTGATAGTTACAAGGGAACTAAGAAAAAGAAATGGGATGATAATGATACCCCATGATATTGATTAACTATCTTTATATTTGTGTCATTCTTAAATTGGTAATACCGGCAGAGCCAGTACTTATACCATAAACAGTTACTGAATGTTAAGGTATAGTATCATATTGCTGTTTTAAGTCCCGTCAGGGACGTTATGTTTATAGACATAGCCTCAAAATCTTCAAGTTCCATAGGAACGAAACAAACTATTATTTTGGACAGACATGGGCATAGCGGCATATGTTCATTTAAACCCTGTTCCATCTTCCCTTGTCAAAAAAATAAAATTTTCAGAGGATACTATGTTATATAACAGGACTAACTCCGGTAAACCAGTTTTATTTTTTATTTTATTCTTTTTCATATCATATATAGTTCAGGCACAGAATTTTTCCAAAATTGATAATTGGCTTGAAGACAATGTAAGTGATATGGGTGGAAGAGCTGTACTAATGATTTATAAAGATGGTAAAATTGTTTATTCCAATACAGTTAATGATATGTCAGGGAAACAGAAGAGAGCTGCAAAATTTATGGCAAAAAGGAAAAATAAAGAGCCAAACACAGCAGACTTTTCCACATCTTCACGTCAGCCGGTTGCAAGCTGCAGTAAATGGTTAAGCGCAGCACTTGTAATGACTTTTGTAGATGAAGGGAAACTTAAGTTAACCGATACTATCGGCACATTTTTACCAGTTCTCACAAAGCATGGAAAGGGAAATATTACCATCAGCCAGTGCCTTTCACATACTACGGGTATAAAAGGTATTCCTGCAAAGGAGAGTATTAATGAATTAAAAGGTGTTAATAGTATGGATGAAGCAATTAATAAATTTGCAATGTATCCTATGGAAGGAAAACCCGGAACCATATTTCATTACAGCAATATTGGCATGCAGATAGCCGGAGCCGTAATAGAAAAGATAGGTGGTAAAAGTTTTGAAACTTTGTTTGCCGAAAGAATAGCACTGCCTCTCGAAATGAAGAATACTGATTTTGGTAAAATGAAAGTACCTCTTCCTGCAGGCGGCGCTGTAACAACACCCGGCGATTATATGAATTTCCTGGTAATGATACTTAATAAAGGTATATATAAAGGAAAAAGAATATTAAGTGAAAACAGCATAGCGGAAATGCAGGTTAACCGTATTACCACGGATACAAAAATATCCTACTCCCCTGCCGATGGCGGTAATGCAGGTTATGGTTATGGTGAATGGATAATGGAAACTTCCCCCAATTCTAAATTTGCTAAAACAGTTAGTAGTCCGGGATTACTTGGTTCATTTCCCTGGGTTGATAATGAAAAAGAATACAGCGCATTTTTAATGACTTACTATATCAAATCAGAAGGAAGAAGCCAACGGTATAAAGAGTTAAAAAGTCTGGTTGATAATATTATGAATTAAGCATATCCTGCCTGCAAGAACTGCAATCCGTATTTCTCCCGCTAGCGCAGGCAGGCCTGGTTCATCCTCAGGTAACTTTGCAAAGGTTATACAGCAATTAAAGATTTTAATTGTTGTAGAAGTACAGAAATATGAAAGAAAACCGGGCCTTAAGGATCATTAAATCAGCTAAATTTATAGAAAACACAAGGTTTTAGACGATTTTACAAATAATAGCCTCTTTTCTTCTATTTTCACTGTTTTTTAATACTTATAAGCTTAAACTATTATCTCTAATAGCCGATAATATAAAAGAGATTTACTATAAACTTAAACAAGTGATAATATGAAATTGAAATTAAGTTATTTTTTATTATTCCTTATACTCATATCCCTGTCATATTCAATTTTATTTGCCTAGGTAGTGGGAGCCAATCTGATAACTTCTGCTGCTTTAATGTTGCAAATTAAAGTAATTATATTTTGTAAAGCCGCTTTAAGTGCGGCTTTTTTTTTATACCAGACTGAAGCGTTGTTTATACCTGGCTTATCTGCTGCTGCATAATTATTATTCTCTTCTAAAAAAACTTCAAACTTTTTATTAAATTACCTGCTCAACTTCAGAAAGTTTATGGAATACTTAATAAGCGCAATAATTGGGTACCTGCTTGGTTCAATTCCTGCAGCGTACCTTGTAATGAAAAAAAGTGCGGGGATTGATATTAGTTCAGCAGGCTCCGGCAATGTTGGAGCTATGAATTCCTACGAGGTTAGTAACTCTAAAATCATTGGTATGCTGGTTCTTCTGCTGGATGCATTAAAAGGATTATTAAGTGTTTACATACCTCTTCTGATTTTTGGCCAGATTTTTATATTTCCGGCATTAAGCTTATTATTTGCTGTACTTAGTCACTGTTACAACCCATGGTTAGACTTTAAGGGGGGAAGAGGATTGGCAGCAGCAGCAGGCGGTACAATCCTCCTGTTCCCTATTCTTCCGGTATTGTGGATTCTCCTGTGGTTAATAATTTACTTTGTGAAAAAGGATATTATATTTTCTAATATCTGGGCAATAATAATGACTTTACTTATTATTTTTACATCAGCGAATATTGCTTTTAAGTATACTTTTCCCCGTGCTGAATCAATGTCGGCAATGATTCTATTTTCTGCCGGTATATTAATAATTATTTTTAACCGGCACCTAAAGCCGCTTAAAGAATTACTTCATAATAAAGATTTTTTCAAATTGGGTAAAAAGGATGAATAAGAGAAAAACGGTAATTGTAGCACTAGTTTTAATTACACTTTCTGCTGTGTTGTACATTGTAAAGTCTTCCGGTGACAAACCTTTTTTTTATGAGTCTAATAAAGCTTATTCATTATCTTCAGTTCAGCAAAGAGACCAGAGAAATGATGATATAAATAATTCGCGCAGAAATATTTTAACTGAAACTGTTGGCAAAGTTAGTCCGGCAGTAGTTGGTATAAATGTTATTGAAATAAGACAGTACAGGGATCCCTTCAGTTCTTTTTTCGATGATCCATTTTTCCGGCAGTTTTTTGGTAACAGGAACTATAACCGGAAGGTACAGGGATTGGGTTCAGGGTTCTTAATATCACCTGATGGATATATTCTAACTAATGATCATGTTGCTGGAAATGCTACAGAAATTACTATAACCATGACTAATGGAAAACATTATGATGCAAAAGTTATAGGTACCGATCCCGTTTCAGACATTTGTCTTATAAAAATAGAGGGTTCAAACTTTCCTTATATACCACTTGGTAATTCAGATGATGCAATAATTGGCGAATGGGTAATTGCTCTCGGTAATCCTTTTGGATTATTTGAACTGAACGATAAACCCACTGTTACCATAGGCGTAATAAGCGCTACCGGTATGAACCTTGAACCTATTAATAACAGGTTCTATTTGAATATGCTGCAGACAGATGCTGCAATTAACGGCGGCAACAGCGGCGGACCTCTTGTAAACAGTGTTGGTGAAGCTGTTGGTATGAACACTTTAATATTTACAGGCGGAAGCGGTGCACAGGGCAATATTGGCCTTGGCTTTGCAATACCAATAAATAAAATAAAAAGAATTGTAACCGAGTTTAAGGAAAGCGGTAAAATAGACCGCGATTTTGAAATTGGTTTGAGAATCCAGGCTCTGGATGATCAAACTTCCCGGGCTTACGGCCTTGAAACTACCAGGGGTGTAATTGTTACACAGGTTCTTCCAAATACACCTGCTTCTAAAGGCGGAATTAAACCTTATGACATCATTCTTGAAGTTGATGGTTATAAAATTAATAACGAGAATACTCTTATCGGGGTATTCCAGGAGTTCAGGGCAAACCAGACAATTAAATTAAAACTTCTTCGTGATAATGAAGAAATTACAAAACAAATGAAACTGGAAAAGAAATAATGATTGAAAGATATACCCTCCCTGATATGGGAAAAATTTTTGAAGATAAATTTAAGTTTGATACCTGGCTTAAAATTGAAATACTGGCTTGTGAAGCTAGAAGCGAAATGGGAGATATACCAAAAAGAGATGTGGAAGTAATAAAACAAAAAGCTAATTATGATATTAAGCGTGTACTGGAGATAGAAGAAACAACAAAACATGATGTTATTGCTTTTCTTACTAATGTTGCTGAGTATGTCGGGCATGAAGCAAGGCATATTCATTATGGAATGACATCTTCCGATATACTTGATACTACCCTATCCTGGCAGATGAAATCTGCAGGTGAACTGCTGTTAAAGCGTTTACATGAGCTTAAAGCCGCATTAAAGGAAAAAGCAATTGAATATAAGAATACTTTGTGCGTTGGCAGATCGCACGGTATTCATGCTGAACCTACCACTATGGGACTGAAATTTGCATTATGGTTTGAGGAAACAAAAAGAAATATTAAGCGGCTGGAATCTGCAATTGATACAATAAGTGTTGGACAAATATCGGGTGCCGTAGGTACATTTGAACACCTTTCACCTAAGGTAGAAGAATACGTTTGTGAAAAAATGGGATTAAAACCTGCGCCGGTTTCAACACAGGTTATACAGAGAGACAGGCATGCTGAATATTTAACTACGCTTGCCGTAATTGCTGCTACACTTGAGAAAATTGCTATTGAAATAAGGCATCTTCAAAGAACTGAAGTTCTTGAGGCGGAAGAATATTTTTCCAAGGGACAAAAAGGGTCCTCTGCCATGCCTCATAAAAGAAATCCAATAGTAAGTGAAAGGGTTGCCGGGTTAGCAAGAGTATTAAGGGGTAACGCAGTTGCATCTATTGAAAATGTAGCTTTATGGCATGAAAGGGATATTTCCCACTCCTCTGTTGAAAGGATTATCGTTCCTGATTCATGCATTGCTCTTGATTATATGCTTGATCTTATGACAAAGCTCATAAAAAATCTTCTTGTTTATCCTGATAATATGTTAAAAAATTTAAATCTTACACGGGGGCTTGTATTTTCCCAGACCATCCTGCTGAAATTAACAAACAAGGGTGTTTCCAGGGAGGATGCATACAGAATAGTTCAAACATCTGCTATGGATGTCTGGGCAGATAAAAGTAAAAATCTCAAGGATGAACTGTTAAAATCTGAAGAGGTGTTAAAATACCTTACTAAGTATGAAATAGAAGAAGTATTTGACAATGAAAAGATGTTAAAAAATGTAGATTATATCTTCTCAAGAACTATAGAAAGAGAATAGTAGTTGTTTATATACTAATTACAGTGCTGTACAAAATAAACTATTATTGATAAGAATATTAAATCGGCAACTGTATATTATAAGATCGTATTATATTGCTGTTTTAAGTCCCGTCAGGGACGTTATGTTTATAGACATAGATGATCTCAAATATTTTCAAGTTCCGTAGGAACGAAACATAAAATTGTTTTGGACAGATGTAATTAATTATTATTAACCTGTCATTTAAACCATACTGTTCAATTGGTACTCTAAATAGAAGTTTCTTGTTCGGCCATAAAAACAACAAATATTTGTCATTATATAAAACTAAAGGAATAATTATGAAATTATTAAGCCTTGTTTTCGTATTTCTATTTTGTATTATTATTGTAAACGCACAGGATGAGAATAAAAAGGAGGAAAAAATGAGTTCTTTATCAGCAGGAATGGAAGCCCCTGATTTTACTTTACAGGATGCCTCAGGCAAGGAATATACACTGTCATCTTATAAAGGCGAATCTCCCGTTGTTGTATACTTTTATCCAAAAGCAAATACCAGCGGGTGCACAAAACAGGCATGCGGTATAAGAGACGACTGGAGCAAGTTTGAGAAGAATAATATTAAGGTTTTTGGAATCAGTACCGATCCCAAGGAAGATATTAAAAAGTTTGTTGATGACCATAATTTAAACTTCCCTCTCCTTTCTGATTCAGATAAAAAAGTATCTGCTGCATACAAGGTACTTAATGAAAACGGGATGGATAAACGCGTTACATTTGTTATAGATAAGGAAGGAAAAATTGCCGAGATATTTCAGGTTGATGATATAGATAACCATTCAGCAAAAGTTTATGATATAGCATCAAAACTTAATTAAAGCAAATCTTTCAAGGTTTGATTTTACGGATCTATTTGATACTTAATACCCTCCGGGATTATGAAACCCGGAGGGTAGCTTTAATCTTCTTTCTTCTTTAAGAACTTATACAGGCCATAACTTAGAACGGAAAGACCCACAAGCCCTCCGGTAGTTTGAAGCACCTTTGAGTTGGCTATTTTCTCCAGGCTTACTCCGGTACCGGTTTGTTTCATATCCTTGTCACTGTATATCGAATCAAAAAATTCAACCCGGTCTTTTAATGATTTAAACCCTATAGTAAAACTTGATCCATCTTTCACGGGTACAAATTTAACAGCACATTTTTCATGATCGTCATCTATATCATCAATGTTCTCAAATTCCCACTTCCCCCTGAAAACAGAATAATTTATTATACTTCTTTTCTCCTTTGAATATAAGGGATCCTTAAAAACCAGTACTTTTTTTCCTTCTTCATTAACAATTGTTTTCGGACTTTCTTCCTGATTCACGTGCTGAAGCTCCGGGGCCTCGCTGTTAATTGCATCTCTTAAAGTTTCTGAGTTTTTTGCTTTTTCTCTCAGAATATTCTTTGATTTGGACATATTTTTTTCCTCTTGAGCATTTTTTATAATTCCAGTTCAACAATATATTAATAATTTATTTAATAAAAGATATTACCCCTCTCAACGCAGAAAATCCGGTGCCGGATGCAGATTATTAAATGAAGATATACTGTTTACTGTCCGGAAATCAACTATTTTATCTTAATACATTCGGCATAGTGTATTTGGCATCAAGTGTCATATATCCGTATCATTTTTCCAGTTCTTCAAAATTTAAATCCATTAATTCGTAGTTTTCCCACCCGTTAAAATCATAATGCCACCACTCAGTGGTGTAAACCATGAAGCCGAATTTGCTCATCGTATTTATCAGGAGTGCTCTGTTATTAATAACATCATCAGGTAAATATTTATAATCAGGATGTGCTTTTTCAGTAAAATCATCATACCCAGTCGGCATAATAATTTCTTCCCCCGTTTCAGAATTAATTATTGTAATATCAACTGCGCATCCCCTGTTATGGCGTGAACCTGTCCATGCCGATGCTACATAGGTAGTATCTTCATAAGTTATGTACATCTTTACTGTGATAGAATACGGCCTGTATGCATCAAATATTTTTAGTTCATAATTCTTTTTTTTCAATTCTTCCTGTACCTGCTTAAGAGCTTCAGCAGCAGGTAAGCGCAGGAAAGTTGCCGCATAAGGATAAACCTGTTCCCCCAGAAAATTTTTATCTGATGCATATTTTACATCAATTTTTAATCCGGGTATGTATTCCTGTAAATTAACAAGCAGTTTTGAACTATCCTGTACTACAAGTTTATAATACCCGGACATGTTGTCAACAACATATAAACCATACTCATTTAATTGTTTTTCCTGAACAAATGATTGAAAAATAAATAAAGCATAAATAACTAAAATTTTCATACTAATATTACTTGTATTTAAGCTCAGGGAATACAATTTTGAATTGTGTTCCCCCTTTACGGTGAAGTTCAATTTTTCCCCAGTGCTGCTCAACTATTGTAGATACAAGTTGAAGGCCAAGTGATTCAGTATTCTGGAAATCTATATTTTCAGGAAATCCTATACCGTTATCCGCAACTTTTACATTTAGTGTGTTATCCCTGTTTGTTTTAATTATTATTGTTACCACCCCTTTTCTATCATCAGGAAAAGCATGTTTAAATGAATTTGAAATTAGTTCATTAATGATTAATCCCAGGCCAATAGACATGTCAATATTTAGTAATATGTTTTGCACATCTAAATTAAAGTTGATCATCTGAGCCTTGTGAGTGTATGTATCCTTAAGAATATCGGTCAGTTCCTTAATATATTCCTTTAAATTAATCCCTGCCAAATCCCTTCTTTGATACAACTTTTCATGAACAAGAGCCATGGATCTTATCCTGTTCTGGCTTTCCACAAATATTTCCATGTCCTTATCATCTTTAATACTGGAAGTCTGAAGGCTGAGGAGACTTGAAATAATCTGCAAGTTATTTTTTACCCTGTGATGTATTTCTCTCAGGAGGATATCTTTTTCCTTAAGGGATTGTTTTATCTGTTCTTCAGAATTCTTACGGCTCGTAATATCTTCACTTATACCCACTATTCTGTAAACTTCTCCTGCTTCATTCTTTATAGGAAAAGATTTCGAATGTATCCAGCGAACTTCGCCGTCAGGCCTTATAATTCTAAATTCCTCATCAAACTCCTTTGAAGTAAAACGGGAGGTTAATAAATTATTTATTCTTCTTCTGTCATTTGGATGAATCATTTCAAAACGTTTAGCCGGATTATCATAAATTTCTCCGGCAGGAATTCCCCATATTTCTTCAAAGGCAGGGCTCAGGTAGATTATCTTACCGCTGTTCGGCTCAGATATATAAAAAATACTCTTTATATTTTCAGCTAATTGCCTGAAACGTTCCTCACTTGCGATTAATTCTTTCCTGGCTTTAATTCTTTCTTCAATTTCAACCTGAAGTTCTTCTACCCTTTCTTCCAGTTTCAGGTTAAGTTTAAAAGACTCATTATAAAGCCGGGCATTATCAATTGCAAGAGCAGCACGGGCTGCCAAATCTTCAACAAAACGTATATCTTCCTCTTCATATTGCCTGCCTGACTGAGCATATATTAATGTTATTGCTCCAAAAACCCTGTCCCTTAATTTTAACGGCACTATCATTCCCGAATTAAGGCCAAGGTCAAGAGTAATTCGTAAATGTTCTCCATCTTTGGCTGCAGCTTCTATCAACGAAGGATGTATTTCCCTGTAAAATTCGGATTTTCCCGTTTTTATTACATTCCACACTCCTGTCGGCTCACCTGGATCAGGTCCATATTTTTTATGAAGCTCGTGAGCCAGTTTAATTTTATCAGGATTAACATGTGAAACCGCAACACGTTTTAAATTATTATTTTCGTCCAGCAAATCAACAACACACCAGTCCGCAATCTCCGGTGTAGTCATTTGTGCAAGGCTTTTAAGTGTTAAATTATAATCGAGAGATGAATTAAGGATAGTGGAGGCTTCAGCAATAAAAGATAACTTTCTCTCCCCCTCTTCAGTTTTTAACCTTAATTCTCTTTCCCTTTTTAGTGATTGCTTTAGCCTTTCTTCTGCCTGTTTCATTTCAGTTATATCAATACCTGAGCCGATAAATCCGGCAAATTCTCCGCCGGAAGTAAAACGGGGAAGGCCCGTGTCAAGTATCCAGCGGTATTCACCGGAAGCAGATCTTAACCTGTATTCATGCTGAAGTTTCTCTCTATTAAGTTTTGCCTCTCTGCCAATCTCAATTACTTTTTGAAGATCATCAGGATGCACAAATTGCTGCCATTTATTTCCAAGCTGATCATCTATAGAACCACCGCAAAAATCTATACGGGTTTTATTCATATAATTTATTATGCCGTTTGCATCTGTCATCCAGATTAAAGCGGGAGTAGTATCCGCCATTATTCTGAAACGCAATTCACTCTCTTTTAATTTTTCTTCGGTAATTTTACGCTGTGTAATATCAGAACGTATTGCAACATACTGATACGGCTTTCCTTTTTCATTAACAAAAGGAACGATGGTTGTATCAACCCAATAAATGGTACCGTCCTTTGCACGGTTTTTCATTTCCCCTTTCCAGATTTTTCCATTGGCTATTGTTACCCATAGATTCTTTATGAATTTTTTTGAATGATAACCGGAATTGATAATTCTATGGTCCTGCCCTAAAAGTTCTTCTCTGCTGTACCTTGAAATATCACAGAAATTATCATTGGCGTAAACTATAATACCCTTCTGATCAGTAATTGCAATTATACTTGATTCATCTAGAGCATATTTATAAAGAGAAAGTTCTTTTAAACTGCGTTCAAGGCTTTCTTCAGTTAATTTGCGATCAGTTATATCTTCAACAACAGCGGCAGCATAAACTTTATTAGTAGAATCCTTAATAAAGGTAACGCTGAAATTAAGCCATATTAATTTTTCATCCGGGTGTATATATCTGATCTGAAAAGTGCCGGCAGGGTTTTTACCGGATAAATTATTAAGTAGTTCTGGAATGTTTTGATTATTTCCTTTATCAACCATATCCTGCAAATTCAGTGATAATAATTCTTCTTTTTTTCTGCCGGTAATTTCGCAGAATTTTCTATTAGCCATAAGGATATTGCCCTGCAGGTCAAGTTGTGCAACTCCTACAATATGATTAAATATTTCTAAAAGCGGTTTTTTTTTGGGTGTGATATTTTCTGTTGTTTTCAATTTCAGCTCTGTTTCTAACTGATACTATTAAGAAAATTCAGTGGATACTATAACAATATAAAGAATGAAAATAATATATAAAAAATAGGGAGTGCTTTTTAGCACAAAATTGGGGGTAAGCTAAATGATAAGAGCCATATATAAAAATTTGAATGATTTAAAACAAAAAAGGCCTCATATATAATGAGACCTTTAAATATCTGCTGATTTTAATATCGGGCTACAATACTTTTTCCAATCCAGCTATAGCAGCTTCCATTAATTGGAACTGTGGTGCCTTCTTTTATACCGAGGAAAAACCATTCTTCCTGTGTAGGAAGTGATGAGGATAAGGCTTTAACCCTATCATCGGCTTGCCCGGCAACAGAAGGATCAAGGCTTTTTGCTCTCCTGTATGTATCTACTGCCAATTGATAGACTTTTTTAGCCTCCAGATCAAATGCGCAGCCCCTTGCGGCCTGTTCATATAATAAACCCTCGTAAAATACAGGTAGTCCCCAATTGCCGCCAATATCACTTGCCTTCTGATATTGGATTCTTGCGGCGGACAATTGTCCCTTATCCTTAAAAAGAATCCCTAAGTTTAAATAGTGGTTTTTATTATCAGGCTCAAGCTGTATCAACTTTTTATAAGCGTCTTCTGCCTTAGATAACTGTTCAGTTTTCTGGTAAGCTTCGGCTAATCGTGTCCAGTAGTTTATTCCATTATCTGTTTTGCTTACTAAAAATTCTAAAGGTACTATGGCATCAGAAAACATATTGGCTTTTATTGCCATAGAAGCATATTTCCATGCTTTTTGCAAATTCTCTTTATCAAGCTCCCATGCTTTTTTCTGTATAGCAACAAGCTCATCTATATTATCCACAAGATTAGTAAGTTCTTCATTCCACTGCGGGTTGTCAGGCTCTTTTTCCGCTAACCCCGAATAAAGATCGAGTGCTTTACCTTTATACTCTTCATTGCTTTCCATATTAGCCTTGTAAAGCTGGCCGAGCCTGTGATAATAGTAAGTTGAAATATCCGCATTGTAAGAGATAGCAGTTTCATATTCTTTTATTACATTATCGGGACTTGAACCAAGCCATGATTCCATAACAAATGCTTTTCTTGCCTGAAAGTAACCCCCCTGATCAGGATAGTACTGGATAGCCATATTGTAAAAATTTATCATACTATCTTCAATAGCTTTTTTCTCATCTGCGGCTATGTCCGAGGAGTCATGCAGATACCATAAAGCATCCTCCATCTTGAAATATATCCACTTATGAAATTTCTGCGGATCCATTTGCAGAACTTCCCATCCGTATGGGACAGCGCTTACATAATCTTTATTCTTATGGTACTCTGAAAAAAGACTATACTTTTCAATTAATTTAGGGTCATCCTGTGCATATGTTTTAGGCACAGAAATAATCACTGCAAAAGCTAAAAATGCAGCGAAGCCTGATATTTTTAATATTTGTTTCAAGACTACTATCCTCGAAATTATTTGTTACTATTTTTCCTGTCTTACGAACCAGATTTCACCAAGGCTTAAGCCAACTCCTAATCTTATAATATTTTCATCATAAAGATTAGAATCAGAAGTTCCTCTCATTGCATACTGAAGCCCTATATCCATTGTATTTTCAAGACTCAAAGGAAACGAAAACCCGCCCGAAACAGATAACTGATCAATACCTTCTCCATAAATTATATATTGAGTCTGTTCATAACTTAAACCTGCCCGCCAGATTATTTGTTCCCATAAAGATGCACCAAGCTCACGTTCCGGCCTGAACTCAAAACCGCCTGAAAGCTTCATTGCATCCCTTAAATTAGATGATTTCTTTCCTTCCATCTCATATTCAGACCAGCCCTGATATACATAATCGAAAGTAAAAAGAAAATTTTTATTAAGAATAAAACTAAATCCTGCCGCAATTCTTAAGGGTATATTAATATAGGACTTACCCTTAGCAATTGTGTCTATTCCAAGGCTGGAAGTGGATGTAAAAGAGGTATCCGTAGTTAATTCACCAGCCAGCGAAACAACTACTCCAAATCTAAAATCAGAAATATTCTCAAAATTTAGAATACCTGCAATATCCGGGGTTATAATACCCAGGGTTGAGCCTAATCCCCTTGGAGAATATGTACGTTTATATTCAGCGTTTAATGTTTGTGTGTTTAGAAACTCTGTTTTTGAAAAATAGTTGAGGTTACCAAAATAATAATCAAGTGAGGCACCAATTGTTAGATTAAACGGAAGAGTATAGGAGGCTGCTAAAAACATTTTTGATAGCCCCCCTCTGCCTTCATAAAGAATATTGTAAGCTTCATTTTCTGCCGTTGGAGCAATATTTTCTAATACCTCATAACTGACATTAGAGTACGGTAGAATTCCTAATGCAGCCCCAACCCCATAATCACTGCTTATTGGAAAGCCGAATGAAAAGCCGGAAAATTCCACTTCCCCGTAATAAGTGCTTGCATTGCCAGATTTTAAGAATAAACCGCTGTAATTAAGACCTGTCTCAATCCGTGTTCTAGTCAGCCTGTTTAACCCCGCAGGATTCATAATGCTTATTAAATCATTATTAGAAACAGATACGCCCAGTTGTCCTATACCCAGTTTACGTGCAGAGTATGAATATTCAATATCACCAATACCAATTCTTGTATAAGCAGACCCGCTTTGTCCGAATGTTTCGGAAATAAGAACACCTATAAATAAGAAAAAGATGATATATGCTTTTGTATGTTTAATCATTTTTTATTCGTATAAGTAATTTTAAGATAAGGACGCAGAGCGGAGTCAGCAGCAGTGCTGCTCTTTATTGCAAACAATTCAAGCCCATCGGCACGGTTTCCTGCCCTTATTAACATTCCGTTATTGGTTTGAAGTGTGTACATTGCCTGGATTATTGTAGTGATGTTGCCTTTAAAGGTGCCGCCGTCCCTGCTCATGGTAAATCCGGATGTAATACTATCTATATTGGCAGAATCAAGTATCATATAGACATTTAAGGAATTTGTAAAACTATTACCAACAACGGTCTGGATGGTATCAAGGGTAAGAGTTAGTTCTGCAAAATTGATTACTGAGTTTGCAGGTATGCCTGAGAGATCAAACCACAATTTGGCGTTTGAAGTAAGCCCGGCCTGCACGTATATTGTCTCATTATTTCCATCAGGAATTTCCCCCTCAATAACGCTTACATCCTCATATGCGTAAAACTTTATTGTATCAACATCCCCTGCTCTTTCATATATAACATGCATCTGGGGCTGAGTGATTGTATCGGTACTTGATGAGTTAGCCTGAAAACCTACAATCCTGGACTCTGAAACAGGAGCAATAAAGATTCCGTTATCATTATTAATAACTGAATCTTCACTATCTTTTATCCATGAGAGAACTGTTGAGTTATCCAGTTGGAAAGTAGAAAAAGAATCAGTAATTGCTATATTGCTCCCGATATTGGCCGCATTATACTGCAATAGCGGTAAACTATCGGTTGTAAAACCAACCGAAGTCCAGCCGCTTGTTATATTGTGGACATTAAAACTAAGCGAAGCATTAGTATCACCTATCTCATAAGTATTAGCTAATTGAACTGTTGAGCTGATTATATTTATTCTATCCTGACGAAAATCTTCAAGCAATAAGCTGTCTGATATGTATACCCAGAAATTTATAAGCGAGTATGCTTCAACGTTATGACTTTTACCAATAAAAATTCTCTCAGAAATACCTAACGGAACAACTTGTTTAACAGATGAGGATGATTGGGAAATGGAATCGGTTAAAGAATTGATTTGTGTAACTCCTATAAAATCTTCATTTAACAGAGACGCTCCAATATCAGTAGGTGATTCGCTGCACGAGATGAATACGGAAAGTATAACGGGAACTGAGAGCAAAAATATTCTTTTTATAAACAATTAATTTTCTCCGCAATCTTTTATAATGAAATTAGCCGCTTCTATAATATTTTCGGCAACAAAAGTGGGAAATTTATTTCGTTTTTGCAAGACAGAAAAACTTTCCTCTCCATATCCGGTTTTTACAAGTGCGGTTTTTATTCCGGCATTCATACCACATTCAATGTCGGCAACAGTATCGCCAATAAAATAGCACCGATTAATATCGAGATTAAAATCTTTTACAGCTTCAAAAACAAGCTTAGGTGAAGGTTTCCGGCAGGATGCATCTTCTTCAGAGCTGAAATCAGGGTGATGCGGACAGTAGTAAAATGCATCAATTAAAGCATTATCGGGGGCCAGCAATTCATTTATGCGTACATTCACAGAATCTACCTTTTCGTTAGTCAATAACCCTCTTGCAATGCCCGATTGATTTGATACAACTATAAGTTTGAAGCCAAGTTTTTTAAGTGATGAAAGAGCTATACCTGCACCAGGTAAAAGCTTTACAAGATCCGGGTCTCCCAAATACCCCGGGTCTTCATTTATTGTTCCGTCTCTATCTAAAAATACGGCACGGTTCAACATCAGCCGTTATTTAAAATTGTTCTGTATAACTCTATATATTTTTTAGCAGAAGAATCCCAGCTAAAATCGGATTTCATTCCGTTTTTCATAATCTTCTGCCATGTTTTTTTATCGGTATAAATTTTTAATGCCCTGTTCAATTCCTTTAACATTGCCTGGGCTTCATACGCCTTAAACATAAAACCGGTACCCTCTTCAGTTTTTTCATTATAACGGGTAACCGTATCTGCAAGGCCGCCTGTTTCCCTTACAAGAGGAACTGTACCGTACATTAAGCTGTACATCTGGTTAAGGCCGCAAGGCTCATAACGTGAAGGCATCATGTAAATATCTGCGCCTGCTTCAATTATATGTGCAAGTTCATCATTAAAGCCAAGGTAACATGCAAATTTTTCAGGAAATTTCCTTGCCATTTTATCAAAAAATGTATGGTATTTTCTGTCCCCTGTTCCAAGCAATATAATCTGTATATTCTTTTTCATAAGTTCAGGAAACGCTTCTAAAATAAGATCAAAACCTTTTGCATCATATAAACGGGATATAAGCCCTATAATAGGAGTATCGGGATTATAAGTAAACCCAAATTTCGCTGCCAGTTCTTTTTTATTTTCTTCCTTACCGCTTAAATCTTTAGTAGAGTATCTTTCAGGTATTGTTTTATCCTTATCCGGATTCCATAAACGGGTATCAATTCCGTTAACTATACCATACAGGTCATTTTTCCTTTTAGCAAGAACCGGTTTAAGCCCGGCGCCAAGTTCTTCATCGCTTCTTATCTCATTAGCATAAGTTTCACTAACTGTATTAATAACATCCGAAAAGAGGAGTCCGCTCTTCATAAAATTCAGGTTTCCATACATTTCCAGCCCTTTTTCAGAGTTAAGCTCTTCGGGTAAGCCGGTTTTATGAAAATTAGCTTTGGGGAATATCCCCTGGTATGCAAGGTTATGAATTGTAAAAAGAGTCTTGAATTTATTAAAGACCTCATCGTCTTTATAAATTGTTTTAAGATAAGCCGGAATAAGTCCGGTCTGCCAGTCATTACAATGAATTATATCCGGAATCCAGCCAAGTTTGGAAATTAATTCAAAAACCGAACGTGACAGAAGAATAAACCTTTCATCATTATCGGGGTAATCCTCGCCTGTCATCGGATCAGCATAGAGGCTGTTGCGGCTGCCGAAATAATCCTGGTTATCAAGAAAATAAATCTGAACTCTTACCTTCTGGCCGGGCAGAAAGCAGGATTTAAGAGAAAAGGTAACATCCTTGTCACCAATCCTGATCTGAAGGTCTTTAAGCCTTACAACCTCATGAATTTTGTACTTTCTGTCATCAACGGCACCATACTTTGGTACAACAATACGTACTTCATGCCCCAGTTCAGATAACATTTGAGGTAATGCGGCAGAAACATCTGCTAAACCCCCTGTTTTCATGAAAGGAACTACTTCTGAGGTGACATAAAGAATCTTGTATTTTTTTGCGGCCATCTTATAAGTGTTTTTTATTGAATGCCCTAATTTACTAATTTATAAGTACTTTCTCAAAAAATAATTAGGGTTATTAAGTATGATTGGTGGTGCGTTATTCAGGCAAAAAATAGTGGATTTTTAAGGAAAGTCAG
>JAWOJF010000220.1:0-32442 GCA_046481785.1 Ignavibacteriaceae bacterium | reverse complement strand
GATCGGTGCAAAGGGGCGGTATTTGGCGGCGGGATTGTGCGACATCATGGTGGCGTCCTCTATCGGGCAAGCATTTGATCGATAGAAGAAATGATACGCAGGCGACGGCGCCAGACAATTGCAAGTTATGGCCTGGCAACCCAACGATTTGGCAGAAACACGCGCATAATTATCAACATCTGCAACAATCGACCACATACCCAAGCCCAGGAGCAGCAACATGCAGCTTGACCGCTACGATCGCCAATAATGAACAGCCGGTTACAATAAAATATATTGAGCGGACAATTATTGACCGTGGTTTTGAAGAAGGATGGGTAGTTCCCAAACCCCCCGCTGAACTTACAGGTAAAGCAGTTGCCGTTGTTGGTTCAGGGCCGGCAGGATTGGCGGCTGCTCAGCAGCTTGCAAGAGCAGGTCACTCAGTTACTGTTTTTGAAAAGAATAACAGAATCGGCGGACTTTTGCGCTATGGGATTCCTGATTTTAAAATGGAAAAACATCTTATTGACAGAAGAATAACACAGATGGAAGCCGAAGGTGTAACATTTAAAACTAATATTCATGTTGGTGTTGATGTTTCTACTAAAGAACTTCTTCAAAATTTTGATGCCGTAGTTTTAGCAGGCGGAAGTGAAAAACCAAGAGATATATCAATACCAGGAAGGCAGTTAAAAGGAATTCATTTTGCTATGGAATTTTTACCACAGCAAAATAAAATAAATGCCGGAGATATGGTAGAGAATCAGATATCGGCAAAAGGTAAACATGTTGTTGTTATAGGCGGCGGTGATACCGGCTCTGACTGTGTAGGCACATCAAACAGGCAGGGAGCCGTTTCGGTTACACAACTTGAAGTACTGCCTCAGCCTCCTAAGGACAGGCCTGAGAATGCCCCCTGGCCTTTTTACCCTATGATACTGCGTACCTCCTCAAGTCATGAAGAGGGTGCAGTTAGAAAGTGGGCTGTTAATACAAAAGAGTTTACGGGGAATGAAAATGGCGAAGTAACTTTGCTTAAATGTAATGAAGTAAAGTTTGAGAGTGGCAAATTTATTGACATACCGGGCACAGAGTTTGAATTACAGGCTGACCTTGTACTGATAGCAGCGGGATTTGTTCACCCTGTTAAAGAAGGGATGCTTGCAGAACTCCAGGAACTTGGTTTGGAATTAGATAACCGTGGTAATGTTAAAGCAGAGTTCGGTACAGAAAATGCGCATGCCACTACTGTTAATAAAGTATTTGCCTGCGGTGATATGAGGAGGGGACAGTCGCTTATTGTATGGGCTATTGCAGAAGGCAGAAAATGTGCTGAAGCTGTTCATAAACTATTAATGGCTGTTCACGAAGAAGCTGTGGTATAGTTAATAACTGATATAAATTGTAAAAAGCGGAATCATTTGTTATTTAAAAATTATAACTATATCACTGTAAGGGTGGGCTGGCCTTTTTCCCAGTTGCATGGACATTTTTCATCGGTCTGTAATGCATCCAGAACCCGTATTACTTCTTTAATATTTCTGCCTGTGTTTATGTCATTTGCACTTATCCAGCGTATAATACCTTTTGGATCAACTATATAGGTAACACGATAGGCTACTTTTTCATCCGATAAAATACCCAGTTCCTCAGCAAGGGATTTTGATGTATCGGCAATCAGGGGAAATCTTAAACTTCTTAATCCCGAATGTTCTTTCCGCCATGCAAGGTGCACATATTCAGAGTCAGTTGATGCCCCGATAACTATTGCATCCCTGTCTCTGAATTCATCATAATTTTTATTAAACTCTATAATTTCAGTAGGGCAGACCAGCGAAAAATCATACGGATACCAAAAAATTACCATCCATTTATTTTGCCTGATATGATCTTCAGATGTAATTTCACTGTATTCATTACCGGATTCTATTGATACAACAGCTTTTTTCCTGAATTCAGGAAATTTTTTACCTAATGACACAAAACTGCCCATGGAATGATTCCTTTTGGTTAAATGATTAACTTTGAAATGATATTTCAATATAGATATTATTCTAATTAAATACACCTTAAATAACAGGTACAGAAAATGTTTGTATACAAGAAAAAAATTAACTTTTATGACTGCGATCCTGCAGGGATATTCTTTTACGGCAGAATATATGAACTATGCCATAGTGCTTATGAGGCCCTGATAGAAAGCTTTAAGCTTGATGAAGACTACTGGAATAATGAGGACTATGTTGTTCCTATTATACACAGCGAAGCATCCTATCATAAACCAATTAAATATGGTGATGAGGTAACTGTAGAACTTACGGTTAGTCTGCTAAAATCCTCCTCTTTCGAATTAAGTTATGAGTGTAAAAATGAAAAAGGAGAGAAGTATACTAAAGTAAAAACAGCACATATATTTGTAGATAAAAAAACATGGAAGAAAAGGGGAATGGTTGAAAAAGTGAGGGAAGGGTTCGCTGCTGTATGATCTATAGCTTTATTATTTGTTATGGTAATCTTTTAACCTGGTAAGAGCTCCTTTAATTTCTCCCTTTGAACTTTTCCAAGATCATTCCTGGGAAGTTCATCTATAATAAATAATTTTCGGGGAATTTTATAACCGGATAATTTATCTTTTAATGATACTTTTAACTCTTCTATTGTTATCTGTTTTTTGTTTTTTGTTACAATTGCGGCAGCCACGCTTTGTCCCCATTTTTTATCATCAATACCAAATACAGCAGCCTCAATAATACCGGGATGTTTAAGAATTTCTTTTTCTACTTCCAGCGGATTTATATTTTCACCCCCCGAGATAATAAGATCGGTTCTTCTCGCTTCGATAAACAAATATCCTTCATCATCAAGGTATCCGATATCCCCTGAGTGATAATACCCATCCACGAACTTTGCAGAGGTTTCTTCCGGGTTATTCAAATATCCTTTCGCTGCAGTTGGTCCTTTTACCAATATTTCACCGCTCATACCGGGGGGAAGTATCTTTCCATTATCATCAACAATAACAATTTCATTTCCGCTTAAAGCCTTGCCGGCAGAATTCAACTTAACTTTTTCTTTACACGATAATGCTGTAACCATAGAAGCAGTTTCAGATGAGCCGTAAACCTTTGAGACATTCCAGCCGCTGGTTAATGCTTTTTTTAATAACTCAGTTTCAACAAAGCCGCCGCCAAGTAATATATTTCTTAATTCCTCATTTGGATTGCATCCGCTCTCTATCAGGTTCAAAAGCTGAGTTGACACTAATGATGCCAGTGTTGGTTTATGCAGAGTAATTGATTTACAGATATTTTCAGCAGAGAGTGAATCAGGTATTATTACCGAGGCACCAAACAATAAGGCTCTTACAAAAATTGAAAATCCTCCTATGTGATAAAACGGAAGGCTTGTCAGCCATTTGTCATCTGTTCTATGATTAAGGAATGTATTTCCTGTTAATGCACTACTGATCAGGTTACCGAAAGAAATTTCCACACCCTTTGGTTTTCCCGTTGAGCCGGAAGTATAAATTATAACTGCTGTTTCATTTTCTGAAGGTATGATAGCAGAGGAAAGAACTTCATTACCGGGCAGTGAAAATTCTGATATTATCTTACAGCTTTTTATCTGAATTTCCCTGTTTAAAGCTTTATCAACTATGGCATGAGTACAGCCGGTGAAACTCAGAAGCTCTTCAATTTCTTTATCAATTAATCTGGTATTTACAGGAACAGGGATTGCACCTAATCTCCAGAGCGCGAAAGTGTTAATTATAAAATCAGGATTATTTTCAGAAATGAGAGGAACATGGTTCCCTCTTCTAATTCCTTCTTGTTGTAAAGCATAGACTCGGGAATTTATTCCGGTATCAAGCTGAAAATACGTTAGCTTTGTGTTTTTATAAATAACTGCTGTTAATTCAGGTGAGTAATTTTTATTCAGGTTCCAGTCAACCAGAGGATTCATTTTATAATATCATTCCGAATGAAAATAATAATCCAAATATTGCAGAAAATTTTGCTGCCAGTTCAAGTGTTTTATTAAGCTGTTTTCCATCAAATGTAAACAGCATATTTATCATTTTTATTGCAAGAGGAATTGTTAAATATGGGAGAAATATCCAGATTCCTAAATTATAAAAACTAAATAACAGCAGAGGGACAAGAAATGAAAGTATAATGGAAAAAATGAACTGGTAACGGGTAAATGTTCTTCCCAATTTTACCGCAAGTGTATATTTTCTTGCAGCTTTATCTTCTTCAATATCCCTGAAATTATTAACAACAAGTATATTGGTTATTAATGCTCCAACTGGAATTGAGATCAGGAAAGAGAGCAGCGTAAATTCATGAGAATGAAGGTAATATGTACCCATTGTACCTATCAAACCAAAAAAGATAAAAACAAAAATATCTCCAAGTCCGTTATAAGCAAGTGGATATGGCCCTGCGGTGTATGCGAGTCCTGCTATTATAGAAAGGATGCCGATAACAAGTATTACCGGACCGCCTGCCAAAACCAAATATAACCCAAGAAGAAATGCGGCGGCAAAAGTAATAAAAACTGCTGCTTTCATTTCCCTTATACTAATAATACCTGATGCAAGCACCCTTTGGGGTCCTTTTCGTTGTGCAGTATCGGCACCTTTCAAATAATCATATAAATCATTGGAAAAATTTGTACCGATCTGGATCAGCAGGGAACATAACAGTGCTACAAATGAATAAATAAAAGTAAAATTATTTTCATATACAGCAAGGGCAGAACCAACCATTACAGGTACTACTGCAGCCAATAGAGTTTTAGGTCTGCTTGCTATAAGCCAGTTATTGAGATATTTCATAGATCATTTTTTTGTTTACGGCAATTTTGGAAATTTATTAAATTCAGGTTTACGTTTTTCCAAATACGCTTTTTTACCTTCCTGTGCCTCTTCACTCATATAATAAAGGAGGGTTGCATTTCCTGCAAGTTCCTGTATACCTGCCTGCCCGTCAAGTTCAGCATTAAAGGCAGATTTTAGTAATCTTAATGCAAGCGGACTGTGCTGAAGGATTTGTTTTGCCCATTCAATGCCTTCATTTTCGAGTTCATTTACAGGTACAATTTTATTTACCAGCCCCATATCAAGAGCTTCCTGAGCATTATATTGTCTGCATAAATACCAGATCTCCCGGGCTTTCTTTTGCCCAACAACTCTGGCAAGATAACTGGAACCAAAGCCGCCGTCAAAGCTGCCGACTTTAGGGCCAGTCTGCCCAAACACTGCATTATCAGCGGCAATGGTAAGATCACAAATTACGTGAAGTACGTGCCCGCCGCCTATTGCATAACCTGCAACAAGTGCAATAACAGGTTTGGGAATGCTTCTTATCAGTTTTTGTAAATCAAGAACATTTAACCGGGGGACGCCATCCTTCCCTACATACCCTTTATCGCCCCGTATCCTTTGATCACCACCTGAGCAGAAAGCATATTTCCCATCTTTTGCCGGGCCTGCACCTGTTAATAATACCACACCTATTTCCTGGTCTTCTCTTGCATCGGAGAACGCATTATACATTTCTATTACTGTTTCGGGTCGGAATGCATTTCTCACTTCCGGACGGTTTATTGTAATTTTTGCAATGCCATCCATTTTTTCATATAAGATATCAGAATATTCTTTCGCTTTTTTCCAATTATAGCTCATGGATCATCCTCTTTATTAAAAAACAATACAGGTTACTAACCGCATCCTGCAGACCGGGTGTTCTGCGGATAATAGGTTAACCGGACACAAAAATAGATAAAAGTATAGAAGTTAAAAAGAAGATAAAAAGTCATTTGCTGTTTTAATAAACTGTGTTGGTTCTTCGAGGTGGATATTATGCCCGGAATTCTGAATAATTTTATGTTCAACAGAAGGGAGTAGTTTTACCATTTCAGAGTTTATGTCACAATATTTAATATCAAGTTTACCTGTTATAAGAAGAGATTTAATGTTCAGATCCGGCAAATTATTCCAGTATGAAGGCATAATACCGGTGCCAAAACCCTTTAGAGAATTTATTAACCCGGTTTTATCATTTAATAATTTTGATTCTCTTATTTGATTCCTTTTCTCATCTGAAAATCGTCTCTGTGTATTAAATATATCCAGGTTCATCCAGTAGTTTGTAAATTCTTCTATTGAATGTTCTGAAATATATTTTACCAGTTCTGAATCTTTTTTTATTCTTTCATTTCTATCAGCATTTGTTTTTATGCCGGGTGAACTGCTTTCGAGTATAAGTCCTTCAAGTAAGAAAGGGAAATTAACGGCAAATGAAATAGCTGCTCTGCCTCCCATAGAATAGCCCAGCAGCCAGATATTCTCATTTGTATACAGAGAAATAGCTTTATATAATTGGGATGAAACCGATGATGCGGTATATAAAAAATGGTCGTTAGGTGAGTCGCTGCTGCCATGGCCTATAAGGTCAACTCCCACAACATTAAAATTATCATTCAGATTTCCCGCAATCTCTTTCCAGTCCTTTAAGGAACCTGTGAATCCATGGAGGAGAAATAAATACTTTGATGAATTAGCTTTTTTCAGTAATTCAGTATTCAGTGTATAAGATGGAAAGATGATCTTCATATAGTGTACAATTTTATTTTCTTTATGCCATAGGCTGTTGCAGAACTAAATTGAAAATGTATTTTGTCCTCTCTTTTTATAGATTGTGTGAAAGGGTGAAAGCGGTAATAAATATGTATTAACCCCAGGGCTTTAGCCTGGGGGATATGAGATAAGACTTTAGGGCTTTAGCCCTGAATTAGCTTCATTTCAGGGCTAAAGCCCCGTTATGGTTCTTCAGTATCCCCCATGTTAAAACATGGGGTTAATCAATAAAATTAATATTTATTCCTCAGTCTTTAAATTTCACACAAACTCTCATAAGGAAAGCACAGTTATCACGCTTGCGCGAAAACTTGTGAGGTTGCCCGTTAATCAGTTAAACTCTCCCAGCCTTCTCTTTTACAAATCCTGTTTAAGCTTTTTATCTGTTTCCACCCAAAACTTTTTTCTAACTGCTAAAGATTTTACCGCGTCGGTTTTTATTTCAAGAACAGAAAAAGCTTTTTTGTTCAATGCGCCGGCAAATGATTTTCTAAAATGCTCCCAGCTTTTAATCCCATAATAATTTCCATTGTAAGCTTTTACGAATTTTGAAAAATCAAGATTATGCGGAGCAATAAAATATTCTTTAAATACCTTTCCGTAATTAGAAATAGGCAATACCTCAAAAATTCCGCCGCCGTTATTATTTACAAGAACTATTAACAGTGGTATCGAATATTTACCGGCTGCAAGCAAACCATTTAAATCATAATAAAATGCCAGGTCGCCGGTTATTAAGACTGTGGGTTTAGGATCCTCAGCAGCAATACCCAGGGCAGTTGATGTAATCCCGTCAATTCCGCTGGCACCACGGTTATTGTATACTGTAATGTGTTTTGAAGTTTTGGAAGCAAAATAATCAAAGTCCCTTATGGGCATACTGTTAGATATCATAATCCGTGTATTATCAGGAACCATTCCAAGTATTTCGTCAACTACTCTGCTTTCATTTGGAAAACCTGTTTTTAGAATCAGCTTCCTTTTAATTCCTCTTGTAATTTCATCTGCTTTCTTGAATGTATTAAGCCAGGCAGATCCGTTTACCTTTAATTTTTTAAGTTCAATCATCTCTATCAATTTTTCGCAGAAGAGGAAGGGTTTGCATGCAAATGATGCTGCCGCCTTATTAGACGGATCGAACCAGTCGCCATATTCATTAATCATAAACCTGATAGCATCACACTTTTCCAGGAATTCATCAAGCGCTTTTGAAGTAAAGGTTCTGCCGAAATGGAGGATTACCTCGGGCTTATATTTATCAGTAAAATATTCTGAACGTAAAAAGCTGTCAAAGTTTGAAATAATATTATCTTTACTTTGAATGCCGAATCTTAATTGAGAAGCTCCATCAGCAATAATAGGGTAGCCGAGTTTAGCTGAAAGCTGTTGACAATAGTGGTGAAACTTTAGGTTATAATTTTCGGGACCGGCAATAATCAATCCCTTTCTTTTTGCTTTTACCTTATTAAAAACTTCAACAAACCATTTTTCGGTGGTTATGTTCTTTTCTTCTTCTTTAAAGAATTCCTTCTTATCAGTTATTACTGTTTGTGACAGAGTAATTATATCATTATTAACTTCGTCTGTAAAAGATTCGGGCTCAAAAGGTTTTCTGAAAGGGAAGTTAAGATGAACAGGCCCCTTTGAACGGATAAGACTTTCATAAACTGCTCTGCCGGCAACTACTTTTATATGTTTTATTCTGCGGGTTATAGGCTCCGGCAGTCCTACATCAAAAAACCACCTGATGTGATTTTTATACAAATTATTCTGGTTAATTGTCTGATTTGCGCCGCAGTCAAGTAATTCGGGGGGACGGTCGGCTGTACAGACAATTAACGGAACCCTTTGCTGGTAAGCTTCAATTATTGCAGGATATAACTCAGCGGTTGCAGTACCTGATGTACAGACAATTACAACGGGGGTTCCTGATGATTTTGCGAGGCCAAGTGCAAAAAATGCGCAGCTTCGTTCATCTATATGAACAAATGATTTTATTTTTTTATTATTAGCAAAAGCCAGTGTTAAAGGTGTGTTCCTTGAACCTGGTGCAATGCAGGCATATTTAACCCCTATTGCGGCAAGCTCTCTAGCAAAAGCTTCTGTCCATAATATATTACGGTTTATTTTAGTTTTCATTCCGGAAGAGTGATAGAATAGGTTTTAGTTTTAGTTCTGTTTCTTTGAATTCTTCATCTGGATCAGAATCAGCAACAATACCGCTTCCGGCATAAACAAAAAGTTTGTTCCCCGTAATAAGGCCCGATCTTATTGTTACAATAAACCCGGCTTCGTCTTTAAAATTAAACCAGCCGATAATCCCCGAATACATTCCCCTGTGATAACCTTCATGCTTTTTTATCAGGTCGAGAGAATTTTTTTTTGGCAGCCCGCAGACTGCCGGGGTAGGGAATAGTTCATTTATAATAGAAAAAATAGTACCCCCTGAAGTAGTTCTTGCTGTTACTTTGGTCCATAAATGCTGAATATTTTTTAATTTCTTTATTATGGTTGCATCCTGACGAATATCTTCTGAAAAATTTTTAATTGAGCTTTTTATATGATCAGTAACAATGTTATGTTCAATTAAATTTTTTTCATCCTTTAAAAGTGAAACCGCTATATTATTATCTTCAGAATCATCATTCCCGCGTGGTGCAGAACCTGCTATAGAATCTATTTCGATAATTCCATCTGCAAAACTTACAAGTTTTTCGGGTGTTGCGCCAAAAAAAGTGGATTTACCCTGATGAAAGATATAAATAAAACATGATGGATAATCGGCTTTTAATTTCGAAATAATATTTTCAAAATTAACTTCTCCCGACAAAGCAAATTCAACTTTTCTTGAGTATACAATTTTATCTATCTTTTTATCAAGTATGTTTTCCAGGCCTTTAGATACAAGCTGCTTCCACTTTTTTTTATCTTTTGGAGAACTTCCGCTAATTTCCCTGATAGAAACCGGAGTATCTTCTTTAACTTTGTTAATTACAAAAAGCTGCTCAAGTACTCTCCTCAGTTTTTCAGATAACGCACTTTTATCATTTCGCGAATAAATAGTATTATATAGCAGGTATTGATTTCCTGCATCATTTAATAATAATATTTCAGGAATAAACCAGGATGAATCGGAAAAATCATCCCAGGTTTGTCCGGGATGTTCAGTAGTAAATTTCATTCCTCCGATAAATAACGGTATCCGGTTTGTTGGAAGAGTTTCCCAATTGCTAATAAGTTTATCTTTCCATTCCCCGCTTTTTTTTTCAGTAGCTGAAAACCTCCCAATGCCATTTTCTGCTATCAGCAGGCATTCATTGATGCCTAAAAAAGAAAAATGTTCTTCGGGATGTTCATAATAAAGATAATTACCTGAGGATTTGGTTAAAGAATTTATTTTTTCCCCTGTCCGGATACCATTAATCTGTACTGCAAAACTAATAAGTATGCTGCCTGATTTATATTGTTTTAGAATCGGTTCTTTTTCGGAGAGGAACTTGATGAATGAGCTCACCGAATCTGAAATTAGTTCTTCCATTTAAGTGCTTGTTTTTGAATAACAAATATACCTTTTAGGCAAAAAGTTTCCAATTTAAGATAAATTTCATGTGTAGGAAATCATCCTGTTCAGTGCTGCCCAAACTTAAAAATGAATATCATCTTCTATGGTTTCTAATATCCTTATATAGCTCTCATATCGTTCGAGCGAAACATCACCTGCTTTTACTGCATTTATTACTTCACAGCCGGGTTCATGATGGTGAGTACATGTATTAAACCTGCAGCCTGTAAGATAATCAGCAAATTCAATAAAATAGTGACCAAGATCTTCTTTTCTAACCCCAAAGGGGTCTATTTCTCTAACACCGGGGGTATCAATAATATATGTGTCCTTACCTGCATTAATCATAATTGAGGTAACCGTTGTGTGAGTTCCCCTGTCTGTATAAGTGCTTATTGCACCAATCTGAAGGTTTAACCCGGGATAAAATTCATTAAGAAGGGAAGACTTACCCACACCCGATTGTCCCCAAAAAAGGTTCTTTTTGCCCTTCAGGGTTTTAAATACTTTTTTTATACCCTCGCCGGTTTTTGCACTTGTTAGGAAAACCTCGTAACCAATATTTTTATAAAGCTTTGCCCACGTTTTAATGAACTTAGCGCCGTCTACATCATTTTTATTTATAATTATTTTTGCTTCAATACCAGAGCTTTCAGCAGTAACAAGGAATCTATCAACTGTTTTATTATTAAAAGGAGGTTCAAGGGTACTGCTTACAATAAAAAGAGTATCAACATTTGAAGCCACGATCTGTTCAAGTCTTTCACCTCGGTAGCTTGCTCCTCTTATGCGGGGTGCTTTTCGTGAAAGGTAATTTCTCCTTTTCTCTATCTTGTGTATTACACCTGTGCCGTCATCATTAAGGTCATACTCCACCGTATCGCCCACTACAACAATATCTGTATGATAAAGCTTATCCTTTTTAAGGTTAAACTCTTTTTTAAATTTTCCTTTCAGGCTGCATCTGACTAACTCATCTGTTCCGTCTTTAAACAAATAATAATCTTTACTTTCAATACGGCTGATTAATCCTTTAATAATACCTCCCTCAGAAAATATTTATTATGCATTGCTCTTTGCGATTTGTAGCACAGGTTTTAGCCTGTGACTGATATATTAAGAAAAAACCGCAGGCTTTAACCTGACTGAGAAAAAACCGCAGGCTTTAACCTGACTGAGAAAAAATCACAGGCTAAAGCCTGTGCTACAAAAAATTTAAAAAAAAGCGTCATAAAATTTATGACGCTCTTTTTTGTAAAGCAATAACTTTTAGGATTAAAATCTGTAAGTAGCCGTTAAAATAATCTTATCCAGCGTAATATCCTGGAATGTACGTGAGATGTTAGAGCCGTAATTATCTCCCAAATCTTCCCACCAGCCATGAGCATATCCAAGATCAAAGCCGATTGTTTCTTCGGTTAAAAAGCCAATTCCGGCAGTAAAAAATTTCCTGTCAAATTCAGAAGGGTCGTTCTTGTATGGAGAAGGCTGAACAAAGAAGCCGCCCCTTACTCTTAATCCTATATTAGGGAGAGTATACTCAAGACCTATATTATAATTGAATACAGCAGTTAAGTTATCCTTTATTTCTTTATTTCTTTCAGCAATAAAGGCTGCATCAAGTCCGCTTCCGGCACCGTCAAACTCGGTTTGAGAATAATCAATTAAAGTACCTTCCGCACTTAAAATTAACCCTTTAAGATTTATCGAAAAACCGGCTCCCAGTTCAAAAGGAGTAATAATATCATATTCTACTTCATCAGAATAATCGGCCGGTTCAAGTGGAAAAATCCGCCCTGTACCAAATTCACTGCTTCCGTTTACTGTAAAGGTTTCATTAATACTATAGGACTTGGGAAATTGTATTGTTAAACCGAAACGTGCGTTATTGAATAGTTGATACAAGAAACCAAGTTTGGCATCCCAACCCGAAATATCCCAATCCAATACTCTGTTAAGATAAAAAGTCCGGAAGTCAATAGTCTGAGGTTCACCCGGTGCAGTTTCACCCTGGTACCTGTTAGCCACATCATCTTCATAAAAATCATTATTAGATTCAAAGCTGCCGCTGATAATATTAACATTAGCGCCGACAAAAACATTTCTATAAACTTCTACTGCACCTGAAAATGTCCAGTTGTTTATTCCTCCAGAAGAAAGTATACTGCCGCTTTGCTGCAGATTACCATTGATGATAGTATTAAAATCATCATCGGTTAAATAAAGATCATATGGAATATTACTGAACTCATTAAAATCCTGTATAAGAGAATTATTTCCGCTGTTAAAGCCGTTAAACTTTAAAGCACCGGTTAGATCTTTAGTATTATGATATGATAAACCAAATACCAGGCTTCCTCTGAAAGTGGGGAAGGGGAATGCAAAGCTGATCCTGTCCAGCCTGGTCTGGCTGTTCGAGTAATCAGTTGATTCACCAAAAAAAGTAGTATTATTTCCGTAATTAGTGTAACTAAGTCCGCCTGATAGTTCCAGCCTTTTAAGTAAACCAAACCCTGCGGGATTAAAATATGCCGCAGAAGCATCATCGCTTAAGCTAATATAACTATTTCCCATACCCAGTGCACGGGCATTAGAGCCGAGACCCGGTACAGCCAATCGTAAAGCATCACTGGTAGTTTGAGCATATGATGCAGATGCGAAAATTATAAATGAAAAAATCAGCACAGTACGCCAAAGGCGTTTAGAATACAGGATATTCATTATCTTCTACCTCCATTATTGCGTCCGCCGTCATTGTTGCGTCCATTATCATTACTTTTACCGCTGTCACTGCTTCTTCCTGAATCGCCTGATGTTGATCCGGAAGATGTTGAAGAACCGGAACTATTAGTATCAGTAGTTTTCTTTGTTGCGGTTCTTGTCGGCGGATCATTTTTTGGTGTTGTGGAAGTATTGCTGCCGGAAGTACCTCTTGTTGTAACAGGGGGAGTAGTTAAAACTCTATTACCTGAATCCGTACTTCTTGAACCGTCACGGTCTCTTATTCTTTCCATGGATTGACCCCTTTCGCTCTGAGCAGATCCACCGGTTACAGGGGGTGTAATTGATAACCACCAGGGATACTGATAATAATAACCGTAGCTGCCGTAATATGGATCAGCATAATATCCGTTATCATAATAATATTCTTCCTGGTATGTTTCTGCTGTCGGCATTTCCTGGTCAGGGCTCCACAGTACAGTATAACACCCGGTAAAGAATGTTAGTATTATAAATAAACCAAAGATTAAAACATATTTTTTCATAAAAATTACCTTTTTCAATTATCTTCTTCTGCCGGAACCGTCACCGCCGCCGCTGCTTCTACCGGAAGATCCGCCCGAGGTTGTACCTCTGGAAGGTGAAGAACTTCTTGGTGGAGGAGAGTAACTTGATCCGCCCGAACTGCTTCTGGGGGGTGAGTAACTCTTCTCTCCGTCTGAACTTCTCTTTGGCGGAGTATAACTTTTCTGCCCGCCAGAATTTCTCTTTGGCGGTGAATAACTTTTCGGCGTAGTGCTCTTTCTGGGCGTATACTTTGGCGCATCAGACTTTGTTCCGGAACTTCCTCTCCTTACATCGCTTCTTTCCGCTTCTTTTCTTCTTTCAATTCTCTGCTGAGTAGCACTTTTTTCCCTGGCTTCTCTTTTAGGTGCAGGTGCTACTTTCCTTTCAGCTCCTGTTTTTTCGCGGACAGTACTTCTATCTCTGCTAACACTTCTTCCTGATTCAGCATTTCTTACCCCGCTTGCTTCGTTTGTTTTTCTAACGGTATTGCTTCTGCTGTTTATACTTTCCCGTGATGAGGAGACCCTTTCCGCCGAATTCCTTGTTAAAGTTGACCGTTCAGATCCGCTTCTTGTTGCAACGGAATTTCTTCCTCCCATACCATTTCTAATACCATATATATCATCGGTCCGGTTTCTTGTATAGGAATAACTACTGCCGCCCCGGTATCCGGGATAGTAATAGTCATATCCATAATAATAGCCGTAGTCATGGAAACGGTAGTATGGATAATAACTCCAGTGAATTGGGTAACACCAGTAATTATACCAGAAAGGATCGTAGCAGAAGGGGTCATAATAATAACTGCCCCAGTATGCACCAATAGAAATAGAGGGATAATAACCCCAATAATATCTTTTGTATCCCGGGTAATAATAACTATTAACAGTTACATCTTCTTCATAATATTCATTATCATAAGCATAACTGGTATCCGAATATTCGGGTTCTTCATAATACTCTTGCTCAGACGAATCATATCTTCTGGAGTCAGATGAACCGTACCTTTCATTGTCATAGTCCCTGGTAGCAACCTGCGTATAGCATCCTGTAAAAAACAGTGCTGAAAGCAGGATTAAGAAGCCCGATTTTTGTTTCAAATTTTTCATAATTTCCTCCCATAATACTATACTTAATATGCTCAAAAATCGAGCCTGATAAAAGGAATAAATAAATCAATTTATTGATATAGGGCAGGCCTGTTGTATAGTAAAATAGAATACTTTGTTTATAATTATATACAACAGGTAATTTTAGAAGATACTTTTAATATATTCGATTTTAATAGCTCTATCGGCAGTGCTTGGATTCCATTTTTTATTGTCAAGCAGATCACGTAAATCAAATCCTAAAGTAAATCCGTCACCCATTACCCATCTTAATCCCAGGTTCAGGTATCCATTGCCGTTACCGTAAATATTGGTAGTATTATCATTAAGAGCAAAGTCATATTCGCCAATAACAGATACTTTATTGCCGATGGTTTTTTCAAATCCAAAATTTAAATTAACAAAATTATCGCCATCTTCAGCTTCCAGGCTATAATTTACACTGCCATGCAGGCTTAAATAACCGAGGAATTGAAAATTTTTGCTTATTGCACCATAAAAACCGGGTGATTTAATGGCATACCTGCTTGTTGAATCGAAATATTCGCCTTTTCCCTGGGAATCAAAACCCATAGAAATGGCGGGCATAGTTACCGATTCATCAAAAAGCCTGAAACGCAGGTTAACTCCGGGAAGTTTATACCAGTTTGGTGAACCCGCACCGATAATATTTGATCCGCCATATGAAATACCGAAGCTGATATTATCAAAAACTCCGACCTCAAGTTTGGCAATAACAACACCCCCCGGAAGAATATCTGTTGTAGTTCCAACGAACCCTTTTTCAAGAATTCCGGCTGTGGGCATATCAATTAAAGTGCGGTATTCATATTTGGCTGCTTCGCCGGCTGTCCCTTGAGCAAAAGTTGAAATGGATAATGCTAAAACAATACAACAAAAGAAAATTACCTGCTTCATATTTCCTCAACTTTTATAATTTCTTCCTAAGAAAAATAAAAATAAATAATTAAAGAAAGAGATTTTTTTTGGAATTATTTTTTTGAGGAGGAAATATTACTCTTGAGCCTAATACTGCGTTTTACCTGGTTGTTTCTTTTAATACACAAGTATTGCTGTTATTTTCCGGCAATGTTCGGATGTACCGGTATCTCCACCGGCGAAGGGAGCAGGGCATTTTTAGATTTTATTAAAATTACTACTTTACCGGGTAAACTTTTAGCTTTAATAATCAGCACGCCGTTTTCATTATTAACAGATATAACCTCAATAAGATTTTTCCCCTCAGTTATTTTAAACTCTGCAGATGAACTTCTGAAAGGAGCCTCCCAGCCGAATGCATTTAAGGGGACAACTGCAATTGTAACAGTTGATTGATTATCAGTAAATAATTCCTTTGGCTCAACTGAAAATGTAACTTCATATATAGTAAATATATACTGATAAGCAAGCAGTGCAATTATAGCCAGCAATATTGTTACTATTATGTAAATATTAATTCTCCTCATGCAATAGAATATCCGGGTCTAATTGGGCAGGCAGCCGGAAAATTTTTGATCAAAATAAAAATTGTAATTAGTAAACCTATATCCCTGCTTCTCTTTTTTTTCGTAAAATAGTTCTGGCAAGATTATTAATAATCTGTTTTGCAACTTCATCCGGTACACCATCCGGATGTTTTGATTTTAATCTCATATCACATTGGTCATTTACATAATCAATGGTTACAAACTTTCTATCGGGTGTTACCACAAGTTCGGTAGAAAAAAAATCAAGATCTGTAATCTGTGCAATAGTTTTGGTGAGTTTGGTAAGCTTTTTAAGCTTGTATTTAACAATTTCTTCCTGTGTAAGCACCTCATAAAGGTGTGTCTGATCATCCCACCATACCGGTATAGCTTTACCAAAAGCCCAGAAAGAACGAAACCATGCTCTTTTCCCACTAATATGAGCAGGAATAATTTTTTCCTGCAATATATATTTATCGCCTAAATTTGTAGCTCTTTCGTGAATAACCTCTGAAAGAGTTTCTGCCCCGGTTACTACGCCTATTCCGCCCCCGGTTGTATTACATGGTTTTATTATAAAGGGCCTGCCTAAAGTTGCCAGATCATCTACCGATAAGTATATGTTTTCGGTTTCTGCACGGGGCGGTATAATAATAGAATAGGGAACATCAACACCGGCTGTAAGAAACTCAAGATGCATACTTGCCTTATCAATTGCATGCAGTACTTTTTTATAGGGATTAAAAATTACAGTTTTCCTGCGCTGAATGATTTTGCCCAGTTCTTCAAATTTCTCATCCACGTCCCATGCGCGGTCAATATAAAAATTAAAGGCAAGCTTTCTGTTTACTATCCGTTCAGTTACTTCATGTATATTATGGTAACCGATGATAAATGTTGATATCCCCGCTTTTTGAAGTGAATTTTCTATTAAAAAAGTAAAATCATCATCATATTCCCATACAACAGCAAAGCCAAGATCAAATACTTCCATCAAAAGTTTATACCTATACCATATTTTTGATTCTTTTTACAAAGATAGACTTTACTATATTTGTACGCAAGAATCGGGCTTTTTTAATCTTGTTTTGTAGTTGCTCATAAAACCGGATTCAAAACCTGGTTTTATTTAAATTACCTGTGAACAGGATTGTTTTAAAATTAACCTGTTAAACAAAAAGTGTATATTAATTGTCTTATATTTGACAAATAAAAGAGATTATGTTTAGAATTTTACCGGCGCTTGCCTTACTTTTATTGCTGTCTGCCTGCTCCTCACAAAGGGACGTTTTAATTCCTGACAGGGAAAGTACTCAGTTAGTTTTTAATGAGGATGCAGACCCCAGGGAACTTGCACTGGAACATTTTATTAATGGGGCCACAGCAGAAGCAAAAGGTGATTTTGCCTCAGCAATACTTGAATACCAGGATGCAATTCAGTTTGATCCCAGCAGCGGTATTTATTATGCACTGGCAAAAAATTACTTTAATTTAAATAAACTCTCCCTTGCATTACAAAATTCCCGAAAAGCTATAGAACTTGATTCATCAAATGCAGATTACTACGATCTGCTTGCCGATATATATTCGGCTGCTCATCAGAATGATTCGGCGGCAATAGTACTTGAAAAGATATTATTAATTGACTCAACCAGGATGCCTGCTTATTACCAGCTTGCCCGGATGTATGAAGAGCCGAGGCCTGTACAGGCAATTACTATTTATGAAAAAATACTGAAGATAATAGGGCCCGAATGGAGCGTGTTAACAAGGCTGGCTGAGCTTAATGAAAAACTTGGTAACAATGATAAGGCTGCAGATAATATTAAGGAACTTCTTTCGCTTGATCCTGCAAATATCTCACTTCAAAAAGTATTGATTGATTTTTATGTAAGAACAAAAATGTATGATGATGCAATTATTATTATAGATGATATTATTGAACTGACACCTGATGACATGGAAGCAAGGGAGAGAAAAGCCCAGATATATCTTGAACAGGGGAAGTGGGCCGAAGCATCAAAAGAATACGGGTACATCCTTGAACAGCCGGATATTCCTCTTGAAGTAAAAGTAAGGATTGGCGGCGCTTATTTTAACCAGTCTTTACGAGACAGTACTCTGCTGCCTATAACAAAATCATTCTTTGAAAAGATGGATAAAGATACGCTGGACTGGCAGATTAAAATGTATCTTGGTGCAATTGCAGTGAATGAAAGAAATGATTCAGCTGCAATTAAAAATTTTAAATTTGTAACTGATCTTGCAAGATGGAATTCCGAGGCATGGATACGCCTTGGCGGGCTTTATTTTGATAATCAGAAATATGATGAGGCTGCAAAGGTAATGGGTGAAGCTGTTGAATCTTTCCCGGATAATTTTGCTGTTAACCTTATTTTAGGCTTGTCACTTTCGCAGGATGATAACCATTCCGATGCCCGGCAGTACCTTAAAAAAGCAGCGGAACTAAATCCAAATGATGTTACTGCTTTATCTGCATATGGGTTCACTTTAAACCGGCTAAAGGAGAACGATGAAGCGATAGTATATATGAAAAGGGCTTTGTCGGTTGACCCTGATAATGTTAACCTTTTAGGTACACTTGGGTTAATATATGATTCAATGGAAATGTGGGCTGAGTGCGACAGTATTTATGAAAGTGCACTTAAAATTGATTCAGTAAATGCACTTGTTAATAATAATTATGCATACTCACTTTCTGAAAGAAATATTCAGCTTGAAAGAGCGCTTAAGATGGTGCAAATTGCCGTTAAGGCAGATTCTTTAAATTCATCTTATCTTGATACTATGGGGTGGGTTTACTTTAAGCTGGGAAATTATGATATGGCTAAGCTTTATATAGAAAAAGCTATAGAAGCAGGGGGTGAAAGTGCGGTGATGCTTGAACACCTTGGGGATATTGTTTTTAAACTCGGAGAAAAAGAGAGTGCCCTGCAGCTTTGGGAAAAATCTTTTGATCTTGATCCAACAAATGAAAAATTAAAATTAAAAATTGAAAAGGGTGAAATTTGAAAAAAATTCTTATTATTGTCTTAACTTTATCCAACTTTGCACTTCTCTATTACGGCTGTGTACCCTCAAAACCCACTGATGATGTGGAAATTCTTCCATCGGAAAGATTAATTAATAAACTTGAAGCTAACCGCAGGAGAATCAGAACTTTTGAGGGGAACGGGACCATTTCCATAAAATCAAACCAGTTGAATAACAGCGCTTCTTTCCGGATTGTTGTTTCAAAACCGGATTCAATTTACCTGGTAATTATGGGCCCCTTTGGAATTGAGCTGGCTAAAGCCGTTGTTACAAAAGAAAACTTTTCTTTTTACGATGCCCTGCAGAATACTGTTTATGAAGGGGAGTCGAGCGATGAAGTTCTTAGAGAAATATTTAAAATAAATCTTGCTTTTAATGATCTCCTTGATGCCTTTGTCGGCTCTGTTAATTTAACGGAAAAACTTTATACTACTCCAACCACCTACGAGGTAGTTTATGATCATTATATTCTTACGTATATTGATTCGGTGACAAATGTACAAACAAAATACAAAGTTGATGTTCGTGAGCTTGGGATAACCGACTTTATGCTTAGCGATAATGCAGGGGATGTTCTTGAAGGAAAATATTCAAAATTTTCACTGCTTGAAGGCGTTGCTGTTCCTTATCATATCCAGGTTAAAAATAAAAGAGATAACCAAATGGTTGTAATTGATTACAGGAAAATGGATGCAAACAAGAGAGATATCTATATTGATTTCGAAATTCCGGAAGATGCAGCAGTTATAAAATGGTAAAGATCTCTGCATATATATATATATTGCTGATCCTCTGTTCACCTGATTTGATTCCCCAGGAAGGGGAACAAATTAAACTAAAGCAGAATGAGCTTTCCGATCTTAAAAAGGAAATCAGCGGGCTGGAGGCTGAGATTAAAACCAAAACTAAGAAGGAAAAAGAATCATATGCGGTTCTTGAAAATTACAGCAGGCAAAACTATTTACTGAACAAAATAATAAATGAACTGCATGCTGAAGAAAAACTGAAGCAGGCAGAAATAAATAAGAGTGAGAGTGAAATTGCTTCCCTGGAAAAAGAAATTGAAGCGTTAAAAGATAATTATGCCAGGTATGTTGTAGCTATTTATAAAAACGGAAAAGCGAGTGAGCTGGCAGGTATTTTTAATTCCGGTTCATTCAGGCAGGCTTTATTACGGTATAAATACCTGCAGAGGTTTTCGGCAAGCAGGGAAAAGGATTTAAAACAACTTAAGCTTAATAAAGAACAGCTTCTTGCAGCAAAAGCCCGGCTGGAACAGGAAAAGAAAGAAAAAGAAATTTTCGCAGATCAGAAAGAAAACGAAGAAAAGGTACTTAAAGTAAAACTGGATGAAAGAAAAGTAATACTTAATAAAATAAAGAATGATAAAGCATCATTAAAAAAGGAACTTGATAGTAAAAAAAATGCAGAAACAAAAATCAGGAACCTTATAACTAAATTAATTGAGGATGCAGAAAGAAGAAGAAAAGAAGAAGAGGAACGGCTGGCAAAACTCGATAGAGAAAGACTAAAAAACTCTGAGAGCAGTTCCATTGAAAAAAGGGTTGAAAAAAAATCAGTTCCGGCAAGTGATTATAACCTGGATTTATCTACATCAGGATTTTCATCATTTTCTGCGTTAAAAGGAAGGTTAAACTGGCCTATATTGGGCGGAAAAATCATAAGGAAGTTTGGTGAAAACAGGAATGTAAAACTGAATACTGTTACTCTTAATTACGGAGTTGATATTGCTGCTTCTTCGGATTTAAATGTAAAGGCTGTAGCTGAAGGAATAATTTCGGCAATTGACTGGATCCCGGGATATGGCAGTATTATAATAATTACTCATAAGGATGATTTCCGTACAGTATACAGTCATCTGGCAGAAATATTTGTAAAAGAAGGCGACAGGGTTAAGATGGGCAGCCTTATAGCTAAAGTTGGTGAAAGTCTGGAAGGGAATATTCTCCATTTTGAAATCTGGAATTCGCGCAGTAACCAGAATCCTGAAACCTGGTTAGCAAAAAAATAATCTAAATACCCAATTTTGTGGCTGATAAAAAAACACTAATTAAGAATTTTTCCTCCCTGTCATTACTCCAGGTATCTAATTATATCTTTCCCATAATAACTCTTCCATATTTATTAAGGGTTTTAGGGCCTGACAAATATGGTTTAATGAGCTTTGCGGCAGCGTTTACAGCTTATTTCGGTGTTTTTGTTGATTATGGATTTAACTTATCAATACCACGTGAAATTTCAATTAACCGTGAGAATAAAAAGAAACTGGTTGAAATATTCAGCTCAGTAATTATTATTAAGTTTGTTATATTTTTAATCAGCCTGATAATATTTGTTGTTGTTGTTTTAGCAATCCCCCGGTTTTATTCGGATAAAGAAATTTTTTTTCTAAGTTTTATTTATATACTGGGACAAACATTTTTGCCAGCCTGGTTCTTCCAGGGGGTTGAAAAGATGCAGTTTATTACTATCATTACGATCCCGGTAAGAGCACTTGTAGTTATTTTAACTTTTATTTTTATCCATTCCCCGGGAGATATTTATTTATTGATTTTTATTAATAGTATTTCTTTTGTTGTTATAGGAGTTTTAAGTCTTTCATTTATTTTAAAAAATTTTTCAATTGTTCCGGCATTTCAAAGTATACCTACTTTAAAGTACTATTTAAAAGAAGGATTTCATCTCTTTATTTCAACTTTATCAATTAGTCTTTACACGGTTACTAATATTTTTCTGCTTGGCCTGCTGGCGGGAGATAAATTTGTAGGATTCTTTTCTGCTGCGGACAAAATAAGAATGGCAGTTCAGAATTTATTCTATACCATAACCCAGACTGTTTACCCTCATGCAGCAAGAATGTTTAATTCTTCTATTCCTGAAGGGATGAAGTTTGTTAAAAAAATTCTTGGAACAGCCGGAACCGTGAATTTTATTTTATGTATGGTGATTTTTGTTTTTGCTGAACCAATAATTTTATTAGTTGCAGGGAATAATTATGCAGAGGCTATCCCGGTACTCCGGATAATATCATTTCTTCCTTTTATTGTATTTTTAAGTAATATTTATGGAATAGTGGTTATGCTTAACACAGGAGACAAGCAGGCTTTTACAGGTATAGTAATAACTGCTGCAATAATAAGTATAGCCTTATCTTTTGCCCTGGTTCCTTCATTCAGAGAAACCGGCACTTCAATATCGGCGGTAGTTGCGGAAATTTTTGTTACGGTATCTGCAATGATTTATGTAAGGAATAAATACAAAACGGGTGTGATTTACAGGTGAAAAAACAATACGATTATATGGTAGTTGGTGCAGGTTTTGCAGGAAGCATTCTTGCTGAGAGGCTGGCCTCACAGCTTAATAAAAAAATTTTAGTAGTGGAAAAAAGATCTCATATTGCAGGTAATGCTTATGATGAATATGATGAGCATGGTATTTTAGTTCATAAATACGGTCCGCATATATTTCATACAAACAGCAAAGTTGTGTTTAACTACCTGTCTAAGTTTACCGGATGGTTTCCGTATGAACATAAAGTACTGGCATACCTGGAGGGCAATTTCTACCCTATCCCCATTAATAGGCTGACAATAAATATGCTCTATGAACTGGAACTGACGCTTGATAGTGAGGTTCAGCTTTTTTATGAGAGGGTAAGAGAAAAAAGATATCCCATCCTGAATTCTGAGGATATAATTGTAAACCAGATAGGGCATGATCTGTTTGAAAAATTTTTTAAAAATTATACCATCAAACAATGGCACCATGAACCAAAAGAATTGTCCCCCTCTGTCTGCGGCAGGATACCTGTAAGAATAAATGATGACTGCAGGTACTTTACCGATAAATATCAGTATATGCCTGAAGAAGGTTACACCAAAATGTTTGAAAAAATGCTTAATAACCGTAACATCGAAATTCTTTTGAATACTGATTATAAAAAAATAATTGATGATACAGCTTTTAAAAAAATTATTTATACAGGACCAATAGATTATTTTTTTGATTATAAATTCGGAAAGCTTCCATACAGATCAATTCGTTTCGAATTTGAGAATTATAAACAGGAACGCTACCAGGAAAGGGCTCAGATTAATTATGTGGGAAGCGAACCTTATACAAGGGTAATTGAACACAAACAGCTTACAGGCCAAAAAGCTGCATCAACTACAATTTCAAGAGAGTACCCTATGCTTAATGGTGAAGAGTTTTATCCGATACCTTCAGAAGAGAACAGGAATTTGTATATGCGGTATCGTGCAGAAGCAAAAAAGTATAGTTCTGTAATTTTCTGCGGAAGGCTTGCAGAATATCAGTATTATAATATGGACCAGGTGACTGCAAATAGTTTGAAAGTTTTTAAATCTATTGCCAATGGATAATCAACCTTTAGTTACTATAAATATTTTATCCTATAACAGGATAAGTGATCTTAGAACCACTCTTACCAAGGTTTTTGAACTTGAATATAAAAACATTGAAGTAATAGTTGTAGATAATGCCTCTTTGGATGGATCTGCTGAAATGGTTAAAACAGATTTCCCATCTGTTAACCTCATTCAATTAAAAAACAATATTGGTATAGCAGGATGGAATGAGGGATTTAAACATGCAGCCGGCAAGTATGTGCTTGTGCTTGATGATGACAGTTACCCGGGTTTGAATGCAATAACGAATTCTGTTATTCTTTTTGAAGAAAAAAAAGAAGTGCAGTGTATAACTTTTAATGTAATAGATATAAATACAAACAAAATGGCATGGGCCGGTAAATGGCTGCCTGAAGAAAATATCAATGAAACACTGTGGCCGGTTTTTGTCGGCTGTGCAGCTATATTCAGGAGAGAGATTATTAGTAATGATTTTATGCCGGATTATATTTTTATTTATCAGCATGAATTACCCCCTTCAGCCAAAATTTATAATAAAGGCGGAGTTATCTGGTACCGTAAGGATATAATTGCATATCATAATTGTAAAATAAATATGGAATATAGAAGTTCCACAGATAAATATTTATTCTATAATAATGCTGTTTTTATTGTTTTATATCTGCCCCTCATCTTAATGCCGTTCTATCTTTCCCAATCGATGCTCTTCTTTTTAACCAGGTCAATTAAACATAAATGGTTAATTGAATACTTATCTATAACTAAAGATATTATTTTTTTCTATTTTAGGTATAATAAACACAGAGACCCGGTAAACTATAAATATTTTTTTGCATTGAGAAGATTATACTTATTTAACTATCCTCTTATGGCAAAAATTAGATATTTTAATATTAAAAGAACTTATACCTTCGAAAGATAATTCTCATTAATGAAAACACAGGGAACTGAGGAGAGTTTTGTTTCTGTTTTAATGCCGGTATATAACTGTGGAGACTTCCTCCTTGAAAGTATATTGAGTATTCTTAATCAGACCTACAGTCACCTGGAATTAATTATTATTGACGGCGGATCTAATGATAACACCTATGATATTGTTAAAAGCTTTACTGATAAAAGAATAGTGTTTCTTGAATACGGAATAACCCATCTGGCAAAACAACTTAACCACGGGCTTATGCATGCATCAGGTAAATATATAGCCCGTATGGATGGTGATGATGCGAGTATGCCGGAAAGGCTGGAAAGGCAAATTACTTTCCTTGATTCTAATAAAAATATTCATCTTGTTGGGACAAATTATGTACGGATAGATGAAAACGGCAAATTCTTATTTAATAAAATCCAGCCGGAGTTCCATGAACAGATTGAGTATATGATGACGGTTATGCCCAGTGTTTTGCACCCTACTATTGTTACCTATAAAAGCATACTTGATGAATTGGGAGGATATCCTGATCTGGAAAACTCCATTATTGAAGATTATGATCTTTACCTTTTAATGCTCGAAAAGAAATATATTTTCTATAATATACAAGAGTATCTTCTTAAATACAGATTGAGAAAGAAATCAGTAGGCGGGCTTTACGGGAAAAAGCAGGCAAACCAGATATATGCAAAAAGTCAAAAGTATTTACGGAAGAATTATTCAAACAGTAAAGAAGAAGATATTCTTTACTTCAGACTTGCATTGGTGGAATATTATCTTGGTGATATTAACAAGAGCAGGAAGTTTTTTTTAAAATCTTTTTTATTGAATAAGAAAAGAATAAAAAGAATAATAAGGTATCTGCCCCTGCTTATTTTTCCTAACGTTGTTGTGAAATTCTTAAGAGATAAAGGAATCCTTTATTTCATAAGCACCCAACTAAATAAATATTTAAATATTGATTTTTTTCAGTTTAAACAAATCCACAGAATTGATAAATAATAAGCCAAAAATTCTTTTTGTATTCTACACTTTACTACCCGGCGGAGCTGAGAAAGTGGTAATATCACTTGCTAACAGGCTGAAAGAGCAGTATGGTTGGGACATCGAATTTTTTGTATATCAAAACTCAAATTACCTTAACCTTAAGATTGACTCCCGGATAAAAAAAACAGAATGTAATGTTAGCGTAAAAAACAGTAAAACTGTAACATGGTATTATAGTGCATATGTAAAATACGGTATGCTTCTATCATCAAAAATAAATCCAGATAAATATGACAGAGTAATAGCAGTACATGAACAGATTCCGGAATTTGCTTTGTACTACTTATTTCTGATACAATTATTTAATATTAAAAAGATAAAGAAGAAACTTGTACTATATATCCATTCCTCACCGGATGAAAATTTGAAACTAAAAAGCACTCGAAGGGCGGTTATCCTGAATAGGATACAGAGTTTTCTGAGAAAATTTGTGTTTGAGTTAATAATCGTTAATTCCCGGAAGATTCAAAATGAGCTCAATAAAAAAGAAACTCCATCTGAAATAATCTATAACCCTTTGGATTTTGAATATATGGACAAAGCTGCATCTGAAGTGGACTCTCTTAATGATAACGTTCTGGATTTGCTTTCTAAAAAATATTTTCTCGTTGTTGCAAAAGTATCACCTGTAAAAAATTTACAATATGTCATTGAATCGTTTAATTTGGTGAAAGATAAAATAGGGGAGAACCTTATCATCCTGGGATATGTAGAGGATTATGTTTTGTATGATAAGTTGACTGAATATATTAAAAAAAATAATCTGGAAAGAAGAATTTTTTTCCCTGGACAGCAAAAAAACCCATATCATTTCATGAAAAATGCAACAGCTCTAATATGCACCTCATTTGTTGAATCTTTTTCTATGGCAGTCCATGAGGCTATGTATTTCAGGACTCCGGTAGTGCTGACTAAATTCCCGGGATATAAAGAGTTTTTTAGTAATGATAATTCCATTCTCATTGAGTATAACGATGAGCTGCCTGGTGTTTTAGAAAGCTTATCAAGAATGGAAATTGAAACTATATCAAGAGTTGAGAACGCATTTGAATACGTTAAGAGATATAGTATTAAAAACATAGTTGATGATTTCAGTAAATTATTGCTTAAATAATATGCCCGACGCCTTAATTTCAGTAATTCTTCCCGTTAAAAACGGTATGCCTTTTCTTAAGGAAAGTATTGACTCTATTTTAAACCAAACAGAACCACGCTTTAAATTATTTGTAATTAATGACCATTCAACTGACGGCAGCACGGATTATGTTAAATCTTTAAAAGATGAGCGGATTATTTTACTTGAAAATACCGGTGCGGGATTAGTTGATGCTTTAAATCTCGGACTAGCTTCAGCCGGTACTGAATTTATTGCCAGAATGGATGCTGATGATATATCACATCCTGAAAGATTCGAAATGCAGTTGAAATCTTTCCGGGAAAATAAAAATGTTGTACTTGTTGGAACATGGTATGAATATTTTGCAAACAACCCTTGTTACAAATCAATTGCCGTAAAACTTCCTGTTGATAATAAGAGTATTATCCGCAAGATGGAAAAAGCAGAAAATGCATTATGCCATCCCACTGTAATGATTCACAAAAGTGTTCTTGATGATATTGGTTATTATGATAAAGGTTCTTTCCCGGCAGAGGATTATGATATTTTTTTCAGGCTGATCGAAAAAGGTGAACTGGCAAACATACCCATGGTACTTCATAAATTCAGAATAACACAGAATTCGGTATTCTCCAGAAATGCAGTGCAAAGCAGTTCAAAGTACAGCCAGATCCGTAATAAGTATGTAAGCATAAACGGGGGTAAAAAGAAGAGTCCGATTTTAACGCCATACTCTATGGCTTTATACAGGAAAGGATTGTTTTTTTATTTGAATGGTAAGATAGTTAAGCCGTTATTTTATTTTACACTATCTTTTATCTTAGCCCCTAAGAGAGGTTTTAATTTCTTTTTTAAAAATTTTATCAAAAAGTAATTTTGTTAATGTTTGTAAAAAAAAGGCATTAGCAAAAAAATATCTTTTAAATAATCTTTTAGGTTCAAGAGAGAGCCGCCATAACCACTCCATGCCAACGTTCTGAATAAAAACAGGAGCTCTTTTTTTTCTTCCGGAATAAAAATCGAAAACTGCTCCAACTCCTACATTTATTTTGGCTCCTATTTTCTCCATATTTTCGGCAAGCCATATCTCCTGTCTTGGATTTCCTAATGCAGCAATTAAAATATGTGGTTTGGCTCTTATTAATTCTTCAATTACTTTTTTATTTTGTTCTTTATTTTTTTCAAATAAGAATGGCGGCGAGATGGAGCTGACTATATTTATTGCGGGATAACTACCCTTTATTTTCTCTTTTACCCTGCATAATACTTCTTCATCTGATCCTAAAAATGCAATATTTAACCGAAGCTTATTTCCGGCTTTTAGCAGGATATTAAAAACATCTGTCCCTGTAATGCGGTTTACCCTGTTTCCATATTTTACTTTCAGTAAAAATATAATACCGCTTCCATCAGGGAGAATCAGGTCTGCATTTTGCGAAATATCTCTGAAATAGCTGTTAGTTTCAGCATTTTTTAAAAATGCCATATTATATGTTAAAACTAATGAGGCTTTATCCTGATTGATCATTTCTGTGAGCACAATCTCCAGTTCGGATAATGTTATGGAGGCTATTTCGAGATGATTCAGGGTTAATTTTTTCATTCTTGATTGTATTCTCTAATTGGAGTAATTTCCATTTCAAAATTATATAATACATTCCTAAGAAACCCAAAAATGATAAAAATTCTACGGCTATTATTTTTGTTATTGCTATTGTCTGTTCCAGCCTTTGGCCAGGTAAAAATAATTGATGAAAACATAAGCGGAACAGGTTACACATTAAAAGTTAAACTGGAATCTCACCCATATGAGATCAAAACTTTTAATGGCAAAAGTCTTATACTTTTCCCGCCGGAAATATCCGAATATACCCACAGTAACCTGATATTACCGGCAAGAGATATTTTTATAGCGGTCCCTCCCGGTTCGAAGCCATCTATTGCTGTAACCCCGGTGGTGACTAAACTAATTACTGCCGAACCCGAACTAACACCAATTGCTAATGCAGTAAATGATTCTACGATTAAGTATACAAAAAGAGAAAATCCGGACAGGTTTCCGGATAAAAAAAGTTTTGAAATAAAGGGATATTTGTGGTTAAGGAATAACTATGTGGTGCATATTCAGCTAAATCAGTATGTGTATGAATATGATAAGCAAGCCGTTACTGAAAACCAGGAATATGAAATCCGTTTTAATTTTGGCGGAAGTCTTCCTTTAGCAAAATCAGGCAGTACAAGTGATGTTGAATCTGTTATACTAAATAAATCATTTGCTTCCGGCTTTCAGTTGCGACCGGTATTTAACCTTAACAATAATGACGAATGGATAGATTACAGCAAGACTTATTTAAAATTAGGTGTGGCACAGGATGCAATATACAGGTTAAATTATAATGATCTGGTATCTGCCGGTGTACCCGTAAACTCAATTGATCCCCGGACATTTTCTCTTATCAATACCGGTAATGAAATACCTGTTTACGTATCCGGTGAAGAAGACGGACAGTTTAATGAGAGCGACTTTATTGAATTTGCCGGTATAAGAACTATGGGGGGGAACCACAGGGCGGTCAGCTTACCGGGTGAATCTTATCACGAGTACCTGGGAAGATATACTGATACAACAGTTTACTGGCTTACATGGGGTGGAGAAACAGGGCAGAGGGTTGAAGTCTCAAACGTATCTCAGTCATCAGGTGATACTCTTATATATTATCATGAGATAATGCATACTGAAAGAAATAACTGGTTTGATTTTTCAATGGAAGAAATGAGAAGACAATTGCCTTTCTGGTATGAAAATAAAACATGGAATGAAGGGGACTTGGGTGTTCCTTCAACCCCGGGTAATCCTTCTAAAAATATTAGTTTTAACCTATCAGATATATACCCGAACTCCACTGTAAAATTGTATGCTAAACTGCAAAGCCGTGCATGGGGAACAACCGGTACTGTCGCTAATGCTCATCTTTTAGCTATATCTTTAAATTCTTTCCCGCGCCAGGATTCAGGTTATATAAGCAGCTACCAGCAAAAGTTACTTACTGCCGAGTATAATTCCGGCTCTATTAGTAATGGAGTTAATACTGTACGAATATTTTCGTTCCCAACCGGAAATACGTCCATAAATTTATGTATTTATGACTGGACAGAAATTGAATACCCGCGATATTTAAAACCTGTTAACGATTCTCTTAATTTTTTCTTCCCATATTTAACTAACAGCACTCACCGCCCGGTTAAAATAACAAATGTACAAACAAGTGATTTCAGTCTATGGAGATACGGCAGTTCATTAAAAAAATATATAGTTAACAGAAACGGGGATGAGCTTATATTTTCCGATACTATCAGGGCGGACGATAAGTTTATTTTTAACGGCATAAGCAAAATCAAATCGCCTAAAATATATTATTTAAAACAATTCGATAATCTGAAAGCATCCGGTATACAGGCAGATTATATTGCAATTACACATAAACTATTTAAACAGACTGTTGCAGATTATACCCAATTTATTAGTTCATGGTATAATGTTAATACCGCAATAATAGATGTTGAGGACATTTACGATCAGTTTTCGTATGGGTATTTTAATCCTGAATCAATAAAAGATTTTCTTCAGTCTACACATGCTTTTTGGCAGGAACCGCTCCCTAAGTACATTGTATTAATTGGAAGTGCTTCATACGATTATCATTACAATAAAGTTAAATTCCAGTCATTATCACCTGTTATAAATTATGTTCCGTCATTTGGGGCTGCGGTAAGTGATAACTGGTTTGTTACATGGGACAGCACCGGCGCATACATTCCCCGGATGAACATTGGAAGATTACCCGTAAGAACATTGCAGGAGCTGGAATATTATATCAGCAAACACCAGGGATATGTTCAGCAGGATTATGATGAGTGGAATAAAAGCTTTCTGTTTTTCTCAGGAGGAAATAATACAGATGAAGGGGAAATAAATCAGCTTAAGGGCGTAAATGATTTTATCTTAAATAACTATGTTAAACCTGCTCCTGTTGGCGGTAATTCAACTCACTTTTATAAAACAAAAACACCTCCTACTGATTTTGGTCCCTATACCCCGCAGGAGATACAATCCGCAATTAGTAAAGGCGGGGCGTTTATTTCCTATATTGGACATAGCGGTACACAGACATGGGACAATACAATTACCGAACCTGCACAGCTAAAAAACAATAAAAATAAATTTCCTTTGATTACCGATTTCGGCTGCTCAACTGCAAGATTTGCAGAGCCGGATATAAAATCATTTTCACAATTGTTTATGCTGGATCCTGACGGGCAGGCTATAGCCTATATCGGCAATTCATCTTTGGGGTATTTTACAACATCAACCACCTTCCCCCAGATTTTTTACAGGAGGCTTTTGGTTGATTCAGTTTATAATATTAGCGAAGCATTAAAAACCGGAAAAATGGAAATGCTTCAAAACAGCAGCCCGCAGGTATACCAGCTTTTTGCCTTAACAAATACTTTAATTGGTGATCCGATTGTTTCACTGGCTGTTCCTTCAATTCCGAACCTGCAAATAACTCCATCCGGCATAAGTTCTATAATAGAAAAACCTACAGATAACCTGGATTCAATTTTATTTAAAATAGAATACCTTAACCTGGGACGTGCTTTAACAGACACTTTTAAACTCCGTATTGAAAATACCTGGCAGGATAGTATAACCTTTTCAAGAACATATTCTTCTGTACTTCCGCTGTTCAGAGATTCATTGCTTATTAACATTCCTATTAATAAAATGCCGGGGGATCATTCATTAAAAATTGTTCTTGATGCAGACAATGAGATAAATGAAATTAAAGAAAATGATAACGAAGTGAATTACAATTATCATGTTTCAAGTTCATCTTTAAGAACACTATTTTCATACGCACACGAAAAAAGTCTTACTGATGATCTGGTATTGTTAAGCCCCTCTCAATCCTCATCCGGAACTTCAATTGAAGTTGAATTAAGCCGCTTTCCCGATTTTTCAAACCCCGTTACAATTACACATCCTTTGGATACATTTTATACAAAAATTAGTCTTGCTCCTTATGATGCTGGAAGATTCTGGCTAAGGGCAAGGATTTCCGGGGAAGAAGTCTTTAACCAGGAGCAGTCATTTTTTCTTAATAGTTACAACGGCTATAGAATTAACGACTCCCTCACTTTTGGTACAGCCTCGCTTAATAATATAAAAGTACATAATACCAGGGTAGGTTTAGACACGGGTATGGTTATTTTAACAGCAATGTCCGCTGGTTATAGAGATGGGAACACAGTGCTTATTACAAAAAATGGTGAGAATTTAATTCCTGAAAATACTTTACGTGGTCATCATGTATCCCTTTTGGATGCAGAGACCTATGATGTTGAATTATATAAATGGTTTGATATCAGGGAAGGGCCTCCCTCGGTAACAACGGATTATATAAATTTTCTTGATACACTTTCGGAGGATTATATAGTTATTATTGCTATTTCAAGTTATGCATCAGTTGCAAATGCAACACTAAAAGAAAAAATTAAATCCTTAGGAAGTGTGTATATCGACAGCTTGGTTGGATTTGGTTCATGGGCGATGATTGGCAGAAAAGGGGCTGTTCCCGGTTCTGTTCCCGAGGCCGTTTCCCGGGAATTACAGGGAAGAGTTGAAATTGATACTACAATACTTGTTCCTCAGCTAAATGGTAATATGCTTACTTCTTTAATAGGCCCGTCATCCGGCTGGGAAAACTTATATGTTCAGCAAGATCTTGTTCCCGGGTCCGATATCAGGTATAAACCTGTTGGCATTAAACAGGATG
>JAWOJF010000150.1:0-12086 GCA_046481785.1 Ignavibacteriaceae bacterium | reverse complement strand
CAAAAATTCTCAGCAGCCGGAATAAGCCGGAAGAAGCTCAGAAATACCTGGAAGATGCTCTTGAACTTGATTATAAGAACATTGAGGCAGAACAATTATTTAATTTAATCTCAGCCGGATAATGAAAGAAAAAGTACTTTATATAGGGATGAAATATGACTATGGCAATAAGTCGAGAGGCTTATCTTTTGAGCACAGGAATTTTTACCATCCGCTTAAAAGCTACTGCATAAAGCAGGGCTGGGATTTTGCTCATTATGATTTTATTGACAGGGGCAGTACAATAGGACTTGACCTGATGACCGAGGAGCTATATGAGTTTGCCAAAAAAGAACAGCCCTCACACATTTTTGCTGTCCTCTTTGATTTTCACAAAGATCCCAAACATGAAGTATTTAAAAGATTATCTGAACTGGGCATAACTACTATTCACTGGTTCTGTGACGATCATTGGAGATATGAAAAGTACAGCAGTAAGGTTGCTCCCAATTTTGATTTTATTTGTACAACCGCAAACAGCGCACTTCAAAAATATAAACAGCAAAATATTTTTGACAAAGTAATTAAAACCCAGTGGGCATGTAATCATGAGTTATACATTCCTTATAATGTCAAAAAAGATATAGATGTCAGCTTTATCGGGCAGCCGCATGGTAACCGCAGAGAAGTAATTTCTTCTCTTTTAAATAAAAATATTAATGTAGAATATTTTGGCTTTAACTGGCAGAATCGCCCGAGGCTCCCTTTCCACCAGATGGTAAGAATGTTCTCACGCAGTAAAATAAATCTTAACCTTTCAAATTCAAATGATAACCTGAGCCAGCAGATAAAAGGCAGGAATTTTGAAATACCCGGAACTAAGAGTTTGCTTTTAACAGATAAAGCTGAGAACCTGGAAGAATATTATGAGAACGGAAAAGAAATTGTAATATTCAACTCTACTGATGAGCTGGCTGAGAAAATAGGTTATTACTTAAATCATCCGGGTGAGGGGCAGAAAATTGCACAGAATGCATATCAGAGAACTATAAAAGAACACACATGGTTCCACAGGTATGATGACATTTTCAATCATATTAAGGGCAGCAGTAAAAAGGCTGTAATATCAAATAATCCGCCTGCTAAAGAAATAAAAGACCTGGCTGATAATCCTGTTGCTAAGAATAGGGAAGTATCTGCACTTTCAGTTAAACCTTCTTTCTCTATTATAATGGCGAATTATAATAGGGGCAGATACATTGCTCAGGCAATTGAATCAGTGCTGCTGCAAACTTTTACAGACTGGGAATTAATTATTATAGATGACTGCTCTACTGATAATTCAATAGAAGTAATTAAAAAGTATTTAACTGATAACAGAATAAAACTGATCAGGCATAATGAAAATAAAAGATATATTGTTTCACTTATAGAGGGAATAAATAACGTACGCAGTGATTATTTTGGAACATTAGACAGTGATGATGCACTTCTTCCTAATGCCATAGAAGTAATGTATAATGCCCACAAAAATAATCCCACTGCAGGATACATTTATTCACAGTTTGTTTACTGCAACGAGGAGCTTAAGCCTTATGAAATGGGCTATTGCAAAAGCATACCGGAAGGCAAAACCAATCTTGATTCGGATGTTGTAAGCCACTTCCGCACATTTAAGATAGATTATTATAAAAAATCAGCCGGGTATGATACTGCATTTCTGCATACAGAAGATAAAGACATATCCTACAAGATGGAGGAAGTTGGTGCTCTCCTTTTTGTAAATGAACCTCTTTACATGTACCGGGTGCTTAATGATTCTGTATCGCATAATGATGAAGCACGTAAAATAAGCCTTAATACAATGAACAATGCTAAGGTAAATGCTGTTAAAAGAAGAGTTGCAAAATCAAAAACAGAGCTTAGCGAAAGTATAAAGAACTTTGAAAATGCAGGCAATAAACTTTATTCGCGAGAATTCAAATCTGCGGAAAAAGAAATTGAAAAATACAGGCATTCAATAGATTATACCAAATTTGTAAGATATGATAACAGGCCGAAAAATCTCAATAACGGTGTTAAGCTGTCTGTAATTATTGTTGCTTACAATACAAAAAGACTTTTACTTGATTGTATACGCTCAGTTACCGACAGTTATAATAATGATTGTGAAGTAATTGTAGTTGATAATGGATTAAATGAAGAAATTTTACCCGAACTTATACGTTTACCAATCTTATATGTAGGACTCCCTCATAATTTCCTTCTTTCTGAAGGCAGAAATATTGGTGTATTCTTTGCACGGGGTAGTATAGTTAGTTTTCTTGATGATGATGCGCTGGCCCATGATAATTATGCCGAAAATATAATTAGAAATTTTTCTGATACTGATGCCTTAGCCCTGAGGGGAAAAGTGCTCCCAAAAAGCAGCAGCACAAATAACAGGGTTGCCGCTCATTATAATCTTGGTGAGGATCTTCTTTATATAAAATATATTGATACCGAAGGAAACTCTGCATTCTTAAAAGAAGAATATGTCAAACATTCAGGCATGAACCCGCTTTTGTTTGGTGCAGAGGGTTTTGAATACAGCTACAGAATATATAATGAATCAGGTTTTGGCAGTTTTATGTACAGCCCTGGTGTAATTATTTATCATGATTATGCAGATAATGATAATAAACTTCAAACGAAGTTTGACAGGCATAAACTGATGAACGATTATCTCCGCTGGAAGTATTCAGATATTGAAGAATTCAGAATACCATATTATAAACGACATACGGGGGTTGATAATTCCTCGGCTTTAACCAAAGCTGACAGAATAATCACTGAAAATGACCTTTATGTAATTAACAGGCATACTGCAAATAAGGTTGAAATTATAGGCGGTGCAGATGCAAGATTAATACTGGATAACAACAATACAGATCAGCAGTTAAGAGTTTTTTATAACGCCTATTCTCTTGAAAATGTTAACGCAATTAAACCTGCAGATGCTTTCTGGTTTACAGAACCATATACAGTAATTGCTGATAATTATAAGTCCGATTTGCTTAAATATTTTCCCCTGCTTATTAACTGGAACAGGAAATTCTTAAAGGATAAACCTAACTCTGTTTTTGTTCCCCATGCACACTGGTCAGATGAAAAGGATTATGAAAAGTTAATACACCCCGGCACCAACTGGAATGAAAGAAAAAATGAAATTCTGTTTATTGGCAATCCCAAATCCAGTCAGCAGGAATGTGAATTATATTCACTGCGGGTTGCAGCGGCAGACTGGTTCCATAACAACACTGATTTTGAGGTTAGCTGGTATAGCCGTTTCCCGCTGGACAGGCCCTATTATAAAGGCCAGACTGAAAACAAAGTCGGACTGATTGAGAATGCTAAATTCATTTTCTGTCCAGAAAACACTTATGATGAACTGCATAGCTGGGATTATTTAACCGAAAAATTATTTGACGGGTTTGCAGGTAAGGCTGTACCATTGTATATGGGATGCTACAACATCGACGAATACTTCAGCAATAATTTATATATCGATTTAAGACAGTATGTAAAGAAAAACGGCAAAGATATAAAAGTAGATTTTGATCAGCTTTATAAAAAAATAAAAGAATTTACTGAATCCGATTATACAGCTCAGCAGAATGCTGTTGCTGAGTTCTTTAGGAATAATCCCGAAGTATTTAAAGACAGGACATGGGATAGTGTATACCAGCAGGTATTAAAAGGCTACATGAATTTCTTTAAAAGAGATACAGATATTGAAGTAAAAAATTGTAATGACAATAATATTAAAAAAGAAATCAAACGAATTGAGGATAACTACATTTTTACCGGCGATTATTATCTGAAAGCTGAAATTGAAAAGCTTGTTAAGAAATATAATATAAAATCCATAGTAGAAACGGGTACATCTGAAGGGAGTTCTACAAAAGAAATGTCATCTTTTGTTGAGAACGTATTTTCAATTGAAGTTGTTTCTGAAACATACCAGAGGGCTAAGGAAAGACTAAAGGATATTAAGAATATAAAACTGTTCCCCGGCAGTTCGCCTGATGTAATGAAGGAAATGCTGGCATCGGTGCCCCGCCCGGTTTTATTCTTTCTTGATGCGCACTGGTATGACTACTGGCCTATACTGGATGAGCTTAAGGTTATCAAAAGCTTCCCTGATTTAAAAGACAGCGTAATTGTTGTTCATGATTTTTATGTGCCGGGAAAAGACTTCGGCTATGACAGCTATGGTGGACAGAAACTTGATTACGGATATATAGAAAAAGAGCTGCTTGAGGTTAATCCGAATTACAAGCATTATTATAGTTCTAAGGCAACAGGGAAAAGAAGAGGAGTTATTTACATATATCCCGGTGAAGAAACTCCGGTTGTAAATAATGATGAACCTTTTATTTCCGTATGTATTCCTACTTATAACCGTGCAGTTTTCTTAAAACAGGCTATAGATAGTGCTTTGAAACAAAAAGGGAATTTTGAAATAGTAGTAGTTGATGATGGCTCAACAGACAATACAGGAGAAATAGTTAAAAACTTTGCGTCTTCAAAAATTAATTACATAAAGAAAACCAATGAGGGACGTCCCGCTGCAAGGAATATGTGTGTTAATGAAGCTAAAGGAGACTACTTGCTCTGGCTTGATGATGATGATCTTCTTGCAGACGGCTTGATTGAATCATACAGCCAGGTAATTAAAAATGATCCTTCGGTAGATGTTGTTTACGGCGATCCTCAATCCTTCGATTCAGACACAGGAGACGATTTACAGCATTTTGAACCCGAAGACTATACAGAGAAATCATCCGGATTACTCTCAAATATAATACAGGGTAAAGGTATTACTTTCGGGGGTTCATTAATCCGCAAAAAACTTATTAACGAAGCAGGCGGTTTTGACAATGAATTTGTAAGAGCACAGGATAATGAGTTATGGACGCGCCTTGCCTATAAAGCTAAGTTTCATAAGCTGCACAGAATTATATACTATTACCGGAAACATGAAAACAATATTTCAATGAGCGGCTTTATTGATCGTTCATATGAATCATTAATTATAAGAAAAATAGTTGCTTCTTATCCTTTGGAAAAGATATACCCATCCTTTAACTGGGAAAACCCTGCTAAAGCCCGCAATAAAGCCCTTTATGAAACAGCAAAAGGCTTAATGCATTTCCGCGATTACTTTAACTCAATTAAGTTGATTGGCAGTATTGAAAAAAAATCTGATGAAGTGATCCTGATGCTGTTCAATGCATATTTAAAATCGGGTAAAAGGGTTCAGGCAGAAGCAATGATTCAATCAGCCCGGGGAGAGCTAAAGAAAAAATTTAAAGATATATTCGGTAAATATAAAAAGTTATGGTCCCTTAGTAAGGAAAAAGATCTTGCATTAGTAAAGAGTGAACTTGAAAGCTTTATAAGCTTAGAAGATTATAGTTTCTATCCGGCATTTATTACCGGGAAAATATTTGAAGCATTTGGTGATTTTAAATCTGCATACCTGCATTTAAAAAATGCAGTTTCTTACAACCCCAATGATGATGATGTATTTAATGATGCAATGAGTGCAGCGAAAAAAGTTGAAAAGGAAAAAGAACTTTCTGATATGAGAAACAGGATGCTTAAAGAGTTTACATTCTTTGATGGCCAGACTATAAACAGGGGTGAACTTGTATCTGTAATAATGCCTTCGTTTAACCGTCCGGATAAACTTAAAAATGCAATTGAAAGTGTGTTATCCCAGACTTACAGTAATTTCGAACTTATTATTGTTAAAGACGGCGGTAAAAGTGTTAATAAAATAGTTAAGTCATTTAATGACAACAGAATTAAACTCATTGATTTTGATACTAACAAAGGTCCCTCAGCAGCCAGGAATGCCGGTATTAAATCCGCAAAGGGAAAATATATCGCATTACTTGATGATGATGATATATTTTATCCGGATCACTTGGAGACTGCTTTAGATAATCTTACTGATGATATTAAAGTTGTTTATACAGATTCAGTCAGGTGCGCATATATAAAGAAGGGGAAGAAGTATGAACTTCAGGATCAGACGGTTCCTTATTCTATAGATTATAACCGTAACAAGCTGCTGATCGGAAATATTTCTCCCATCAACTGTTTTGTATTTGAAAAATCACTTCTTAATAAAACGGGACTTTTTGATGAATCTTTGCAGGTTTTGGAAGACTGGGAATTTTGGCTAAGGCTTTCTGAAGCAGCAATATTTAAACATATTAAGAAAAACACAGTACAGGTAAACTGGTATAATGACGGCTCAACTTTAACTTCTTCAAAACAGGAGGAGTTCGGAAAAGCAAGAAATCTTATATATAAAAAATACGAGAATGAAATAAATGCTATTCCCAATATGAATGAAATAATTGAGGAATTTAAAGCAATCTGGAGTAAGGATAACCCGAAAGATCTTCCTCTCGTATCAATTATAGCTTTAACGTATAACCAACTTGAATACACAAAAGCTTTCGTTGAATCAGTTTATAAAACTACAAATGTAACATTTGAACTTATACTGGTTGATAATAACAGTTCTGATGAAACAGGCAAGTACCTGGTTGAACTGGAAAAAAAACGCAGCAATGCCAAAGTTATTTTTAATAAAGAGAACCTCGGTTTCCCCAAAGGCGTAAACCAGGGCATAAAGGCATCATCCGGCAAATACATACTTATTGCCAACAACGATATTCTTGTTACTGAAAACTGGCTTGACAGAATGCTTGAGATTGCAGAAAGCGACCCTTCTGCAGGCCTTGTATGCCCAATAAGCAATGCAGTTAGCGGTGTTCAACTGGATAAAAATGCTGCATACACTACCGTTGAAGAAATGTATAAATATGCTGCAAAAATAAGGAAGGAAAACTCAGGTAAAATGTTCTTCTTTCCCCGGGTTGCTTTTCTATGCACTTTAATTAAAAAACAAGTAATTGAAAAAATAGGCGGGCTTGACGAGAGGTTCTCTCCCGGCAATTTTGAAGATGACGATTTTTGCCTGCGCGCCCAGATTGCAGGGTATAAAACAGTAATTGCGCAGGATGTATTTATTCATCATTTCGGATCAAAGAGTTTTACTGCCGAAGGATTGGAAAAATACCAGGAACATCTGGATAAGAATAAAAAAATATTTAAAGAAAAATGGAATGCTGATCCGGAAGAGATTTGGCTCCAGGGTAAAAAAATCAAACAAAGGAGTATTATGTATCCTATTAACAATAATCAATTTATCGAAATGATTGAAAGAGCAAAAAACCTTATAAGTGATCAGGAGTATCATTCTGCCCTGGATTCCCTTTATAAGGCCCTTGCTGTTTTTGATGAGCAGGCAGCACGGGAGCTGAATATAAATAGATATGATCTATTAACACTGACCGGAAACGTTGCTTTATTAAGCAATGAACTTGAAGCAGCAGGCGAATGTTTTGAAGGCGCTTTAAATCTGAATCCGCAGTCTTCTCAGGCATGTATGGGGCTTGGCGAAGTCTTTTACAAAAAAGATATGTTAGAATCTGCAAAAACTATGTTTGAATGGAGTGTTTCTTATGATCCTGAGAACTTAAAGGCAGCAAATAGTCTCCGGGAGATAAATTCAGCCCTTGGCTTAAACTCTGCTGACAATTCATTGCATAGACAGGATAAAGAATCAGATCAGGCCTCAAAAAAAAACGAAAATAATGCAAATCAGATGCTATCCCGGGCTGCAGATTCGCTGCTGAATAAAAAATATTCAGAGGCAAAGATACTTATAGAAACAGCCGAAGGGATGTTTAACGGTCAGCTTTCTAATCCTGTTAACAGCGAGTTTGCCTCTGCTTTCTATAATCTTAAAGGCTATATTCACCTGAGTTTGAATGATGTAGCATCAGCCAGGGGTTTCTTTGAAAAGTCACTTGACCTGAACAAAAAATCTTCACAGGCTTGCACAGGTCTGGCTGAAATTATACTAATTGAGGGTTTACAGAAATCAAAGACAATGTTTGAATGGGGCATAAAGAATAACCCCGCTAATATTCTTGCCGTTGAAGGGCTGAGGAAGGTAAACAATCTGCTTAATTTGCCCGATAATGATATATCAGAAAATCTAAGTTCTCAAAGCGAAACAAGCATTGTTAAGCTTCTTGATAAGGCATTCAAATTTTTTGAAGAGAAAAAATATAACGAAGCCTTACAAGTATTACTTACTGCTGAAGAATATTTACCGGAGAATGATATGAAAATTAAATCTGCGGTTGAAAGCCTGAAAGGCTTTTCTTATCTCGGTTTGAACAATTTAGAAGATGCAAAGGGCTTCTTTGAGCGAGCATTAAATGATGAACCCAATTCTTCAGATGCATGCGCGGGGCTTGGCGAGGTATTCAGACTTACAGGCCTGGAGAAAGAAGCAAAAACTATGTTTGAGTGGGCTTTACTATATAACCCGGGAAATAAATTTGCACTTGTCGGATTAACAAAAGTAAACAGCCTGCTGGGCTTTGAAAATCATCATAATTCATTAATTCAAGAATATCATTAATGTACCCTGTTGTTGCTTTTTCTGATAAATATCAGGATGCTGTAAGACTTTTTTATGAAGGCAATATCCGGGAAGCACATGATCTTTTACTGGAACTGCTTGATGCTAATAACTCTGATTATGATGTACTGAATTTTCTTGGCATAATAAAACTTAATGAAGAGAAATATGCCGAAGCATCAGTGTTCCTTGAAAAAGTAGTTTCTATATGCAATTATCACCATGAAGCATATTATAATCTGGGCTTATGTTATCAAAGGCTTGAGAATTATGATAAGGCACAGCTAAACTACAGGAAGGTACTGGAATTTAACGGCTCCCACTTTGATGCAATAAACAATCTGGGTGTAATTCATTTAAGCCGTAAGGAATATCAACAGGCGGAATCCTGTTTAAGATTCTGCATTTCACTTGATCCTTATAATGGTGCAGTTCACAATAATTTAGGAAATATTAACCTGGCAATAGGGAAAACAGCGGAGGGCCTGTCCTGCTATAAGATGGCAGTTGAGCTGGAGCCTCGGAACGCTGTTTTTATTTATAATCTCGGTATTGCTTTTATGAAATTGAACAATGATACCGAAGCAATCAATTGTTTTGAAACTGCCGCCTCAATAAATCCCGACTATGACGAAGTGTACAGCAGTCTGGCTACACTTTATACGAGGCAATCCGATTTTAACAAAGCCGAAAAATACCTGAACCGGATAAAGAATGATGATAATTTCTCAAAAGCTCTTTTATATACTAATAAGGGTGTAGCAAAGCTTCTTCAGGGCTCAATTAATGGGGCACTGGCACTTTTTGATGAGGCTCTTATTTATGAACCTGAGAATCCGGAAATACATTATAATAAGGGGCATGCGCTGTTATTATCTGGAAATTTTGAGGAAGGTTGGAAGGAATATGACTGGCGGCTTAAAAAAGAAGAATTTAAGGATACCAAAATATTAAAACCTCTGCCGGAGAACATCGATTTAGCAGGAAAGAGAATACTTATTAAAGATGAGCAGGGGCTGGGTGATTCTATACAGTTTGTCCGTTTCATATCATTGTTAAAGCAGAAAGGCGCTTACACAATATTTGAATGCAGCGGCAGGCTGCTGCCTCTTTATAAACATATTAAAGAAATAGATGAACTGTATCCCCGTGATCAGGTAAATCCTGATATCGTTTTCGATTATGATATTCAGCTTTTAAGCCTTCCCGGATACTTTAAAACTACCATTAAAAATATTCCCGGTGGCGTACCTTATATAAAGATAGAAAAAGATTACAAGGAAAAATGGGAAAAATTAATTCCTGAAAGTTCTTCATACAAAATTGGAATTGTATGGGCAGGTAATGCAAACAATAATGCCGATAGAAGAAGATCCTGTAAACTTATAAATTTTAGCCCTCTGTTTGATGTTGAGGGAGTAGAGTTTTATACTCTGCAAAAAGGGACACCAATAAACCAGACAAAAGATTTTTTATATCCTTTGAATATTCTTGATGAATATGACAAAAGTTTTCTTGATACTGCCGCAATAATAAGCCAACTGGATCTTGTAATTACTGTTGATACATCAATTGCTCATCTTGCAGGAGCTATGGGTAAAGATACCTGGATTCTTTTACCTTTTCTTCCTGACTGGCGCTGGATGCTGAACCGTCCGGATTCACCCTGGTATCCTCATGCCAGGTTATTCAGGCAGTTAAAGCCGGATGACTGGGAAAGTGTATTCTTACAGGTAAAAACAGCTCTTGAAGCAGTTAAAAATAAAAGAAATGGTATATCTCTTCAATGCGGGCAGGTTGAATACAGAGGATTTAGCCAGTATGTTAATGAATCTCACAATGAAAAAACCGGGCAAATGATTTATCTCGGGCTTTCGCAGGGTGAAAATTTTGGCTGGGGCATTTGCAGCAAGTATATTAAAAAGGAATTATCAAAAATAACAAAGGTTATTGACCTTTATGAAAAAGGAGAACCGCTGAAAGACGGGAAAGTTCATGGCAAGGCATTGCATGCGCTTACAAATATGAAGTTTGATCCTGTATTTAATACGCGCGCCGATATTAATATTGGCTATACCTTCTTTGATAAGGAATTAAATGACTCTTCAATAAAAAATTCTGCAAACTTTAACCTTATTCTTGCCGGTTCAAGCTGGTGCAATGAAAAACTTAAGCAAAAAGGAATTAACAATACTGATATACTTATTCAGGGTATTGATCCTGAAATATTTTATCCTGAAAATGTTAAAAAGAGTGAGAACCTGTTTACCATATTTTCAGGGGGTAAGTTTGAATACAGGAAAGGGCAGGATCTTGTATTAAAAGCAATCGGGATTCTTCAGCAAAAGTATAATAATATTATACTGGTTAATGCTTGGTATAATAATATGTCTCATTCAATCCAGACGATGTCCAACTCAAAGCATATACATTTTGAGTTCAAAGGGAATACATGGGAAGAGTTTATGCATAACCTGTATGCCATTAACAATCTTGATCCCAAAAGAATAATAACTCTTCCATTAATTCCCCATAATAAACTTAGAGAACTATATCTTAAATCGGATATAGGTTTATTCCCTAACAGGTGCGAAGGCGGGACCAATCTGATGTTAATGGAATATATGGCTTGCGGAAGGCCCGCAGCAGCTTCCTTCAATAGCGGCCATATGGACATATTAACCGATGATAATTCTTTTTTGCTGAAAGAACAAAATGAAGTAAGGCTTTTTTCGGAATCGGGCAGACTTGAAGCCGATTGGAAGGAGCCTGTTATTGAAGAAATTGTTGAAAAAATTGAAGCAGCTTACTATAACAGGAATACGGTTGAAATTAAGGGGTACAGAGCCGGAAAAGATATGCTAAACTTTACCTGGAGTAAAACTGCTGCCAATCTCCTAAATTTTTTGAAGTAAGATTATGATTTCACTTTGCATGATTATAAAGAATGAGGAGAAATATCTCCCCGATTGCCTGCAGTCTGTGCAAGGCATTGTTGACGAGATTATAATAGTTGATACCGGCTCTACCGATAACTCTATTAAAATTGCTGAAGAGTTTAATGCCCGAATATTTCAGTTTACATGGATCGGGGATTTTTCGGCAGCCCGTAATTATTCCCTGCAAAATGCCTCAGGTGACTGGATATTATACCTTGATGCAGATGAAAGGTTAAATAACAATTCTGTTCAGGAATTAAAAAGAATTACAGCCGAATCCTGCAAAAAAGCATACTGGTGTAATGTTATAAGCCTTGATGAGATTAACAAACATCCCTCGGTTATGAGTTATGCCCGGTTGTTTCCAAATAACAAAAAAGTAAGATTCACCGGAACAATACATGAGCAGATAGAGCCTTCGCTGATTGAGAATGGTTTTAGCATAGAAAAATCTTTAATAGAAATTATCCATCTGGGTTACAGTGTTTCTGAAGAAGAAATTAAAAAGAAAGCAGAAAGAAACCTTGAACTGCTGTTAAATGAATTCCAGGCCTCCGGATCCGGATATTATGCATTTCAGCTTGGGCAAACTCTTGGTATTCTTAAAAGAA